>NZ_QRKJ01000012.1:23009-73515 GCF_003471905.1 Collinsella sp. AM16-21
GGGCGAGCCAGTCCCCCGGCTCGCCCGCTTTCAATCATGTAAATCGCCGTATCTACTCTGCAGACGAAGATCCACCATCAACGATTGCCTGCTCGGACTCAGGAATCCCATCGGCACCCGTGCTCTGTTCTTGCTCCACCTCTTCGCTGATTGCGGAGGCGGGGGTCGAGCCCTTCGCACCCACGATGTAGGCAGCCCCAAATCCTAACGCAATGGCGATCAAGGTCAAAATCACGTAGACAGGCCAATGGCGCTTAATATACGAAAACACGTTGACTCCTTAGAGCTCCGTCTACGAACGGCGGATAACCTCGGTCACGACCTCGGATACCGTGGCAATGTTCGTCGGGTTGACATTGTGGGGCAGGTCGTCCTCGGTACGAGCGCAAGCCAGGCGCGTGCCGTCCACGCCGGCGATGGTGAGGGCTCGGCGGCTCGCCTCGAGCGCGGCATAGGCATCGGTCTTGGCATAGGGCATCTCGAGCGCGCCACAATCGACATGGAACGACTTGCAGACCTTGCTGACCAGGTTCATGATGCGGCGATCGCCCTTGAGCAGTTGTTGTTCGCCCTCGACCGTCACAACCGAAAGCCTACCGGCGCCGACGGATTCAAGATTGATGAAGAATACGCCGCGGAGCTTATCGCGATGCGAAGCCAAGAAGGCCTTCATGCCGGCGCCATCACAATCCGAGGCGCCCGTTGCCACAAACCAGATATCGTGACCGAGCAGCTCATCATCGCCCATAGAGGCGACAGCCGAGAGCATATCTTCGGAAGAAGCGCCATCGGAAGACGTAGCGCCACCCTTCCAGCCATCGTTATCGTCCTCGAAGTTATCCCACGAACCGATACCGCGACCGGACTTCTTGGCATCGTAATCGTCTTCGACGCCCAGCCAGTCACTCATGCTGTCCTGCTCGTTTTTCTTTTTACGACCGAACAGGCCACCCAGGCCGCGCTTACGAGACTTGGGTGCCGCCGGGGCGGGAGCCGAAATGGTCTCGATCGGCTGCGCGCCCGACGCAACGGGCATGGGAGGCGCAACGGGTGCCGATGTGGGTTCGGGACCTTGGGCGGTAGCAAAGGGGTCGTTGACCTGGGCAGAGGGATCGGGAAGGTCGAACAGCGACGTGCGAGACGCAACGTTTGCCTGCTTCATAGACGGCAGCGACGGATCGGGGACCGAAGCCAGCGGAGACGAGGAGGGTGCAGGCGACGGTGCCGACGCCGGATCGGGAACATTCATCTGCGGACGCGGCGATGCTTGGGAGGAAATCTGGGCCATAAGGGAATCGACCGTTTCGTCCTGGGTGGGAGCGACATTGGCAACCGTGGCACCGGAACCACTCGGGGTCGGCATGGTGAAAATCTGCGTGGAGTAAGGTCTCGACTCATCCGTTTCGAGAGTCTCGGAAACCACAGACACTTCCTCCTGCTCGGCCTCGGTCGAATCATCTTGCTCGGCTGCCGCGTATTGCTCTTCGTCAGAGTTGGCCTCGACGGACTCGTCCTCGGCGGCATCTTGGATTTCGGCAGCATCAATAGGCTCGTCATCGTCTGCCGCGTCGCCCTGTTCATCGGAAACAGGAAGGGGCTCGGCAATCGCGGTGCCTTGCTTTTCAAACGTTATCGTGGAATCGAACTGCGCGGCATCAAACGACATGGTGCTATCGACGTGCTGCTGGGCCTCGAAAGACGTCGTCGCCTCAACAACATCCGCGGACGCCGGTTGCTGGGACTCAAAGGACGTTGTAGCTTCGGCGGCGTCGACGGGCGCGGACTGCATAGCCTCGTTCTGCTCGAACTCTTGCGCCGCGTGCTCACGTGCCGCCTCGGCTGCCTGCTGCTGAGCGATAGCCTCCTGCTCGGCAGCCTCGCGTGCGGCAGCGCGCTTCTCCTCGAAATCGTCGACAAATTTCTTGCCCTTTGCAAGCGCACCCTTAAAGAAGTTGGAAGCGCTGGCGCCAATCGACGAGAACGCGGATGCAATGTCGGCATGGGGCGTTGCCGCGGGAATCTCGGCCGAAAAATCAGTATCGCTCTCGTAAGACACGCGCCTCGGCTGTTCAACGTAATCGTCGTCAGACTCGTCCGCAACGTCTTGCGCCGGCGCGGCGGGAGCCAAAACGTCCAGTCCTGCCGCGGGATCGATCGCGGACACTGCCTCGGGCTCGGCAACGGCAGCGGCAACCGCGGCAGACTCATCATCCACGGTGACAGCGGGCGCAGGTGCAGTCACGACGGGGGCAGGCTCGGGCTCAAACGTCGGCTCCTCGCCCTCCTCGTAATCGAGCGTGCAGGACTCGGGAAGCATTCCGAGCGCACGGATGGCATCCGAACCAAAGCGGATGTTGCCGGCGGCATTGCGATAGAGCTTGGGCTCGGGCTCGGCCGCGACAGGCTCCTCCACCGGCTCGGCAGCGGAAACCTCGTCATTGAACTCTTCGGCCTGGACAGCCTGATTCTGATCCTCGGGCACGATGGCGCCAATCAGCGTCTCGTCGGCAGACGCACCCTCAAAGCCCTCGATCTGCTCGTCGAAAGCCTCGCCCTGTTCGGGCTCGGTCTGAGCGTCGGGAGCAATCGGCTGACCGAACTCGTCCTCGGCGTAGGTAGGCTCTTCATACTCGATGGTGTTGCCGTAGTCGTTTTGCTGTTGGGCCGCGGCATACTCCGCTGCTGCGCGCGCCATCTCCTCGGCACGACGCTTCTGCTCCCCAAAATAGGTATCGAACGGAACATCGTCGGGAAACTCGTTTTCGCCCTGGAAGGGAGCAACGTTGTCCATAACGCCGAGCATAGCGGCGACAGAAGACTTGTTGCACACTGCGCCGGACGTATAGGGAAGCACAAAACGGTTAGAAATGATGTTTGCCGCGTTGGCGAGCGCAACGAGGGAAGCGAGGATCGCGACAATCCACAGCAGAACCTTGAGCGCGCCGGGGAGCGGCAGGATACGCAAGATGGCAACGGCAGCAGGGGCAACCGTGGCAACGGGCAACAGCTTGGCGATGAGCGCACGATACGAAGCATAGGGCTCGCGGGCGAGCAGCTCAGCACGGGGAGAGTCGTAGTGTGCGACAACGACCACCGGGCGGTTGCGCGGAGACGCGAGCGGGCCCGAGGCCTTGTGGTAGGCGATGACATTTTGGCTCACGCCCGTCTTGCCCAGGCGCGAAACCACGGGGTGGCCCGTGCGCTCGAGCACGTAAAGAACGGCGCCGACAATGGCCAGCAAGGTGCCGACCAAGCCGATGCCGCCACCGATGCCCATCAGCAGGGCGCCGGCAAACGCAAGAATACCGGTAACGGCAAATGCCAACCTGCTGGGCGCCGGGGCATTGAACTCCTGAACCTCGGGATCAAAGCCGTGGTTGCGGAAGATCTGAGCGATATCCTCGGCAGCCAAGCGCTCTTCTTCGCTGCATGCCGGCGTGATGCCGGTGTTCTGCAGCAGGTGGTTAATATAGTTCTGGGTGTTCGCCATGTGCGCTCCACATCCATAATCCGACAAATAGGCCCAATGCATGCACATTAGAACCGTATATAGTCGAAAGTATACCCCGAGCGAGCGCAAACGACCGAATTCGGGCCATCTTAACGCCCCGAGCGGACAAGGATATAGCCTAATCTCCATATCGGACTAAAATCATGGCAGCAAACCACCTTCTCATGCGAGGACTCTATGACGGCAAGCGACGCGACCGCGACAATAAAAAAGGGGAATTCGGAGCCCAGTTTCGATAAAACGGCTCAGCGCATCCTCAATCTTTTCTTTGTGCTCAACAGCTCCCCCGAACCGCTGACGACCGAGCAGATCGTCTTGGATTCTGACCTGGGATATGGCTCGGGCAATATCGACTCGGATAAGCGCAAGTTTCGGCGCGATCGTGACAAACTGCTCGAACGCGGCATCTTAATCAAGGAGGTTCGCCCCGCCGGCGCGCAGGAGACCGAGGAAAGCTCATGGACAATCGACCGCGAGCACACGTTTGCGGCAGGCGGCCTCATCACCGCAGACGACGCCGATATCCTGCTCAACGCTATCGACCAGACAATAGCGGCCGGCTCATCCACTTTTGCCGCGCCGCTTGCCGATATTCGTTCCAAGATTGCCTACCTCACCGGCAGGACGACGGCGGACGAAGCACCGATCCGCCGCTCTCCCACCGTCGATGCGGTATGGAGCGCCTTTGCCGAGCGATGCGCGCTGCGATTTTTATATCAGAACGGACGCGGTGAGCAGAAAGAGCGTACCGTCTGCGTCTACGGCATGTTCGAGCGCGAGGGCGTGGCGTACTTCTGCGGCCTCGACAATGTCACCGACGACATCAGGACATTCCGCTGCGACCGCATCGTTCGCGCTTGGCGTCCTTCGAAGGCCTACGCCATCCCTGCGGACTTCAATCTCAACGACTATCTGTTCTTTGAATTCGATTTTGCCGACCGACCGCCCGTTGCAGCCACGTTCTCGTTCGCCCCTCAGACGCAGATCGATATGATCAACGGTCTCACGCGCGGGCGAGGTGAGCTCGCACATACCGATGCGGGATGGACTTGGACCGTTGACGTGCGCAATCTTGAAGCCGCCGCCTCATTTTGCATGGCCCACGCCATGGACGGCATGAGGCCCATGGCCCCCAAATCGCTCAAGCAGGCGTGGAACCACCTCATTGAAAGGACGGTGCACGAGCATGCCCGTGCGTAAACTCACCAGCGAGCAGAGACTCTCGCGCGCCATCGACATCATGGAGGCCCTCTACGCCGCCGGCGAGAGCGGCATGACACGAACCGAAATTTGCGACCGCTTTGACATCACGGGAGTATCGCTCGACGAGATTCTCGAGATCGTCTCGACGCTCGCGGACCGAGAATCGGGTGCGCGCATCATCTGCGAATGCCACGGCGAGTGTGTGGTCCTCACCGGTGACGCCGGGCGTGTGCTACCGCTGCGTCTGAGTGCCGCCGAAGGCGCTGTGCTCAACCATGAACTTGAATCGTTGGGGATCGAGCCGCAGACGGCAGCTCGGATTCGACATGCCCTTCTGCCCGAAGAGCTCGGCTATAACCAGCGCGTCTTTGACACCGTCAACCACGGGTCGCACTGGCAGCAGCTGAGCTGCGCCATTCAGGACGGTGTTCGTTGCCGCATCTCGTATCGCTCGATGGACGATGCGCGGCCACGCGAGCGTCTGGTCGACCCCTTGCGCATTACGGTAAACGGCGACCAAACATACCTGATTGCCTGGGACATCGCGGTCGATGAGCAGCGCACCTATCGCATGGATAAAATCGAGGGACTCACCTTGACGGAAGACTCCGTCGTGCCTCACACACCGGGCGTCGCATCCCTCCACGATTCCCTTGCCCGGACGCAGCGTAGCGCAAAGCTCTTGATGCCATTCGATATGGCGGAGCATCTGGACTGGGCCGGCATCACCCTAATCGAGCGCAGCGGGGCAGACATGGCAACGGTAACCGTGCATTACGGCTCCGAGCGTTGGCTACTGAGCCAGATAATCGCAGCGGGCGGAGCCATCCGCATCTTGGATGACCCCGCCCTGTCAAAGCGTCTGTGCGATATGGCAAAAACCCTCGTCTGTCCGCTTTAGCGCCGCCGCTCGTGGTGTGCGCGCCACAGTTGCAGATAGTGACCGATCTGCGCCGATTCGATGCGCTGGTAGGAGCTCGTGGGCAGCGACGTTAAGAACTTCTTCCCGTAGCCCTTCGTCACCAGGCGCGGGTCGGCCAGAATCAGCACGCCGCAATCGGTCGACGAGCGGATAAGGCGGCCGGCCGCCTGCTTAACCTCGAGCACCGCCTCGGGCAGCGAATAGCGCGCCCAAGCGCGGTCTTCGCGCAGGTTGCGCTCGCACGAGAGCGGGTCCGTGGGGCTCGAGAACGGCAGCTTGGGAATGATGACGCAACGCAGCGTCTCGCCGCTGGCGTCAAACCCCTCCCAGAAGGCCTTAAGCGCAAAAAGCGACGAGGTCGGCTCATTGATAAACCGGTCGCGCAGGCGACGAGGAGATGAGTTGCGCTGCTGGCAGTTGAGCTCCAGACCCGCACGGGCCATCTTGGGCTCAACGCGGGCGTACAGGTCTTCCATGTCGCGCCGATTGGTGAACAACGTGAGCACCGATCCGCCCATGGCAAGATGGGCGTCGACCAGCACGCGCTCGAGCGCCGTAAGATAGCTCTCACGATCGCGCGGATCGGGGATATCGCCCGCAACGACTACAGCCATGTTCGAATCGAAGTCGTAGCTCGAGTCCAAGTGCAGCGATGAGGATGTTGAAGCACCGATGCGATCGAGGCCGACCGCGTGGTTAAAGTGTTCAAAGCTTTTGGACACCGTCATGGTCGCCGAGGCAAAGATAGCCGTGTGAACCTCGGGCAGCCATTCGGTTGCCAAGGCCTCGCCAATGTCGATGCGCTCTGCGGTCATTGACTCTCCGCCGGCACGCAGCCTGCGATTGACCTGCAGCGAATACACATAGTGTTCATCGGTGCCATCAATGATGAGTTTGAGGTTCTCGGCCAGCTCGTGCAGGCGGCGCGAGATATCACCCAGGTCGACAACAACCTCGGGCTTGTCGGCGGCAACGGCTTGCACCAGCGCGTCGACGCTCTTGTCAGCTTGTTCCAATGCGTCGATGGCAGCGTAGGCCGACTGTAAGAAATCATGCCAGTCGTCAGATTCGCGCAGCTCGGGGCCAATCCATAGATTGGCATTGTCATAACCCCCACGGGCACGGCGACCGAGCTCGCGAACGCCATCGAACACGTCGGCGATTGCCATGCTCGCGCGCGCAACCGTCGACGTTGCCTTGGCAGTAAGGCCCAGATAGAGCGTAGAGCCCTCGGAGGTTGCCAAATCACGGGAAACCTGGCTTAGCGCGCCGGTGCTCGAGCCACCCAGGCGCTCAAACAGAACGCGTGATTCGTCCGCCGACACCACGCGCGCCCACTGGCGGCGCGCCTCGCGCTCGATGGAATGGGCCTCGTCGATTACCCAATGACGAATCGGAGGTAAAATCCTGCCCTCGGCCGCGACGTTGCGGAACAGCAGGGAATGGTTGGTGACCACCACATCGGCATGCGCCGCACGACGGCGAGCGCCGTGGACCAAACATTTATCAGGGAAAAACGGGCAGAGGCGACGAGCACACTCGCGCGAGGCCGTCGTAAAGTCGGGGCGGTTGACGCTGCGCCACCGAATGCCGAGCGAGTCGAGGTCGCCATCGGCTGATTGGCAGACGTACGCCATAATGACCGCGACCGCCGTGAGCGTGTCCGCCGGATCGCGCTTGGTGGTAATCTCGACCTGGCCGCGGCTCATGCGCTCAATCTTGCGCAAGCATGGATAGTGGTCATAGCCCTTGAGGGCGCAAAACGATAGACCTCCGTCCAGCTGCTCGGCAAGTTTGGGCAGCTCGTGATACATGAGCTGGTCGGCAAGATTATTCGATTTAGTTGCGATACCAACCGTGATGTTGTTGCGGCGCGCGGCCTCGGCAAAAGGCACCAGGTAAGCCATCGATTTGCCGACGCCCGTCCCCGCCTCAATCACGCGATGCGTTCCCGTAACGAGTGCGTCACGAACCTCGAGCGCCATCGCAATCTGCTCATCGCGCGGCTCGTACGTGGGATACATGCGATTAACCAGGCCGCCCGGGGCATAGTCCGCCTCGATTTTCTCGCGGCTCGGCATCTTAAGGACCGGCAATTCGTCGGCGTCCACCCGATCATCGGCGCGATCGGCCTTGAGTACGTCGGCGCGGGCGGCGCTGAGAGAGAAGATGGAACCGGGGTTCTGCCCCGCCAAGAACGAGAAGATGGGACGATAGGACCAGGGTACGTCGGGGTGCATGTCGGCCAGGCGCGCCATCAAGCCCTGAGGCAAGTCGGTGAGCGCCACGAGCAACACGCGCCACACACCACACAAGGCGTCGACATCGGCGTTGGCGCGGTGGGACACCGAGTCGCAGCCAAACAGGTCGGCCATGAAAGACAGTTTATGCGAGGCCAGGCGCGGAAGCGCGATGCGCGACAGTGCCAGCGAATCGATCCAGATGTCGCTGACGTTGACGCCGCCCTTGACCGACTCGATAAACGAACGGTCGAAGGTGGCGTTATGTGCGATTACCGGGCAGCCGCCGACAAAATCGGCGAGAGCGGCGACAGCCTCAACGGCCGACGGGGCATCTGCCACATCGGCGTTTGTAATGCTCGTGAGCTCAGTAATCTCGGCGGGAATCAGCTGCTTGGGATGCACGAAGGTATCGAAGCGATCGACAACCTCGCGGCCCGAAAGGCGAGCCGCCGATATCTCGATAAGCTCGTTGTCCTGCACCGAAAGACCCGTGGTCTCGGTATCGAGGACGATAACGTCTTCCTCGATGAGGCCAAACGATTGGGTTTTGGCGCGCTCGGCAAGCGTGGCATAGGAGTCGATGACAAACTGCGGCGTTCCTGACGAAACCGCGTCCTCGATTAGCATGCAATGCCCGCTCGACGAAGACCCATACGGATCAGGCTGTCACAGACCTGCGGGAACGTCATGTCGTCGGTGTGGCGGATTTCATCCGGATACAGCGACGTATCGGTCATGCCGGGAATGGTATTGGTCTCGAGGATGACGGGGCCATCCTCGCTCACGATAAAGTCGCTGCGCGAGATACCCAGGCAGCCGAGTGCCTTATGGGCAGCACAGGCGAGCTCCTGAGCACGAGCGTAGTTCTCGGGCGAAATCTGTGCCGGAATGCGATGGATATCCGTGGGGTCGACATACTTCACGTCCAGATCGTAGAACTCGCAGTCCTCGGGCTTGCGGATCTCAACGATCGGCAGAGCGCGCACGTCATCCTCGCCGTATACGCCGACGGTGATCTCGGTACCCTCGATGCACTTCTCGACCAGCACCTTGTCGCCGTACTCAAACGCCTTGGCGATTGCCGCGGGCAGCTCGGAGGGCTCATGGACCAGGGAAATGCCATAGCTGGAACCGTTTACGGCCGGCTTCACAAAGCAGCGCTCGCCACAAACCTCAACGATATGATCGATATCGACTTCATCGCCTACCTCGAGCGCAAGGCCGGGGGCAATGGGAATGCCCGCCTTTGCGTACAGGAGCTTAGAGACCTCCTTGTCGGCACCGCAAGCGCTGGCAAGCACGCCCGAGGCCGTGTAGGGGATACCCAAGGTCTCCATGGCACCCTGCATGGCGCCATCCTCACCGCCGGCGCCGTGCATGGCGATAAACGCCACGTCGAAACCACCGGTCGCCATGGTTACCATAAAATCATCGGCAGCCGTGTCGAGCAGCTCCACCGAAGTGTAGCCGGCCTCCTTCAGGGCCACCACGACGTTCTTTCCCGAATTGAGCGAGATCTCGCGCTCAGCGGAATGACCGCCCGCCAAGACCGCTACGTGCATGTTCTCTAGGCTTTTACCCGGCATGGGCAGACTCCTCCTCTATAATTTCTGCAGCTGATACCATATTGTAGCGATACCCTCTACGTTTCCCCAAAATCGAAAGGCTTCCATGAATCCCAGGACTAAATCTCAGGACATTCGCGACTTGAGCCAAAACGATATTCGCGAGCTTGTGGCCGAACTTGGCCAGCCCGCCTTCCGCGCAAAGCAGCTCATCGAATGGGTCTTTGAGAAGAACGTTTGTTCGTTTGACGATATGACCAACCTTCCCAAGGCTTTCCGCGAGCAGCTTAAAGGAGCTTTTGCCTTTGACACGCCGACTGAACTCACCATGCAGGTTTCCAAAGATGGCTCTCGCAAGTATCTGCTCGAGTACCACGACGGCATTTCCGTTGAGACTGTCGGTATGCCCCGTCGTAACAAGCTTTCCGTCTGCGTTTCCACCCAGGCAGGCTGTGGCATGGGCTGCGCCTTTTGCGCTACCGGTCTCAACGGCCTCAAGCGCTCTCTGACCGCTCAAGAGATCGTCGACCAGGTACTTCATGTATCCAACGACTTTGGCGAGCGTGCCACGAGCGTTGTCTTCATGGGCCAGGGCGAGCCGTTCGCCAACTACGACGAGGTTCTCAAGGCACTGCGTATCCTCAACGACCCCGATGGCATCGGTATCGGCGCCCGTCATCTCACCGTCTCTACCAGCGGCGTTATTCCCGGTATTCGCAAATTTGCCGACATCCCCGAGCAGTTCACGCTTGCCGTTTCCCTGCATTCCGCCATCCAGTCGACGCGCAATAAGCTCATGCCCGGTGTTAAGAAGTACACGCTGCTCCGCCTTCACGAGGCACTTCAGCTCTACACCGAGAAGACTGGCCGCCGCCCGACCTATGAATATGCCATGATCGAAGGCGTCAACGATACGAATCCCGAGATGCAGGCACTCTGCGACTTCTGCGAAGGAACGCTGTGCCACGTTAACCTGATTCAGCTTAACGACATCGAGGGCAGCCCGCTCAAGCCGTCGCCGATTCATAAGGTCGAGGATCTTCAGCGTCGCCTTGAGTCTCGTGGCATCGAGACCACAATCCGTAATTCTCGCGGCAATGATATTGATGCCGCCTGCGGTCAGCTGAAGCAACGTTTCAAGGTCCAGAAGAACGCATAGGGGAGTCTGCGTCCCATAACGTTTCATGTGAAACATCCGACAGCCCTGGTTGCAAATAATGCAACCAGGGCTGTTTCATTTATATTCATGCTATTGGATTTGATTTACACAAGGTTAGTTATATGGCCAAAATAAGGGGTCCTTGTCTCATGAATCAGACAAGGACCCCTTCAAAACAGGTAAGTAATTGTTAGGTACCTAATAGCCAACATTTTCCCACTGATGGTTAACCCAGTCTTGGTTGATCTTGGGATTCTTAGTCACCTGAGCAGTGCGCATAGCGACATCTTCGGTCATGACATCCATTTTCTTCTTAGATGTATCGACGATATCCTGAGCGCCACGCAGCAGTCGACCGCGCAGTTCATCATCTGTCGCAATCTTATAACCCGCAAAAGCACCAGCAGCGACAGTGGTTGCCAATGCAATGACTGCGAGAACCTTACTCTTCATCCTGATCCTCCTGCCCAAATTGAATCATTTCGCCAAGGATACGGGAGAGCTCTTCTTCGTCTTTGAACTCGATTTCAATTTTATTCTTGCCACGCGAGCTCTTCACACGTACATTCGTGTTGAAAACTTGACGAAGGACTCGAGCGGCCTTTTTGAATGACTGAGGTGTTGCTGGCCTCGGAGTCCTTAGCGTCTCTCCGGCAGAAAACAACGGAGCAAGATTTTCTGTCGCTCTAACGGAAAGACCTTCTGCAACAACCTTCTCAGCAAGTCGAATCCTGGCATCTTCATATGGAACTGCAAGAATCGCTCTTGCATGGCCCGCAGTAAGCTTGCCCTCGAAAATCATCTGCTGTACAACGTCTGGAAGATCTAGCAAACGAAGTGAATTAGTGATTGACGAACGAGACTTACTGACAGCCTTTGATAACGCCTCCTGAGTCATGCCGCTGGCATCAATGAGCTGACGATAGCCCTTTGCCTCTTCGACGGGATTCAAATCAGAACGTTGAAGATTCTCGATAAGAGCAAGAGCGAGCATCTCCTCATCATTAACTTCCTTAATGATGACAGGCAGTTCCTCAAGACCAGCAAGCTTTGACGCCTGGTAACGGCGCTCACCAGCGATGATCTCATAGCCGTTTCCATGCTTGCGCACCAACAGCGGCTGCAAAACGCCATGTTCTTGAATCGACTCGCTCAACTCTCGAAGTTCAGTTTCGTTAAAGTGAATTCGCGGCTGATTAGGGTTAGGAACGATATCTTCAATAGGTAGTTTTGTTTCAGATGCTGCATTTGAAGCCGACGCAGCTGAACCACCGGTCTCATACTCGGCCTCTGAGACCAAAGCATTGAGTCCACGTCCCAATCCTCCACGTTTCTTTGCACTAGGCACGCTTGATCACCTCTTTTGCAAGGTTCATATACGCTTTTGCACCCTTATTTTGAGGCGCATAAGTAATTACCGGTTCTCCAAAAGACGGAGCTTCGGAGATTTTTACGGTACGGGGAATTAAAGTCTTAAAAGCCTTATCACCAAAGTACGATTGAACCTCCTCAACAACCTGATTCGACAGAGAAGTACGCGAGTCATACATGGTCATAAGCACGCCATAGGTGTCTAATCCCTTGTTCAGACGTGATTTGACCATCTTCATTGACTCAAGTAGCTTCGTAACGCCCTCAAGTGCGTAATACTCGCACTGAATCGGAATCAAAACGCTGTCTGCTGCAGTCAAAGCGTTGATGGTAAGCAGGCCGAGCGAAGGAGGACAGTCAATGAAAATAAAATCGAACTCGTCTTGAATGGGCTCAAGCAAATCTTTGAGGCGGGTTTCACGAGCAATTGCGCTTACGAGCTCAATTTCGGCACCTGCGAGCTGAATTGTAGCCGGAATGACGAATACCTTTTTGCAGTTTGTATCAAGAACAAGCGATTCTGCCGGCACATCATTCAACAATGCATCATAGATGCATTGATCAAGGTCTTCCTTTTCAATTCCAAATCCACTGGTGCTGTTTCCTTGCGGATCAAAATCGACAATCAGTGTCTTACGACCCTGTTCACCCAGTGCTGCTGCAAGGTTTACAGCCGTCGTTGACTTACCAACGCCGCCTTTTTGATTGATAATTGCAATAATACGCGTGTCTTTTGCGCTCTTCGAACGCTTAACGTCGCGAAATCCCACGGTCCCTCCTGGTGTGTATTAAAGCTGTCAAACGGAGGATGTTTCACGTGAAACATTCCGATTCGATATCAACCGCCATGTTTCACGTGAAACACTGCAAGTTGTTAGTATCCATTATGTTTCACGTGAAACATCTAGGCAAGCGGATTCTTCTTTGCCATGCCATTTGCACGAGGCAATGAAACGGATGCTGGATGACTCTTCTTAAGAACAATGAACTCTCTGTGGCCCAAGCCCTCAGGCAAATCGATTGCGTCATTCAGAAGCAAAGTTAAGCCGCAGATCTTAGCTGCTGACATGCCGGAAGTAAGCTCCTCATCAGATGGATTGCCCTTCGTGATAACAAATAGCCCTCCATCCTTGAGGAACGGAGCCGCATACTCAACAAGAATCGGCAGTGGGGCGAGTGCGCGAGCTGTTACGACAGAGAACTGTTTCTTATGGCTTCGAGCATATTCTTCAAGGCGATCATGGACTGCATGACCATTCTTCAATCCAAGAGCATGAACAAAAGTATTGACAGCATCGACCTTCTTGCCAACAGAGTCAATATAAGTAGCTTTTCGACGCGTGGTTATTGTTAATGGAATACCAGGGAAGCCTGCACCTGTTCCCATATCGAGCAAAGCTCCCTCAGGAGCCTTATTGATATAAGGGAGTAAAACAAGTGAGTCGAGGATATGAAGTACCGCAGCGTCTTCTATGTTAAGAATACGAGTGAGATTGGTTGTCTTATTTGTTTCCAGAACCAAATCAAGATGCTGAATACATTTCCTTAGCTCAGCATCAGCTACATTCAAGGAATACTCTTTGCAATAAGAGGCTAGACGACATAACATCTCGTCAGCCTGCAGATCTGTAAGTACAAACAACGAAAGCTCCTTTCTGACAAAAAACAGTGTATCGAGAACTTTTGACAAAAAAAGGGGACGTGGAAACCACGCCCCCTTAGCATAAGCTCGAGTAGATTATCGAGCAACAATCACCACATGGCGATCAGGGTCAGAACCCTCAGAATGGGTATCGACGGCATCATTGCCACGAAGCGCAATGTGAACCAGTCGGCGCTCATAGGCATTCATGGGCGGAAGCGAAACACTCTTATGAGTACGGATGGCACGCTCGGCGGCAGACTGAGCCATAGAGGCAACCTTGTCCTGACGACGGCTCTTATAGCCCTCAACATCAACCACAACCGGATACCTAAAGCCAAGCTTGCGGCTCACCAGCAAAGAGAACATAACCTGAAGGGCATCAAGGGTACGACCATGACGGCCAATGAGAACAGCAAGATCAGGAGCCGTAACATCCAAAATCAGCTCGCCCTCGTCGCCCTCGTACTCATCAATAGGAGAGTTGGCGGCATCGAAGTGCGAAAGGATGGAACGCAGAATGGAAATCGCCGCATCGGCAATGGTGTCGAGCTCCTCATCGCTCAGCTCTTCACCGGCCTTGTAGCGCTGTGCAATCTCGGGATAATCGCCCGCAATCTGCGGGGCAACCTCCTCAAGCATATCCTCGATGATCTCTTCAGACATAACGTACTCCAAAAGTTAGGTACCTAAATAAGATTGATATCCCGACTACTTCTTCTTGTGCGGGCGCGGCTTCTTCTCTCGACGAGTGACCTCAACCTGCAGCGGCGCGTTCTTAAGACGCTCCTCCTCATCGGCCTTCGCCTTGTCGATGACCTTCTGCGTCACAAAAATCTGCTGGATAACCTGCCAAGCAGACGAGACGTCGTAGTACAGCAGAACACCAACGGGAAGGCTCCAGCCCATCCAAAGCATCATGACCGTCATGACAACGGCCATCATACGCATGCTCTGGGCCTGCTGGCCGGTCTGGTTGCGCGACATATAGAGCTGCGGAATCAGGGTCAGGACGGCGAACAGGATCAGGCAGACCAGCGCAGGCAGTGCAACCATAAAGCCATCGGCAAAGGAAGCGCTCGGCGTGGTGGTCAGGTCGGGCAGGATATTGAAGAACGAGAACGTGCCCTCGTTAAAGTACTGCGGCAGGTTACGAAGCAGCGTAAACAGGGCAAACAGGATAGGCATCTGAATCAGAAGCGGCAGACAACCAGCCATGGGGTTGAACTTGTTCTCGCTGTAGAACTTCTGCATCTCCTCGGCCTGACGCTGGGGATCGTCGGCATAGCGCTCCTGGATCTCGAGCATCTTGGGCTGCAGCACCTGCATGCGAGCCGTCGACTTGGTCGACTTGAGCATAAGCGGCGTCAGCAGCAGACGGATGATGACCACCAGGATGATGATGGACAGGCCCCAGTCGACCGCAAAGGTCTGGATGAGCTTGAGCAGCTCGAAAAGGATGTTAACGATCCAATCCCACATGTAAGTTTTCCTCCGATAGCGAGTGCCCGCTAGGGCACAGGGTCATAACCGCCGACGTGCAGGGGATTGCAGCGAGCGATGCGCCTCACGGCAAGCCAGCAGCCTCTCAAAACACCGTACTTCTCAATCGCCTGGATGGCGTATTGCGAGCACGTTGGGTAATAAATGCAGGCGTCAGGCAATAAGGGCGAAATAACCTGTTGATATATGCGAATAGGAGCGATGGCAACACGTCGCAAAACGTGATTGCTCATCGCTCCTCCCCGGCAACGCCGGCACGTTTCATAAGCGAACGCAATGCCTTGTCCATCTCCTGCGGCGAGGAAACCCTCGTCTTGGGAGTTGCGAACAAGATGATGTCATAACCCGCAACGGGAAATCCACAGCTGCGGGCGGCCTCGCGCATCACACGCTTAGAACGGTTGCGCACGACAGCACAACCGAGCCGTTTAGCACCAACGAAGGCGACCCTTCCGGAGTCGCCTTCGCCAACCGATTCACATATGGTCATTCGAATCAGAGGGTGATTGAAACGACGCCCCTGACTGAACACATGCTCGAAATCTTGCCGAGACTTAATAGTCTTCATGCGAGATGTGTGTATCGCTGCTAGACAGTGAGACGCTTGCGGCCCTTGGCGCGACGACGGGCGAGCACGGCACGACCACCCTTAGTGGCCATACGGGCACGGAAGCCATGGGTCTTGGCACGCTTACGCTTATTAGGCTGATACGTACGCTTCATCTTAAGTTCCTCCTGCTGCATTTCGAGTGTCCGCGGGGGCGCGGACGCAGATATAGACACGTGAGCTTGAAGATTGTAGGGAAATCAATGTTCAAATGTCAAGAAATCAAAGGTAAAAGGTTGCGCAGTTCACACGGTTCCCCCATAAGCCAAGCTCGATTTAGCGGTGCATGGCAACTTTTCACGATATTTCATCGAGTTTTCAACAGGTCATGTTGGCAATGTTGAGAACTTTTCGTCCGTTTTCCAAAGTTTTCAACAGGTTTTGAAAAGTTGTCGAAAGATGAGAAACATTGCACAGTGAGCTACTATTTGTTCGAAACCTTATGAAAGATTGCGAGCGGCATGTCTGACGACTTTTACACCATGGTCGATTCCGGAGACCCGGCACCCGACAACGAGCACATCACCGGCGTGCGCGAAGAGCGTGAGGAAGGCGAGCAGACGACCACGCAGGCGCCAAAAGCCATGTACGCCGCACGCATCGCCGTCTATGACGACATGCTGTCGACACCGCGCGTGATCGTCATTGATCCGCAAGATGTCCGCACGTATTTGGAAGAGACCACCAACACCGTCTACCAGTGCATGAAAGAACAAGGTGGCCATATCTCGCTCATGGTCATCCGCGAGATTGTCGAAAACTTTATCCACGCGCACTTTGCCGAGCCCATCATCTCGATTCTGGACGGCGGAGACACCATCCGCTTTGCCGATCAAGGACCCGGCATCGACGACAAGGAGCGCGCGTTCGACTTTGGCGTTACCAGTGCAAACAGCAAGATGAAGCGCTATATCCGTGGAACCGGAGCAGGGTTTCCCATGGTGCAGGAGTATTTGGAAAACGCCGGCGGTGCCGTATCCATCGAGGACAACATGGGTAACGGCACCGTGGTTACGGTAAGCCTGAACCCTAAACGCGTGCAGGAAATCGAGCGTGCCGGCGGACGCGGTGCTGCCGTGCGGCCCGAGACGGAGCACCCCACATATCCCCTGCCGGGAGCTTTTGCGCAGCAGCCCATGGCAACGCAGCAGATGCAGCCCCCCGTGGGACAGATGCAGCAGCCCGGAATGCTTCCTACACAAGAGCCCCAGGCGACATCGATGTCGATGCCGCCAAACATGCCAGAGACCATGCCGCTGGCGGATCAGGATGCAGCAGCAATGCAGCAGGCGACGGGGGCACCGGGTGGCCAGCAAATGGGCTATCAGCCGTACCAACAGGGATATCCATATCAGCAGATGCCGCCACTGGGGTATGGCCAGCAGTTCCCGCAGCAGTACCAGCAGGGATATCAGCAGCCGTACCAGCAGATGCCGCAGCAGCAGTACAACCCCTGGGCCCAGCAGACGCCTCCGCAGCCTTACCAACAGTGGCCTCAAAGTTTTCAACAGCAAATGCCGCCGACGCAGAGTTCTCAACAACCAGCAGCTCAAATGATGTATCCTAATGCAGTAAATCAGTATGCACAGCCACAACCGGACGTGTTCGTAAGCGATCGCGGCAACGCCGCGCTGGGCTATCTGGCGCAAAATCAAGCGTGCGGCGCAACCGATCTTGCGAGGGCGTTTGGAAACTCGGCCCCCACTTGGTCACGCACGCTCAATGACTTGGCGCAGGCCGGCTTGGTCATCAAGCATGGCCAGAAATACCATCTGACCGAACTCGGCGCCGCTCGCGTACGAGCTCAGAGCTAAAGAACGGGAGAGACAGTGGACGAGGAAGCAAGCATCATCCTGGGGGATGCCATCGCCTTTTGCCAGCGCGACGGCCAAGATGCACGCCTCATCAACATGCTGGGGCAATCGCGCGCCATAAGCCTGACCGAAGATACGCTCACGATCGAGGCCCCCTCGCGCTTTGCCATCGCGCAGCTCAAAAAGCATCAGCCGACTATTGAGGCCTATCTGGAAGAAATCGCCTTTGCACCGATTGCTCTCGACATCGTGGCACCGCAAGGCGCCGCGACGGAATCCGCTGCCGCCACGGCGCCCGCCACGGCTCCCGCTGCTTCCCCGGCGGTGCCGGCCTCCGCAGGCGATGTGCCGACAATCGAGCACCAGCACAGCGATGTTTCCCGTGAAACAATGGCACCGTTGACGAGCGCGGCGGCGACGTCAACGAACGCACCCGTCACGCACATGCCCATCGCTCACGACGCAGCGGCGGGCGCGGATTCGGGCATTGCAATCAAGAACACGCTCTCGGCCGACGATTTTCGTCGCATGATGAACCAGATGAAGGGCGGAGCGCCGACTAAATCCACGCAAGCTGCGGCCCCCGCTTCACCCATGCCAGCACCGACCGTGCCGGCCGAGCAGAATACGGATGGAGCCCCGCTCGCCGCGAACTCAAAATTTACCTTTGAGAACTTTGTCTACGGCCCCGAGAACAGCCATGCCTATCGCTCGGCACTCAAGTTTGCCGCCCTCGCGGACGAGCGCGGCACATGCACATCCCTGTTCATCTATGGCAAATCGGGGCTGGGCAAGACCCATCTGCTGCTCGCCATCAAAAACGAGCTCGCCGAGAAGTCGCCCGAGATCAAGGTCAAGTATGCCAACTCCCAGGCATATCTGGACGACCTGATGACCGAGTTCGACCGTCAAAAGAAGAGCAACGCCCCCATCATGCAGGCGTACCACGGCGTGGACGTGCTCATCATCGATGACATCCAAAACATCATCGGCAAGCGCGCGAGTGTGGACTACTTTTTCCAGCTCATGGACGAGTTCATCCGCAACAACAAGAAGGTCGTCATCGCGGCAGACCGCGCCCCCAAGGACCTGAGCATGGACGAGCGTCTGACCAGCCGCTTCAACGCCGGAATGCTCTGCCTGGTCGCAGAGCCCAGCTACGAGATGAAATACAAGATCTTGCAGCGCTATTACGAGAACACCATCGTCGCCGCTCCCGAGGCGGGCGACGACTCACTGCTGGCGGCCTATGGGGGCGACGGCGGGCACCTGACCGACGAGCACTTTAAACACATGGCCGAGGTCTCGGGCACCAACATCCGCGAACTCGAGAGCTTTTGCGAGCGCTGCGCCGGCGAGGCGGGCGACCGCGAGCGCGAGGGCGGAGAGCTCACCTTTGACGATATCGACGCCATCGCCAGCCAGTACTTCGACACATCGGCCAAAAAGATCAACGTCCAGACGGTTCAGTCCGTCATCGAAGAGCAGTACGGCGTGACACACGAGGAGCTCATCGGCCCGCGTCGCAACGCCAATATCGCCAAAGCACGCCATATCGCTATCTACCTGGCCATCGAGATGTGCGAAATGACGACCACGGCGGTGGGCGCCGAATTTGGCAACCGCAACCACTCGACCGTCAGCACGAGCTACAAAAAGGTCCAGAAGATGATCCAGGAAGACCGCACCGTCACCGAAGACCTCAAGTCGCTGCGCGATAAAATTACACTGCGCTCGTAGGGAAATAGAGACACCTGTTGAAAACTTGTCGAAACCACGGGCATAAGGTGTCTAAAACCCAACCCGCGGTGATGAAAAGTTTTGCGCAGATTTTGAACGTGGAAAACCACCCCTGTTGCACACAGGTTGCTGTCGATTCTCTTTCTGGGTCTGACCTGCGTCTTTGGGAATAATCAACAGTTTCGTCAGTGCTATTACTATTATTAAGATATTTATATCTATAGAAAGGTATTAAAAGATGAAGTTCACCGTCAGCCAGAGCTCGCTCACACAAGCCATCGGCGTCGTTATGAAGGGTGTCGCTTCGGCATCCACCCTTCCCATCCTGTCGGGCGTGCTCGTCAAGGCGCAAGACGGCATCTTGGAATTCCAGACCTCTAACTACACCATCTCGATCCGTCATCGCATCGCGGCGCATGTCGAAGAAGAGGGCGAGATGGTTATCCCCTGTAAGATGCTCTCCAATATCACCAAGACCCTCCCCGATGCCCCGGTCACCTTTGAGCTGTCCGAGCGCCAGGTGCTGATTGGTTGCGAGAAGAGCTCGTTCCGCCTGAACACGCTTGATGCTAATGACTTCCCCGAGTTTCCGGCCTATGCCATCGAGAGTGCCGTGGAGCTGCCGACCGATATCTTGTCCGAGATGGTCGGCCGCGTGTGGCGCGTCACCTCGACCGACAAGGCCCGCCCCATCCTGGGCGGCGTGCACATGAAGGTCGAGAACAACACCGTTCGCCTGGTGGCGACCGATTCCTTCCGTTTGGCCGTGTGCGATACGCAGGTCGAGACCTCGACCCTCGAGGGTTCCTTTGAACTCAACGTTCCGGCTGACGCCTTTAACGACGCGCTGAACATCATGGCCAGCCAGGCGACCATCATGATCGGGGCTACCGACACCCAAGTCGTCTTCGAGGCCGGCAACACCACCTACGTGTCGCGTCGTATCGAGGGCGTGTACCCCAACTACAAGCAGCTCATCCCCGATTCGTGCGTGACGAGCGTCAAGATCGACGTCGCCGCCCTTAACGCCGCCCTCAAGCGCGTGGCTGTTATCGCGAGCGCCAACCCCGCCGTCAAGTTCGAGATCGATGTCGAGAACGGGCAGATGGGCCTGTCCTCCATCTCCAATGACCAGGACCTTGCGCAGGAGACGATCGATGTCGAGGTCGAGGGCGAGTCGGGCACCATCGCCTTCAACTACCACTACATCTTCGGCTGCCTCAATGCCCTATCCAAGGAGAAGGAGATCACGCTGGAGCTCAAGAGCTACTCGCAGGCGGGCATCTTCAAGTCCTACGACAAGATCAACTACCTGTACCTGGTCATGCCGGTCCGCATCTAGCGTTGCGCCATGACCATGTTCGCCCGCGATCTTTCCGTCGCGCACTACCGCAGCTTCGATAGCTATCGCCTTGCCCTGGACGAGGGCGTGACGATACTTGCAGGACCCAACGCGGCGGGAAAGACCAATCTCATAGAGGCGCTGCAGCTGCTGACGAGCGGCGCCTCGTTTAGGCATCCGACCGCAGCCGAGCTCGTTCATGACGGCGTGGGCTCGTGCAGGGTCGAGCTGAGGCTCGAGGGCGACGGCCGCGTGCTTGATATGGGATTGAGCGCGGAGGACGGTAAGCGCTCGTTTAGCCGCAACGGCAAGAGATGCTCTGCCGCCGGTGTGCGCGGGGTTCTGCCGAGCGTGCTGTTTTGCCCCGACCATCTGGACATGGTTAAGCGGGGCGCCAGTGTGCGCCGCGCCGCCCTCGATGACTTTGGCATGCAACTGAGCGCACGCTATGCCGATCTTGCGAGCGCCTATGGGCGCTGCGTGACCCAGCGCAACGCCTTGCTCAAGGAGACCTGGTGCTGCCGTGAGATGCTCGGCGCGTGGAACGATTCGATTGCCCGCGCGGGCGCGGCTCTGCTCGTGCACCGGTTGGCCCTGCTCGACCGGCTGGCGGGCCATGTGCGTACTGCCTACGGGCAAGTGGCGTCCGGTGAAGCCGCCAACGTGTCCTATGCGTCCACGCTGGGGGATTTGCCCCAGGTCGAGGATCGCGAAGAGCTGAAGGGCTGGGCGTACGAGCGCATGCTGGCCGCCCTTGATGAGCACGCCGGCGAGGAAATTCGCCGCGGCGTGACGTTGGTGGGGCCGCATCGCGACGAGATTGAATTTACCGTGGCGGGTCGCTCTGCCCGTTCATTTGCCAGCCAAGGACAGCAGCGAACGTTGGTACTGTCCTGGAAGGTGGCCGAGGTGGCCGTGGCTCGCGATGTTCTGGGTACTGCTCCGCTGTTGCTTCTGGACGACGTGATGAGCGAGCTCGACGGCGAGCGTCGCGGCGCTTTCCTGCGGCTGATCGGCGATGATATCCAGACGGTCATAACCACGACCAACCTGGGGTACTTTACCGATGACCTGCTTGATCGAGCCAAGGTGGTGAGCATGGGTGAGACGTGCTAATTACGAGCGCGAGAGCGAAACGGTCGCCTTCAGTGGCTTTTTGAACGCAGAGCGCCAGCGCATCCTGGCGGCTGCGACCCCTGAGCGCCGTGCGCAGATGGAGGCCGCCGAGGAGTCGCGCGCGGTCTATCGCGCGTGGAACGCGGTGTGCTCGGGCACGCGCGAGGGGCGGCATGTGACGGGCCTGCGCTACCTGCCCGAGTCCAATGAGCTGCTGGTATATCTCGACTCGCCCTCGTGGACGCAGGAAATGACGTTGTTGCGCGAGATCATCCGCGCGCGCATGGAGCGCGCCGGTGCGCATGTGGACGGCCTGGTGTTCAAAACCACCGCGCCCGGTCACATGCCGCCCGCCGCCAAGGAGCGCCTTCGCCCAGCGACGACCGAGCGCCCGCCGGCCCCACACGCCGACCTCAGCGATGCCGAGCGCACCGAGATTGAGCGCCAAGTGGCGCCCATCGAAGACCAAAAACTGCGCGAGGCCCTCGAGAACGCCATGAGAGCCAGTGCCGAGTGGGCCAAGGGCGTGCAAAGCAAAAAAGAGCCTTAAATCGCATCTGGTGGCCTTGTAGAGCCAAATACCCTCGTTCCCGAGGGTATTATTTTACGATAAACTAGTAAGGCTGTACACATTTTCTTGACTGAAGGAGGACGTGTGGCAAACGAAAACGATTACGATGGCGGCGAGATTAAGATTCTCGAAGGTCTCGAGGCCGTTCGTAAGCGCCCGGGCATGTATATCGGCTCGACGAGCGCCAGCGGTCTGCATCACCTGGTGTGGGAGATCGTTGACAACTCTGTCGACGAGGCCATGGCCGGTTTCTGCACCGAGATCCAGGTGACGGTCCACGCCGACAACTCCATCACGGTCGTCGACAACGGGCGCGGCATCCCCGTCGACGAGCACCCTGTTAAAAAGATCCCGACGCTCGAGGTCGTCATGACGATCTTGCACGCCGGCGGTAAGTTCGATAACTCGGCCTATAAGGTCTCGGGCGGCCTGCACGGCGTGGGCATCTCCGTCGTCAACGCACTGTCCAAGCGTGTGGTCGTTCAGGTTCGTCGCGATGGCAACACCTACGAGATGGAGTTCTCGCGCGGCAAGACCGTCAAGAAGATGGAGGTCGTGGGCACCTCGGATTCGACGGGCACCACCGTCACCTTCTGGCCCGACGACGAGATCTTCGAGACCTGCATCTACGATTTCGATACGCTGCATAACCGTCTGCAGGAGACGGCGTTCCTCAATAAGAACCTCAAAATCGTGCTGACCGACGAGCGCGAAGCGACTCCCCACGTGGAGGAGTTTTGCTACGAGGGCGGCATCATCGACTTCGTCAAGTTCCTCAACGAGGGCAAGGACGTCCCCGAGGCCTTTAAGGAGCCCATCTACATCGAGGGCAAATCGGACCCGGACGCGCCTGTGGCCAAGATGGGCGAGGTCGAGGTTTCCCTGCAGTGGAATAGCGGCTACGGCGAGAACGTCATGTCGTTTGCCAACGACATCTACACCCCCGAAGGCGGCATGCACCTTGAGGGCTTCCGTACCGCGCTCACCCGCGTGATCAACGATTACGCGCGCAAGCAGAACCTGCTCAAGGAAAAAGACGCCAACCTGACCGGCGACGATGTGCGCGAGGGCCTTTCGGCCGTTATCTCGGTCAAGCTGCCCGATCCGCAGTTTGAGGGCCAGACCAAGGCAAAGCTCGGCAGCTCCTATATGCGAGCGCTCACGCTCAAGATTGTGACCGACGGCCTCGCCGATTACTTGGAGGAGCATCCCAAGCCCGCTCGCGAGATCGTCAAGAAGGCGCAGCAGGCCTGCAAGGCGCGCAATGCCGCCCGCAAGGCGCGCGAGGCGACCCGCCGCAAGAGCCTGCTCGAGACGGCGTCCCTGCCCGGTAAGCTCGCTGACTGCTCGGTGCGCGATGCCGAGCTGACCGAGCTCTTCATCGTAGAGGGCGACTCGGCAGGCGGTTCGGCCAAGGACGGCCGTCGCCGAGACATCCAGGCGATTCTGCCCCTGCGCGGCAAGATTTTGAACGTCGAACGCGTTGGTGACCATCGAGCGTTCTCGAGTGACACCATCCAGTCGCTGATTACCGCGATCGGCTGCGGCGTCACGACGAGTGCCGGCGACGGCGGCGACTTCGATATCACCAAGGCGCGCTACCACAAGATCATCATCATGACCGATGCAGACGTCGACGGTGCGCATATCCGCATCCTGCTGCTGACGTTCTTCTACAAGTACATGCGTCCGCTGATCGATGCCGGCTACGTCTATGTTGCCTGCCCGCCCATCTTTGGCATTAAGGTGCGCAACAAGATCCACTACGTGTATCCCAACGGCCGCCAGCCCGAAGACGAGATCCTGCGCGACACCATCCAGAGTCTGGGCCTGAACCCCGACGATAACGACGAGGACGGCAAGGCCAAGGACGGCAAGATCACCAAAAAGCGCAAGGGCTATACCGTCCAGCGCTACAAGGGCCTGGGCGAGATGGACCCCAAGCAGCTTGCCTCGACGACGATGGACCCCAAGACCCGCATCCTGCAGCGTGTGTCGATCGAGGACGCCGTGGTGGCGGACCGCGCCGTGCGCGAGCTGATGGGTTCCGAGGTCGGCTATCGCCGCGAGTACATCGAGAAGCATGCACATGATGCACGATTCTTAGATGCCTAACCTGTTCGGCTTTCCCAGCCACCGCACCTTCGCCCTCAATCGTCGGTCGCGTACCCAAGTACGTTTCCCTCCTCTTTCGGGCGAATCTGCGGCACCTGGAAAAGCCGTCTCCGTGGTAGGGAACTAATTAGACCACGCAAACCATGAGGAGGTAACGTGGCAGACGATATCAACAATAACGAGGGTATGGACGAGGCCGGCGATGCCGGTATGCCCGACGATCTGAAGCGCCTGCTTGCCCGTGCTGAGCAGGGCGAGGACGGCGACCCGGACGCCTATAACCCCGATGCCGATGATGATGAGGAAGAAGACGACGCCGAGCTCGAGGAGAGCTTTGGCGAAGTCGACCGTGGCGCCTCGGCCGGCGAGGATATCAACGGCGGCCAGCTCCAGATTTCGGAGTTTGGCCGCGAGATGAAGCAGTCGTTCATCGAGTATTCGATGTCGGTCATCACGGCGCGCGCCCTGCCGGACGTGCGCGACGGCTTAAAGCCGGTGCACCGCCGCATCCTGTACGCGATGAACGAGAGCGGCATCTACCCCAACCGCCCGCACAAGAAGTCAGCTTGGACGGTCGGCGAAGTTATCGGTAAGTACCACCCGCATGGCGATTTCGCGGTCTACAAGGCCATGGTCCGCCTGGCGCAGTGGTTCTCCATGCGCACGCCGCTCATCGACGGTCACGGTAACTTCGGTAACATCGACGGCGACGGCGCGGCGGCCATGCGTTACACCGAGAGCCGCTTGGCAAAGCCCGCCATGGAACTGCTGCGTGACTTGCAGAAGGATACCGTCGACTGGCAGCCCAACTACGACGAATCGCTCGCCGAGCCCGTGGCGCTGCCTGCGCGCTTCCCCAACCTGCTGGTCAACGGCAGCCAGGGCATCGCCGTCGGCATGGCCACCAACATCGCTCCGCATAACCTCACCGAGGCGATCGAGGCCACCTGCTACCTGATCGACAACCCCGACGCCACCGTCGACGAGCTCATGCAGATCATGCCCGGTCCGGACTTCCCCACCGGCGCCATCATCATGGGCAGCGCCGGCATTAAGCAGAGCTACGAGACCGGCCGCGGCTCCATTACCGTGCGTGCCAAGGCACACGTGGAGTCCACCAAGACCGGCCGCAGCCGCCTAGTCTTTACCGAGATTCCCTACATGGTCAACAAGGGCACCCTGCAGGAGAAGATCGCCCAGCTCGTCAACGACAAGCGCATCGAGGGCATCTCGGATATGCGCGATGAGTCCAACCAGAAGGGCATCCGTCTGGTCATCGAGCTCAAGAAGGGCGTCATTCCGCAGGTCGTGCTCAACAATCTGTATAAGTACACCTCGCTGCAGACGACCTTTGGCGCCAACAACCTGGCACTCGTCAACGGCGTTCCCAAATGCCTGAGCCTGCGCGAGATGCTGCAGCACTACATCGACCACCAGGTCGACGTCGTCACCCGCCGCACCCGCTTCGACCTTAAGAAGGCCCAGGCCCGCGCGCATATCCTCGAGGGCTACCTGATGGCCCTTGACCATATCGACGAGGTCATCAGCATCATCCGCTCCTCGCAGACCGACTCCGAGGCCAGCAGCCGACTGATCGAACGCTTTGGCTTTACGCCCGAGCAGACCACGGCCATCCTCGAGATGAAGCTGCGCCGCCTGACCGGCCTGGAGCGCGACAAGATCCAAGAAGAGTTGGACGGCCTGCGCCGCGCCATCGCCTACTACGAGGACCTGCTGGCGCACGAGGAGAAGATTCTGGGCGTCATCAAGGAAGAGATGCGCGAGATCTCCAAGAAGTTTGGCGACAAGCGCCGCACCGAGATCAGCCAGGTTGAGAAGGACTTGGACGTCGAGGACCTCATTGCCGACGAGGATATGGTCGTGACCATCACCCACACCGGCTACGTTAAGCGTATCCCGGTGGCTGCCTACCGTGCCCAGAAGCGCGGTGGCAAGGGCGTGTCGGGCGTCAACCTCAAAGAGGACGATGTTATCGACGAGATGTTCATCGCGTCCACGCACGAGTATGTGCTGTTCTTCTCGAGCAAGGGCAAGGTCTATCGCCTGAAGGTGCACGAGCTGCCGGTGGGTACGCGCCAGGCGCGCGGTACCGCGATCGTCAACCTGCTGCCCTTCGAGGAGGGCGAGAAGATCGCGAGCGTCATCAGCTGCCGCGAGTTCCCGGCCGACGAGTACCTGATGTTTGCCACCAAGAGCGGCATGGTCAAGAAGACCGTGATGAGCGCTTACGATCGTAGCCGCCGTGATGGCCTGATCGCTATCAACCTGCGCGACGACGACGCACTGCTGAACGTGCGCCGCGTGCGCGAGGGTGACAAGATTATCCTAGCCACCACCGCGGGCAAGGCGATCATGTTCTCCGAGGAGCAGGTGCGCGCCACCGGCCGCGATACCAGCGGCGTTCGCGGTATCGGTATGAAGGACGGCGTGAGCGTTCTGGGCATGGAAGTCACTAACGGCAACGGCGATCTGTTCGTCATCACCGAGCGCGGCTACGGCAAGCGCACGCCGGTCGCGGACTACCCAGAGCAGAATCGCGGCGGCCAGGGCGTCTACACCATCCAAATGACCGAGCGCAAGGGCAACCTCGCGGCCATGAAGACGGTGGGCCCGCAGCACGAGCTGTTCATCGTGACGGAGGGTGCGACGGTCATTCGCGTCAAGACCGACGAGATCAGCCAGACCGGCCGCGCCACCCAGGGCGTCAAGATGATGACCGTCGACGACAACGACCGCGTATGCGCCGTAGCCCGCATGACGGCAGCCAAAGAGAAGCCCGAAGGCGAAGCAACAGAAGACGGTTCTGCCCCCGAAGAAGCCCCAGTCGATCTAGGCGATGGCAACGACATGCCAGAAGATCTCCTAGACGAGTAAGAGGCTCTAGCTGGTAAAAATCATCAGACCCCATATATCGGCGGTCGGCGCACTGCGCGCCGACCGCTTTTTTGAAAACCTTTGAACCCCACGTCGCCCCCGGCTGCCCGGCGGCATGCGAAGTCGATCGCGAGTTCCGCACGAGCAGGAGAGCACTTAATGTGCTCTCCGTGCGAGCAGGACTGTCCGAGCAGGCGACTTCGCATGCCGCCGGGCAGCCGGGGGCGACACCCCTCAAAGATTTTCAAAAAAGTTGTTGACGCGCGCGTAACGACTCGTCTAATATATCCCTTGCGCGATGGACCTGTAGCTCAGTTGGTTAGAGCGTCCGGCTGATAACCGGGAGGTCACAAGTTCGAATCTTGTCAGGTCCACCACTTTCTTTCGCAATAAACACCCCAGCGAGAGCCGAGTCGCCGCTGGGGTGTTTATTACTGTCTCCGTGGGGGTTTAGCTCAGCTGGGAGAGCGCGGGCTTTGCAAGCCTGAGGTCAGGGGTTCGATCCCCCTAACCTCCACCATGATGGACCTGTAGCTCAGTTGGTTAGAGCGTCCGGCTGATAACCGGGAGGTCACAAGTTCGAATCTTGTCAGGTCCACCATCAAAACTGTGAAGAGCCCTGGGGCATTGCCTTGGGGCTTTTTTCTTGTCTGCGATAAATCTCATTTTGGTTTTGTGTGCTGTGCGAAAGATTGGGTAGTATAGCTATTCAATGCGGTGGAGCTGCCGCGTGTTAACCGCTACGTACCGGAGGTGTTCCATGGTTCGTGTCGACATAGAGACCATCGTCATGGCCGCCGGTCCCGTGCCATCGCTTATCGTGCTTCGCGAGCGCTGCAGCAAATCGGACTCGCCCGCGCCGCTGCGTTCCCTTTCCATTCAGACTGGTTCGTTTGAAGCCGCTGCCATCAGCCGCGGCATCGATAGCGGCCGCGCCGAGCGCCCGATTACCCATGACCTGTTGCTCGATACTGTTGGCGCCCTGGGCGCCAAGCTCGAGCGCATCGAGATCGTTCGCGCCGAGCCGCCGGTGTTCTACGCGACGATCGTCGTACTGGCCGATGGTGACGAGCGCAAGATCGACGCCCGCCCCAGTGATGCCATTGCCCTTGCCGTGCGCAGCAATGCCCCCATGTTTGTGGAGGACGACATCATGAATCGCCTGGGCACTGTTTCTACCCACGCCGAGGAAGTCGACGACGAGCAGGAGTTCGAGAAGTTCGACGAGTTCGTCCATACGCTCTCCCCCGATGACTTCTAAATGCGGGGCGTCCAGGTTGCGGAGCGTTCGCTGATGGCCGGCGGGATGTCGGCTGAAGCGGCTGCAATCGCCCGCGAGGCCCAGATGCGCTCGGAGGCTTCTGAGGCGGCTCGCATTGCCTATGTGACGCAGGCCCGCACGCTTCGTGAACGCCGCAGCTCGTTTATCAAGATGGTTGTCATCTCCGCCCTTGTCGCGGCAATCTGCTCGCGCCTTCGTGGTACAGTTGGTGCGCTTGGGTTTTCGATCTCTACGGGCCTGGTGATTTGGGGCGTGGTCGATGCGGTCATGCTGACCAGCCAGATCAAGGTGCTCGACAAGCGCGCGTCGGACATGACGCGCGCCCGCGATGCCGCCGCTAAGATCGCCGCCGAGGCGCAAGAACTGTAACGACGCCAGACTCGATGGGAAGGTCTAAAGATGGCACAGGATATGCAGGACGCCGGTAACGTCTCCGCCGAGCTCGACGCCATGGTGTGCGATCTAATCGGCGCGTTCTTGGATGACCTTGCCGCCGGTGAAAACCCCGGCGTGGTCGTGGCAATTGAGGACGCCGCTTCCAACCGTTATCTGGCGGCGCTCGATGAGGATGGCGAAGAGGCGTGCCTCGAGGCGGCCACCAACTTTATCTCCGAGCACAAGATGGGTCTTAAGGACGAGGGCCTGGGCCGTATCGCCCGCTATGCCATCGGCTATACCGGCTGCGTCGAGATTGACGGCGGCTACCATGACGCTCTGCTCGTGAGCTTTTTTGAGACGACGCTCGAGAGCGGTTTTTCGGCATATGTACTGTATGAGGGCATGGGCGCCGGCGATGGTTTTATGTGGAGCGACCCTGAACCTGCAGGTGAGGAAACCCCTCTCATCTAAAATCGCTAAAATAAACGAGTTTTCGGTAAAAGGCTCAATATTCCCGCCGAGCGTTGTATCGCTGGGCGGGTCGCATACGCGTGCCGTTTGTATATGGATAGAAGATAGGGGAACTACATGCGCGTAGACAATCTGAGGAACATCGCCATCATCGCTCACGTCGACCACGGCAAGACGACGATGGTCGACAAGCTCCTGCGTGCCACGGACGCCTTCCGTGCCAACCAGCAGGTCGAGGACCGCGTCCTGGATTCCAACGACCAGGAGCGCGAGCGCGGCATTACGATTCTCGCCAAGAACATCTCTATCGAGTACAAGGACGTTAAGATCAACGTCATCGATACCCCGGGCCACGCCGACTTTGGCGGCGAGGTCGAGCGCGTGCTGCGTATGGCCGACGGCGCCCTGCTGCTGGTCGACGCTTTTGAGGGCCCCATGCCCCAGACCCGCTTCGTGCTGCGTCACGCTATCGACACCGGCCTTAAGATCATGATCGTCATCAACAAGATCGATCGTCCGGGCGCCAACCCCGAGAAGGCCTACAACGACTGCCTGGACCTCATGGCCGACCTGGGCGCAACCGACGACCAGCTCGAGTTCGCCATGGAGCACGTGGTCTACGCCAGCGCCATGAATGGCTTTGCTCGCCTTGACCCCAACGACGGCAACATGGACATGTATCCGCTGCTCGATATGATCATCGACGACATGCCCGCGCCCGAGGTTGACGAGAACGCCCCGCTGGCCATGCAGTGCGTGACCATTGACCACTCCAACTTCGTTGGCCGTATCGGCATCGGTCGCGTGTACTCCGGCACCATCCACCAGGGCGACCAGATTTTGGTTGTGAAGAACGACGGCTCCAGCGCCACCGCTACCGTCAAACAGCTCTTTACCTTCGACTACCTGGGCCGCACCGAGTGCCAGGAAGTCGGCGCCGGCGACATCGCTGCCGTCGTGGGCATCGACCGCACCGATATCGGCGATGTCTACACCGATCCCGAGAACCCCGTTGAGCTCGAGCCCATCGAGATCGACCCGCCGACCATGTCCATCGTCTTTGAGGCGTCGACCTCCCCGCTCGTCGGTCGCGACGGCGACATCGTGGGCGCCCGTCAGCTCAAGGAGCGCCTGTTCAACGAGGCCGAGAACAACGTGACCATGAAGATCGAGGAGCTCGAGGACAAGAGCGGCGTCGAGGTCTCGGGCCGCGGCATTCTGCACCTATCCGTTCTGATGGAGTCCATGCGCCGCGAGGGCTTTGAGTTCCAGGTCGGCCGTCCCCGCGTTCTGTTTAAGAAGGACGAGAACGGCAACAAGATGGAGCCTGTCGAGCAGGCCGTCGTCGAGTGCCCGGACGAGTACTCGGGCAAGGTCGTTGAGGTCTTCGGCACCTCCGGCGGCATCATGACGAGCATGGATACCTCGGGCATCGTGACGCACCTCGAGTTTAAGATCCCGACCCGCGGCATCATGGGTCTTAAGAACCGCATTATGAACGTTACCCACGGCGAGGGCGTGTTCTACCACACCTTCCTGGAGTATGGTCCTTACGCCGGCGAGATCGGTAACCGTCAGAACGGCGCCATGATCTCCATGACCACCGAGAAGGCCGTTGCCTATGCTCTGGGTACGCTGCAGGAGCGCGGCCAGCTGTTTGTTGAGCCGGGCACCGAGTGCTATGAGGGCATGATCGTGGGCGAGCGCAGCAAGGCCGGCGACATGGTCGTCAACATCGCCCGTACCAAGAACCTGGGCAACCAGCGTTCCTCGACCTCCGATATCTCCGTCCAGCTGGTGCCGCCCCGCACTTTCTCGCTGGAGGAAGCGCTGGAGTACATCGCCGACGACGAGCTGGTCGAGATCACTCCCAAGAACATTCGCCTGCGCAAGCGTCTGCTCAACGCCACCGACCGCAAGAAGGCTGCCGTCCGCGCCGGCCAGGTCAACAAATAAGCGCTGGGCTTTATAGCGACTAACAAGAAAGGGCGTCGACCGCAATGGTCGGCGCCCTTTTTGGTGCAAGGGGATTGAGCTGGTCTGCACCGCCACAAGGGTGCCTGGCCCCTTTGTGGCGGTTGGCGGCTAAGCGGTGGGGAGTCCCGGTGTGTTGGCTGCCTGCTGCGGCTTGAGGTGGGCGTTGCGCCAGATGATTTGGATGATGTAGCCGAGCATAAAGACAAAGGCTACGCCGCTGATGAAGTCGCCTACGAGGGGGATTGCCGTAAGCGCGCCCGCGGCGATGCCGCCCACGGCCGCCATGGCGTAACGGTTCTGGCTGTGTCCGACCATGCGGGCGATTGCGCACCCCGCAAAGGCACTCGACACCAATGCGATGCCGATAACGCCGCACAAGAGGGTTCCGGCAAGCGACAGGCCAGCGATAGAGATAATCAGCAGTAGGACGGCGGGGACGACAGCAATCGTACCCAGAAGACCGCTCACCCACAGGGGCGTGGGGCGCTGGTGGAGCATGCCAGCGGCGCTGGCGGTTGCACGCGGAAAGACGAGCTCGAGCAGCAGGGCGACAAAGCAGGTCGAGAGCGCCGCGGCGACGATGCCGCCGATGATGTTGTTAGCGGTCGTGGCCGCGCTCTCGTTCTCGGTGCGGTCGATCTTGAGTGCGCCTACCTCGGCTCCTGCGGCACGCTCGGGGTCCTCGGAGACGTGCGCGTTCACGGTGCCGGTAATACGGGCATTCTTGCCCAAGACGAGCTTATCGGCCCAAACCTCGACATCGCCCTCGACGGTGCCGTCGATGGTCACCGTATCGCCTGCAAGCGCTGCCGACTTGGCGGAGCCTCGCAGGGCAACCGTCTCGCCCATCGCGTAAAAACAGTTGGCGGCGCTGTCGGAATTGAGCACAACGTGCTGACCGGCCACCGTGACGCTGCCATTAACCGTGGTTTTGGCGATATCGATAGTGCGTGCCGCCAGACGGACGGCGCCGCCCACCGTGCAGTCGCGGATCGAGAGGGTATCGCCCGCGGCGATGATATCGCGGTCGATGGACGCATCGTCCAAGTTGAGAGCCTGGCCTGCCCAGTACAGGTCACCCTCGACGCCGGACGGATTGGCGTCATTGTCGGTCGCAAGTATGTTTCCTGCGGTGTCCGTGCCGGCGAACGACGCCGTGGGAAGTGCGGTGAGCGCCAGCACGATGAGCGCGAATAGGATGGTGATGCGGCCCCACGCTTTATGGCGCTGGGTCGACGGGAATTGATTGCAGGGCATAGTGAATCCTTCGTCAGATGCTCGACATGCACCTAACAGGGTACCCAACGCGTGGGCGCTCTAAAAGAACCTCTCGGTTGTATTTCGAAGGATGAGGCCGCGCAATCTACTTTTTGCGGTGCAAAAAACGTGCGATGTCTTCCTCGGTGGGGCTTTTGATGTCGAAGCGCAGCGACAGCCAGCGCAGTCCCATGGTTATCGCAACGCATACGATTAACGCGGTGATGTTGCTGACGACGCCGCTCATGACAAGGCATACATAGCTTGCAGAGCCGGCAATGGCTGCGATGGCATAGAAGTTGGTGCGCTGGAAAATGCCCGGCACCACGCCCATAAAGCTGTCACGCAGCATGCCGCCGCCCACCGCGGTGAAAAAGCCCATCATGATGCACACCGCCGGCGCAAAGCCGTAGACCAGCGCCTTGTCTGCTCCAGTGGCGGCATAGATGCCGACCGAGATGATGTCGAGCAGGGGGATGAGTTTTTCGGGCTTGTCGACGATTGCCGGGAAAATATAGATGATGGCTGCCGTGGCAATGGAAAGCGGCAGCGCCATTGGCTGGTTGAGGATGTAGACGTTGCCCACCTGCAGCGTCATGTCGCGTAAAAGACCGCCGCCCAAGCCACAGACCACGGCAAGCGCGACCGCGCCCACCAGATCGAGCTTGTGCTCGCGCGCGACCAACACGCCCGAGATTGAAGCCGCGACGACGGCGAACATTTCGAGCCAAAACGGGATGGCGACCATGGCATCTGTGGCGTGTGAGGTAACGGTCATAGCGGCGACGACGGGCAAGATGGGGTCCTTTTGGTTGCGGGTTTAGACAATGCCCGTACATAGTACATGGTTGGCGGGCGTGGTGATCCTATTGCTCGGTAAACGGTCGGGACTGGGTGGGGGCGTGGCGTTACTGGAATGCCAGGGATCCAAAACATGTACGTCACCCTCCAAAAACGACATTTTTCGACATCTTTGGAGGATGACGTACATGTTTGGATTGAGCTCACAGCATGAGTGAGTTGATTTACTCACATCCGGTATATTTCCCCACTTCAACGGACATAAGAGTTGGATACTGGCTCAGAGCGAGAGGCCCTCAATGGATACCCCTGTTCTCATTTCGCATAAAACCGCATGGCTTGTCCATCATGCACCCCAGAATTTGGTTCAGTCTCTTGCGCGGCACGACTACCAGATAGGCGCACAAGGCATCTCCACCCAGCAACGTGTTGCGCGCATACGACAGGCCCTTACCGACTGCGGCATTCCGTCCGATATGCTTAAGACTATCGATATCGCGGTCGTATTCGAATTTGAGCGAATTCGTACCAAAGGCGTCGTCTGCCACATTCTTGGACAAAATCTTCCCTACGAGCATATTAACGAGTTGACGCCCGGAATCTTCATCACCGACGAAGCCTTCACCTTCGTGCTCGCTGCCGAGTGGATGGATAGGATCGAATATCTCGAATATGGCTATGAAGTTTGCGGCGATTATCGCATGAGGCTCAATCCCGCCGACCCTTATACCGAGCAACCAGCCACCACCTCCAAGGATGAAATAATCGAACTGCTCGATCGGCATCCCGGCAAACCCGGTGCCACACGTGCACGGCTCGCGCTCAGGCACATCTACGATTGCTCGGCCTCGCCTATGGAGACCGCTTCGGCAATCGCCCTCTCGCTCCCAACAAGCGAAGGCGGCGTTGGCATCCGAGGTATCGAACTCAACAAACCGCTCGAGATCCCTCAACGTCTCTGGCATTGCGCCAAAGCTCGAACACTCAAAATCGATGCGCTCGTTACCTACAAGCGCAGGGAGCTCGGTATCGAATATAAGGGCGGCTTTCACGATGAGTTCGAACGCAAAGGAGCAGATGCGGAGCGAGAGGCCGTTCTCTCCCAAATGGGATATCGAATCGTTACGCTCACTTCGGCTCAGTTCGGCAGCCAGCTCGCCTTTCACCGCGCCATGAACAACATTCGCGAAGCACTCGACATGCCTCGCTGTACCGATACCGGGCACCAGCGAGAGCAAAACGAACTACGCAAGGCGCTTATCCGCAACTGGAAAAGCATGCGAGACGAAGAGGTGCCTTCCGAATAGTGCCACTCCCGTGAGCTCAATCCAAACGTGTACGTCAGCCTCCAAAGATGTCGAAATATGTCGGTTTTGGAGGCTGACGTACACGTTTGGGGAAGCGTGGGATCGAGACGTATCTCGATAACAAAAAAGCTCCCGTTGTTGGGAGCTTTCTCAACCAAAATGGCGGAGGAGGAGGGATTCGAACCCTCGTGACCTTATACAGGCCAAACGGTTTTCGAGACCGCCGCATTCAACCACTCTGCCACCCCTCCGCGTGGGGTAAAAACAAAGCAGGCTCGAAGGCCTGCTTTGGAATTAACTGGCGGAGAGTCAGGGATTTGAACCCTGGAGACGCTTTTGACGCCTACACGATTTCCAATCGTGCTCCTTCGGCCACTCGGACAACTCTCCGTTAAATGCGAAAGTCAGTATACACGAGGAACCGCAAAGTGCAAACAGAAAAGTTGGCATTTTTTAAAACGCTCGGCCGCGCTTGTCGTTGCAGTGGGGTTTGAGGTGCCAAAAAACGGCTTCCGACCAGCGTGGTTGATTAACTCAATTGTTCAAAAGGGGTATTCATAAGCGACTTGGCAATGAATTTAAAAATCTTTGGGTGGCGCTGTGGACCACTGGTATGCATTTTGCGACCACAGCCTTGTGCCCGTTGACCTGTGGCTTGGCTCAGCTTGTCCCCGCGGCGTCGTATCTTGTCCACAAATCCGTCAAGCACTTGGTCAGCATTTGGTTGGAAGACGCATGAAACGTCGTGCGAGTATGGGCATATGTGGAGGTCATGAGGTTGTAGCTGCATATTCTTGCGGCCTAGGAGGTTGAAAGATATTATTACCAAGTCTTTTCCTGCTTCAGGCGCACCTTCACGACCTGAAGCCACATTTGCCCAGAGGAGGTGACAATATGAAGGCTTATGAACTGCTGTTCTTTGTTGACCCGTCGCTCGACCCCGAGACTCGTCTCGCTGTTATGAAGCGTATCGATACCACGATCGCTGAGGGCGCTGGCAAGGTCGACTCCGTTGACGACTGGGGCAAGCGCAAGCTCGCCTACGAGATCAACGACCTCACCGATGGTGACTACACCCTCATCAACTTCCACGCAGATCCTACCCAGATCGCCGAGCTTGATCGCATCCTGCGCATCACCGACGCTGTGGTCCGCCACATGATCGTCCGTCGCGACGACCAGGAGTAAGACTGTCGTTTTGGACTGGGCTTGTGCCCCAAGAGGAAGTAGTGAGTTATGAGCATCAATCGAGTGAACATCACCGGTAACCTCACCCGCGATCCCGAGCTGCGCGCCACCGCCGGCGGAACCCAGGTTCTGTCCTTTGGCGTCGCCGTCAACGATCGTCGCCGTAACGCGCAGACTGGCGAGTGGGAGGACTATCCCAACTTTGTCGACTGCACTATGTTCGGCACCCGCGCCGAGGCCGTGAGCCGTTTCCTGGCAAAGGGAAACAAGGTCGCGATCGAGGGCAAGCTGCGCTACAGCTCTTGGGAGCGCGACGGCCAGCGCCGGAGCAAGCTTGAGGTCATCGTCGATGAGATCGAGTTTATGAGCTCCCGTGGTGGCCAGGGTGGCTACGATCAGGGTGGTTACGCCCCCGCAGCTCCCGCGCCCGCAGCACGTCCTGCCGCACCGGTGGCTACGCCGCCCGCGGTCGACGTCTACGATGAGGACATCCCGTTCTAAGGGTTGTTCACCTATTTTTGAGTGAGAGGCGGCTTCGGTTCGCCGAAGTTGCCAAATGAAAGGTATTTTGACATGGCTAATGATTTTTCTGCACGTCAGCCGCGTCGTAAGTACTGCCAGTTCTGCAAGGAGAACACTGAGTTCATCGACTATAAGGACACTCAGCTTCTCCGTAAGTACATGACCGACCGTGGCAAGATCAAGCCCCGTCGCGTCACTGGCGCTTGCACGCAGCATCAGCATGACATCGCCAATGCCATCAAGCGCGCCCGCGAGATGGCACTCCTGCCGTACACCGTCCCCGTGGTTTCCTCTCGTGGCAACCGCGACCGCGGCTAAGAAGGGAGACGCATCATGAAGGTTATTCTTCTCGATGAGATCAAGGGCAAGGGCGGCGAGGGTGACGTCGTAGAGGTCGCTCAGGGTTACGCTGAGAACTTCCTGTTCCCCAAGAAGCTCGCTGTTGCCGCCACCAAGGGCAACCTCAAGCAGCTTGACGAGCGTCGCAACAACATCGCCAAGCGCGAGGCCGTCCGTCTGGCTACCGCCAACGAGACCAAGGCTGCCTTCGAGGGCAAGACGGTCACCGTTGACGTCAAGGTCGGCGACGAGAGCATCCTCTTTGGCTCCGTTACCGCCGCTATGATCGCTGACGCCATCAAGGCTCAGCTCGGTATGGACATCGACCGCAAGCGCGTCGAGCTCGGTAAGCCCATCAAGGTTGCCGGTGCCCACACCGTTGCCATCTCGCTGTACCGCGAGATCAAGGCCGAGGTTGTCGTTCTCGTCGGCGTTACCGCCGAGGAGCTCGCTGCCGAGGCTGAGGTCGAGGAGGCCGCTGAGGTCGCCGAGGCCGAGACCGCCGAGGTCGAGACTGAGGCTGCTGCCGAGTAGCATTTGCTGCAACGCAACAATCTTGTTCTAAGAAGGGCGCTCTGGGAAACCAGGGCGCCCTTTTGTTTTTTGCGCTGAGTGAGTTTCATGGTGAACGTTGCGTCGAAGTCCTATATACAGGACCGTTCATCCGTTTGGTTCGGTGATGATTGGCGGCGCGCGGCGCGTTTTGGGACCGTGGCTGATACTATGGATGCTCGCAAGCGATATGAATGAGGATGCTCATGGCATATGACGATAGGGAGACCGGGCTGACGGTTGAGGACCGCGGCTCCAAGTTGGGTCTTCCCCAAAACCAAGATGCAGAGGCCAATGTACTGGCCGCTATGCTGCTATCGCCCGAGGTGGTCGAAGAGGCCCAGGTCGAGCTGCAGCCCGATGACTTCTACCGGCCCATTCATAAGACCATCTATACCGCGATGGTCGATATGTACAACAGCCGCATTCCCATCGACTCCATCTCGCTGATCGATTACCTGCGAAGCATCAACAAGCTTGATGCCGTGGGCGGCGAGGCCTACATTTTGGAGTTGATGGGTCAGACCCTGTCGCTCGTCAACTGGCAGCACCATGCCGCTATCGTTCGCCGCGATTCGATGCTGCGTGAGCTGATCGGCGCCACCAACGAGATCAACGCGCTGGCCTATAACGCTCCCACCGATACCAAAGAGGTCGTGGAGCTGGCCGAGAGCAAGTTGCTCAAGGTCACGGCGCGCGAGGTCAAGTCGAGCTACAAGACGCTGACCGAGTTTATGGTCGAGGCCTATAACGAGGCCGAGGAAGTGTGCCAGGCAGGCGGCCAGGCTGCGGGCGTGCCCACGGGCTTCCCGTCGCTCGACCGCATGCTCATGGGTTTTCGCGAGGGCCAGCTCATCATCATCGGCGCCCGCCCTGCTGTGGGTAAGACGTCGTTCGCCCTGAATCTGGCGCTCAACGCTGCCGCTGCCGGTTATACCGTCGGCTTCTTCTCGCTGGAGATGTCGGGCAAGGAAATTGCCCAGCGTCTGATTTGCGCCTACGCCATGATCTCGATCAGTGACTTCCGCATGGGCCGCATTAGCCCCGAGCAGTGGGCCAATATCAACGAGGCCACGCAGACCTTGTCCAAGCTCGATATTCTGATTGACGATACGCCCGGCACCACAGTGACCGAGATCCGCGCCAAGAGCCGTCGCATGCTCCATAACAAGGAGAAGGCCATCATCATCCTGGACTACCTGCAGCTGGTGAGTCCTCCGCCGGGACGCCGCTCCGAGAGCCGCACCGTCGAGGTTTCGGAGATGTCGCGTGGTCTGAAGATCATGGCTAAGGAGCTCAAGATCCCGCTCATCGCGCTGTCACAGCTCTCGCGTCAGGTCGAATCCCGTACCGGCAAGCGCCCACAGCTTTCCGACCTTCGTGAATCGGGCTCCATCGAGCAAGACGCCGATATCGTTATGTTCTTGGACCGCTCCGCCGACGAGGCCGAGGCCTCGCGCGACGATCGACCCGACGAGGGCGTTACGCGTATCGTCGTGGCCAAGAACCGTTCGGGCCCGATCGGCGACGTCGACCTGATGTTCCTGCCGGCATCCACCAAGTTCTATGAGCTTGATGGGGCACATGCCGAGGAGTAGGACAGGCGCCCGTTGCACGGGTATACTGGGAATGTTTTGTGCTTCTGCGTGCCGGCGTGGCGCGTAGACAGTCCATGAATGTAAGGAGTAAACATGCCGTCAACCGTTTTGGTCGGTGCCCAGTGGGGCGATGAGGGCAAGGGTAAGATTTGCGACCTGGTCGCCGGCGACTTCGATGCCGTCGTGCGCTACTCGGGCGGCAACAACGCCGGTCACACCATCGTCGTCAACGGCAAGAAGTACGGCCTGCACCAGGTGCCCTCCGGCATCATGTATTCCGATCACGTGTCGGTGATCGGTAACGGCTGCGTCGTCAACCCCAAGGTTGTCCTTGAGGAGATCGACATGTTCGAGGCCGACGGCATCACCACCAAGAACCTCAAGATTAGCGGCAACGCGCATGTCATCATGCCGTACCACATCGATCTGGATGGCGCCTTTGAGCAGAAGCTCGGCAAGAAGAACATCGGTACCACCAAGCGCGGCATCGGTCCGTGCTATCAGGACAAGATGGCCCGCATTGGCCTGCGCATGCAGGACATGCTGGACGAGGCACTGTTCCGCGACAAGCTGGAGACCGCTCTCGCCCGCGTGAACCCTGAGCTCGAGCTCATCTACAACCTGCCCACCTACACCGTGGACCAGATTTGCGACGAGTACCTGCCGATGGCCGAGCGCCTGCGTCCCTACATCACCGAGACGAGCCTGCTGCTCAACAACATGATCGATGAGGGTAAGGACCTGCTGTTTGAGGGCGCCCAGGCGACGCTGCTCGACATCGACCACGGCACCTATCCGTACGTGACGTCTTCCAACTGCACCGCCGGCGGCGCCATTACCGGCTCCGGCGTGGGCATGAAGAACGTCGACCGCGTGCTGGGCGTCATGAAGGCCTACATCACCCGCGTCGGTTCGGGCCCCATGCCCACCGAGCTTTCCTATGAGTCCGAGGCCGGCCACACGCTGACCGAGGAGGGCTACGAGTACGGCGTGACCACCGGTCGCCGTCGTCGCTGCGGCTGGTTTGACGGCCCTATCGCCAACTATGCCTCGCGCGTCAACGGCCTCACCGACATCGCCGTGACCAAGCTCGACGTGCTTTCGGCCTTCGACACCATCAAGGTGTGCGTGGCTTACGACGTCGACGGCGAGCGTTACACCAGCGTGCCCGAGCATCAGGTTCGTTTTGAGCACGCCAAGCCCATCTACGAGGAGCTCCCCGGCTGGAAGTGCGACATTACCGGCTGCCGCAGCTTTGACGAGCTGCCGCAGGAGGCGCAGGACTACGTGGCGTTTATCGAGGATCTGGCACACACCCGCGTGACGTTCATTGGCGTTGGCGCTGGTCGCGAGCAGATCATCAACCGATTCTGGAAGTAATCGGGACTATTTGGTTATTGCGATATACCCCTTTGCAGCCCAAGCGGGCGGCCGAGGGGTATATTTGCTTGCAAAGGGCTCGCGCGGAGCGAGCCATTCATCCATAGAGGAGGCACCCTTGAAGGCGGACACTCAAACCATCGACATCCTGTTGTTGGGCAGCGGCGGCCGCGAGCATGCTTTGGCAGCTAAGCTCGCAGCATCACCGCGCGCCGGCAAGCTCTACATCGCGCCGGGTAACGGCGGCACCGCGAGCTGCGGCGAGAACGTTGTTCTCGACGACTGCGATCCTGCGGCCGTGGCGGCGTTTGCGCAGAGCCACGGATGCGGACTCGTGGTAATTGGTCCCGAGGCTCCGCTCGTGGCGGGCGTGGCCGACGCCGTGCGCGCGGCAGGTATTCCCTGCTTTGGCCCGGGTGCCGAGGGTGCCCAGATGGAGGGTTCCAAGCTGTTCTCCAAGCAGCTCATGGGGCGTGCGGGCATTCCGACGGCAGCCTATGGTTCGTTTACCGACGAGGCTTCGGCTCTCGCCTACGTGCGCGAGCAGGGCGCTCCGCTGGTCGTGAAGGCCGACGGCCTTGCCGCGGGCAAGGGCGTTATCGTGGCGACCGAACTTGAGCAGGCCGAGGAGGCCGTGCGCGAGTGCTTTGGCGGCACCTTTGGCGATGCCGGCAACACCGTGGTTATCGAGGAGATGCTGACCGGTCCCGAGTGCTCGCTGCTCGCCTTTACCGACGGCAAGACCGTGCGCCCCATGGCCACCTCGCAGGACCACAAGCGCGCCCTCGAGGGCGACAAGGGCCCCAACACCGGCGGCATGGGCGTCTACAGCCCGGTGCCCATCGTGACCGACGAGGAGCACGCCACCATGGTGGCGGTCATGGAGCAGGCCGTGGCTGAGCTTGCCGCCGAGGGCATCGACTACCGCGGCTGCCTGTATGGCGGCTTTATGCTCACGCCTGCCGGCCCCAAGGTGCTGGAGTTCAATGCCCGCTTTGGCGACCCCGAGACGCAGGTCGTGCTGCCGCGCCTTAAGAACGACCTGGTTGAGGTCATGCTCGCCTGCGCCAACTGCGAGCTCGATCAGATTGAGCTCGACTGGCGTGACGAGTGGGCTGTGGCCGTTGTCCTGACGAGCGCGGGCTATCCCGGCAGCTACGAGAAGGGCAAGGTCATCACCGGTATCGCCGATGCCGAGGTCATGGAGAACGTGACCGTGTACCACGCGGGCACTGCCGTGGTGGACGGCCAGCTCGTGACCAATGGTGGCCGCGTGCTTGCCGTGACCGCTCTGGGTGACACGTTCGAGAACGCTCGCAACCTTGCCTACGAGGCCTGCGAGAAGATTGATTTTGAAGGCAAGACCCTGCGCCACGACATCGGCCTGCGCGCACTGCGCGGCCGCGACGCCTGGGATGCCTAAAATCCGAGAGGAATGAGACGGATGGACGAGAAGAACGAAGAGCTCGTGGATGCGCAGATCGTTGAAGAGGACAGCCGCATGTATGGGCACGCCGAGGGCGAGCCTGGCGGCGAGGTCGCTGACGAGCCGGCGCTGGTGCTGGGCGACGACGACCCGCACGATGCCGAGCTGCACGAGAAGATTCTTTCGGAGGAGTGCGCCTGGAAGGGCAAGATCCTCGACGTCCACCGTCTTGAGGTTGAGCTGCCCAACGGTCGCCGCAGCGCCCGCGATATCGTTCGCCATCCGGGTGCGGCGGCCGTCGTGGCGCTGACCGAGAGCGGCAAGATCGTACTGGTGCGTCAGTACCGCACCGCCATCGACCGCGTGACGGTCGAGATTCCCGCCGGCAAGCTCGATCCAGGCGAGGATCCGCTCGATTGCGCCAAGCGCGAACTGCATGAGGAGACGGGCTTTAGGGCTGGTCGCATTCGCTTTTTGACGTCGATTGTCACGTCCTGTGGTTTTTGCGACGAGATCATTCACATCTACTTGGCCACCAAGCTCGAGTTTGATGCGCCCAACCCCGATGATGACGAGTTTGTCAACGTGGACCTGGTGCCGCTGCACGAGTTGATCGACGCCGTACTCGACGGCAAGATCGAAGACGCCAAGACCGTCGTGGGCGCCTTGGCCTGCGATAGCATCGCGCATCGCCTTGGGGGCGCGGAGCTTTAACGAGCGGGGATGATCCCGCAGGTTTGTGTAAGTCAGCGAAAGTGCTCCATTTGAGACAAGGTGGCCTAAAAGAGGAGGGAAGCGTATGGATATACGCGACCGACGATTGAAGGCCAGATTGTCCAAATGGAGCACTTGCAGCGTCGAGACGAAACGCGGTTTGGTAAAACCGCGTAAGGTGATTATGCTGAAAAGGTTTCTCTCGTATTACGAGCCCCAGATGGGGCTTTTTGTTGCCGATACTGTTTGTGCTCTGGTGCTTGCCGCCATTGACCTTGCGTTTCCTATTATTCTGCGCAATTTGACCGGTGGGCTGTTTACCCAGGGTCATGCTGCCATTATGCAGGCGCTCGGTATGATCGCGGTAGGTTTGGTGCTGATGTATGTCATCCGCTGCGCCTGCCGCTATTTTGTGAGCTATTGGGGTCACGTGATGGGTGCGCGCATGGAGTCCAAGATGCGCGAGGACCTGTTCGACCAGTATGAGCGCTTTAGCTTTGCGTACTTCGACCGTAACAGCTCGGGCGACATGATGAGCCGCGTGGTCAACGACCTGTTCGATATCTGCGAGGCGGCGCACCACGTGCCCGAGTGGATCATCATCTGCGGCATCGAGATTATCGGCTCGTTTGTGATCCTCTTTACCATCGCCCCGGTGCTGGCGCTTGCCATGGCTGCGGTGACAGCAGCGTTTTCGGTCATCATGTTTTGGCAGAACATGCGCATGCGCGAGGTCTTTAGCGACAACCGCAAAAAGATCAGCGGCATCAATGCGCAGCTGCAGGATTCGCTGGCGGGCATGCGCGTGGTCAAGAGCTTTGCCAATGAGGAGACCGAGCGCTTCAAGTTCCGCGCCTCCAACAATCGCTATCTTTCGTCCAAGGAGAACATGTATCACGCCATGGGCGTCTATACCGCGACGTATGGCCTGCTCTCGGGTGTGCTCTATGTGATCGTGGTGCTGCTGGGCGGCTGGCTGGTCGCCCAGGGACAGCTGCAGGCGGTCGATATGGCGACCTTTGCACTCTATATTTCGCTGTTCTGCACGCCGCTCGAGACACTCGTCAATTCGGCCGAAACGTATCAGAAGGCCATCGCCGGCTTTAAGCGCATGGACGAGGTGCTCTCGACCGCGCCGGATATCCAGGACAAGCCGGGCGCTACGGATCTGCAGGTGACTGCCGGCGCCGTGGAGTATCACGACGTGTGCTTTAACTACGAGGACGTTGAGCTGGGCGAGGGCGATGCCGAAGAGCGTCCCGTTATCGACCATATGAACCTGTCCATCAAGCCCGGGCAGACCATCGCTTTGGTTGGCCCTTCGGGCGGTGGCAAGTCCACGACCTGTTCGCTGCTGCCGCGCTTTTATGACGTGGCTGCCGGATCCATTAGCATCGACGGCCAGGACGTGCGCGATGTGACGCAGCAGAGCCTGCGCCGCGCCATCGGCCTGGTGCAGCAGGATGTCTACCTGTTTGACGGAACAATCGGCGAGAACATCGCCTACGGCAAGCCGGGCGCTACGACAGAGGAGATCGCCGAGGCCGCCCGTCGCGCCAACATCGATGCCTTTATCGAGTCGCTTCCACAGGGCTATGACACGGTCGTGGGCGAGCGCGGCAGCCGTCTTTCGGGCGGACAGAAACAGCGCGTTGCCATTGCGCGCGTGTTTCTCAAGAATCCCAAGATTCTTATTTTGGATGAGGCGACGAGTGCTTTGGATAACGAGAGCGAGGAGGCGGTGCAGGAGTCGCTCGAAGAGCTGGCACGCGGCCGTACCACGATCATCATCGCCCACCGTCTCTCGACTATTAAGCATGCTGACGAGATTGCGACCGTTGAGCATGGTCGCGTTGTGGAACGTGGCACGCACGAGGAGCTTCTCGCCCGTGGCGGCACCTATGCCCGTTACTATCGAATGCAGTTCGAAGGTGCGCGTGCGCACGAGCTCGACTGATTGATATGACAGGAAGATTATGGCTGATAAGAACCCTTTGACTCCGGAAGAGGTGACGGAGTTATTCTCCGAAATCGATGCATCCGGCGTCTTGGATCCTACGCTTGCCAAAAAGCGTACCGAGCGCATGCGCGAGAAGGAGGCTGCGGCCAAGCGCGGTGACAAAGCGGCGTTAGTGCAGCTGCGCAGCGAGGACCGAGCGAGCCAGGCAAAACATATCGACCCGCTGTCCGAGGACGATCCTTCGGGCTCGCAGGTGAGCCATACCATTACGAAGACCGCGATGGCCGTGGTCATCGGTATTTTGGTGCTGATCGTGGGCATGCAGATCGGCTACGGCGTGATGCGCCGTTTGAATACCGCCAATCTGTCCGAGAGCGTTTCGGTCGATACTGTTTCGACGGCGCTGAAGGGCGGCCTTGAGTGGGGTAACGGCTTTACGCAGTTTCCGCTCGATTTTTCCGTCGATGAGGCCGATGAGCGTACGGGCACGGTCGAGGTGACGGTGTTGGACACATCGTCTGCCAACGAGCTCGAGCTGCTGTCCAACGGGCAGATTCAGGCTGCGGCGCTTGCGACCAACGCGCTGCTCAACGATAAGATTGACCGCGTGGTGTATAACGTGCACGCCTATATCGACGAAGATAGCAACATTCAGCACGATTCCTTTTTTGGCATGTTCCCCGCGCGGGGTCATCAGAGCGCCATTTTGACGTTTGTGTGGACCAAGAGTTCATCCAACGCCACGAATATCGACTGGAAGATGCGCATCGTGAGTATGGATGACACCATCGCCGAGCGCATTCAGAAGCAGGTGAACTCGGTGTCGTCGTTGATTGAGGACCCGGTGGTGAGCCAGACCAAGATTGACGAGGAAAAGGCCGAACGTGACCTGGAGCATCGTCTGCATGGCCGCGAGATTTTCCGCGGCGGCAAGCCCGATCGCTCACCGTCCGATCTGCTGGAACAGGACAAGAAAAAGTAAGACGCCGTCATCCCGCGTGAGCCACAAGCCCCGCGGGATGATTTTTAATCCCCGTCCCAGAAAAATCATTATGCATAGAAAGTCATAATTATCATTTCGTAAACAATTTGATGAAATTAACGCCATGAGGCATGCTTGCGGTTACAATACCGCGAGGCCTAACTACACACCTTTAAGCCGGTCCTGTGAGACCGGGAAGGAGAATTATGGCGAACAACCATACCGCGGGCGCTGCCGCCCGCACCTTCGCGCCCAGCGAGCTTTGCCAGCATATGCTGGCCAAAACCAGCAAGGGCACCTGCGGTCCCTGTATCCTGTATCTTGAGGATGGGACCATTTTTTATGGACGTGCATGCGGCGCCGAGGGCACCGCGACCGGCGAAGTCTGCTTCAACACCTCGCTCGAGGGCTACTTTGAGGTCATGACCGACCCGAGTTATGCCGGCCAAATTGTAACCATGACCTATCCGCAGATCGGCAATTACGGTATCGACGAGACCGATGTCCAGTCGGCCTTCCCCGGCGACGCCGTGCGCCCTGCGAGCGCTCCGGCTATGCGCGGCATGATTGTTCGCGACATGTGCGCCACGCCTTCTAACTGGCGCTCGGCCGTCAGCGTGCCGGAGTACCTGCGTGCTCACGGCATCGTCGCTATCGAGGGTGTCGACACCCGCGCTCTGGTGCGCCATCTGCGCGACAATGGTTCCAAGATGGGCATTATCTCGACCGAGATCTTCGACGTCGACGAGCTTGCCGAGCGTCTGGCCGCAGCGCCCACGCTGGTAGGCGAGAACCTGGTCAAGACCGTAAGTTGCCCCGCGCCTCACGAGTTTGTGGCCGCCGACCTGCCTGCCACGCATGACTTTGCGCTTGCGGTTGCCGCTCCTGCCCGTCACAAAGTGGTCGCCTACGACTGCGGTGTGAAGCGCGGCATTCTGGAGGGGCTGGTCCGCGCCGGCTGCGACCTTACCGTCGTGCCGTGGGATACGCCCGCCCAGCAGGTGCTCGAGATGAATCCCGATGGCGTCTTTTTGTCCAACGGCCCCGGCGACCCCGACGCCGTGGTGGAGACCTACGAGCAGGTACAGCAGCTGATCGGCAAGGTGCCGGTCTTTGGTATTTGTCTTGGTCACCAGATGATCAGCCTGGCCTGCGGCGCCCAGATGGAAAAGCTTAAGTTCGGTCACCGCGGTGGCAACCAGCCGGTCATGAACCTGGTAAGCCGTCGCGTGGAGATCACCGCGCAAAACCATGGCTTTGGCCTGCTGTTCCCCAGTCTGGGCAAACTGATTCCGGAGCTTTCCGGCGGCGAAACCGAGCATGCGGCCGACGGTGACCTGCGCGCCTGGGTGCGTCGCGGCATCGCGCCGGTCGTGATGAACGAGCGCTTTGGTCGCATTCGCCTGACACATGTGAACCTCAACGACGGCACCGCCGAGGGCATCCAGCTGCTCGACGCCCCGTGTTTCTCGGTCCAGTACCACCCCGAGGCTTCGCCTGGCCCCACCGATGCCCACTATCTCTTTACCGCCTTTACGCGACTCATGGACGGCGAGGAGAACTACCTGGACATCGACACCGCGAAGGACCGCCTCGCCGGCTGGAATTTCGCCGAGTCCGAGAACGCTGCGACCGAGGAGAACTAACATGCCGAAACGTACTGACATCAAGCGTATCCTCGTCATTGGCTCGGGCCCCATCGTCATTGGCCAGGCCTGCGAGTTCGATTACTCCGGCGCCCAGGCCTGCAAGGTCCTCAAGGAGGATGGCTTTGAGGTCATCCTGGTCAACTCCAACCCGGCGACCATCATGACCGACCCGGGCTTGGCCGACCGCACCTATGTCGAGCCCATCACCGCCGAGTTTATCGAGCGCGTGATCAAGAAAGAGCGCCCGGACGCGCTGCTGCCCACGCTGGGCGGCCAGACCGGTCTGAACGCCGCCGTCGAGCTGGCGAAAGACGGCACGCTCGACAAGTACGGCGTCGAGATGATCGGCTGCGACCTGGCCGCTATCGAGCGCGGCGAGGACCGCAAACTCTTTAACGAGGCCATGGCCGAGATTGGCCTGGAGGTCGCGCGCTCGGGCTACGCCTACAGCGTGGCTGACGCCGAGGCCATCGCCGAGCGCGTGGGATATCCCTGCGTGCTGCGTCCGAGCTTTACCCTCGGCGGTGCCGGTGGCGGCATCGCGCATACCCACGAGGAACTCGTCTCCATCGTGAGCCAGGGCCTGGAGCTCTCGCCCGCCCACGAGGTGCTGGTCGAGGAGTCCATCGAGGGTTGGAAAGAATACGAGATGGAGGTCATGCGTGACCACGCCGGCAACGGCATCATCGTGTGCTCCATCGAGAACCTCGACCCCATGGGCGTACATACCGGCGACTCCATCACCGTGGCGCCGGCACAAACCCTCTCCGACCTTGAGTATCAGCGCATGCGTGTCGCCTCGCTCGCCATTCTGGAGAAGATTGGCGTCGAGACCGGCGGATCCAACGTGCAGTTTGCCGTGAACCCCCAGACCGGCCGCCTGATTGTCATCGAGATGAACCCGCGCGTGAGCCGTTCGTCCGCGCTGGCCTCCAAGGCCACGGGTTTCCCCATCGCCAAGGCCGCCGCTCGCCTGGCCGTGGGTTATACGCTCGACGAGATCGTCAACGACATCACCAAGGCCACGCCCGCCTGCTTTGAGCCCACGATCGACTACTGCGTGGTCAAGGTGCCGCGCTTTGCTTTCGAGAAGTTCAAGGGCACCGACCCCACGCTCACCACGCGCATGAAGGCCGTGGGCGAGATCATGGCGATCGGCCGCACCTTTGAGGAGGCCTTTGGCAAGGCCATGCGCTCGCTGGAGGATGGGCACCAGGGCATTTGCGCCGGCGGCAAGGAGGGCGCCGAAAAGTTGAGCGACGATGAGCTCGCCCAGGCCGTGGGCACCCCGACCGAGCACCGCATCTTCTTTGTGGTCGAGGCCCTGCGCCGTGGCTGGGATGTTGCACGCATTCACGCCATCTGCGGTATCGATCCGTGGTATCTCAACCGCATCAACGATATGGTGCAGGTCCAGGAGAGCATTCGCGGCCTGCGCGTGGAGGACATTGACGCCGACGCGATGCGCCTGCTCAAGCAGTATGGCACGAGTGATGCCGAGATTGCCGCGCTGACCGGCTCGGACGAGCGCTTTGTTCGCGCTTACCGCAAGGGTCTGGGCGTGGTCCCCAGCATGAAGACGGTCGACACCTGCGCCGCCGAGTTCTCGAGTGCCACGGAATACCACTACAAGACCTACGAGAACATTTACCGCACGAGCCCGGTCGCCAAGAAGTGCGTTGCCCCCGACGAGACCACGCCCGCGAACAAGCCCAAGGCGATGATTCTGGGCGCCGGCCCCAACCGTATCGGCCAAGGTATCGAGTTTGACTACTGCTGCGTGCATGCGAGCTATGCGTTGGCTGCCCGCGGCTTTGAGACCATCATGGTCAACTGCAACCCCGAGACCGTTTCGACCGACTATGACACGTCCGACCGCCTGTACTTTGAGCCGCTCACCTACGAGGACGTCATGGACGTTATCGATGTTGAGCGCCCCGACGGCGTCGTGGTGACGCTCGGCGGCCAGACCCCGCTTAAGCTGGCGCGCATGCTCGAGGAGAGCGGCGTTAACATCATGGGTACCAAGCCCGACGCCATCGATTTTGCCGAGGACCGCGAGCGTTTTGCCGCTTTGCTCGATAAGCTGGGCATTATGTACCCGCCGGCGGGCCAGGCCACCTCGTTTGAGGAGGCCGAGGCCGTTGCCGCGCACATTGGCTACCCGCTGCTGGTGCGTCCGAGCTATGTGCTGGGCGGCCGCGGCATGATGATCGCCTACGATGCCGAGCATCTGCGCGAATACATGGCCGAGGCTGCGCGCATTAGCCCCGACTACCCGGTGTATCTGGATCGCTTCCTGGAGGGTGCGATCGAGTCCGATGTCGACGCCCTGTGCGATGGCGAAGAGGTCTACATCGGCGGTATCTTGGAGCATATCGAGGAGGCCGGTATTCACTCCGGCGACTCCGCGACGTGCATTCCGCCGTTTAGCTTTAGCGAGAGCCTGCAGGCGAAGCTCCGCGAGACCACGCGCCGCATCGCGATGGCGCTGGGAGTCCGCGGCCTGGTCAACGTGCAGTACGCCATTAAGGGCGAGACCGTCTACGTGATCGAGGCCAACCCGCGCGCCAGCCGTACCGTGCCGTTTATCTCCAAGGCTACCGGCGTGCCGCTGGCCAAGTGCGCGGCGCGCATCATGGCGGGCGATTCCATCGCGAGCCTGGGCCTGCCGAGCGACGAGCGTCAGTTGGACTGGTTCTGCATGAAGGAAGCCGTTATGCCCTGGGGTCGTTTCCCGGGAGCCGACGTTATCCTGGGGCCCGAGATGAAGTCGACGGGCGAGGTCATGGGTATCGCCAAGAGCTATCCCGAGGCATATGCCAAGACGCAGCTGGCGATTGACTACAAGCTGCCCGACCCGAGCTGTGGCAAGGTGTTCATCAGTGTGTGCGACCGCGACAAGCGTCATATCCTTTCGGTCGCGCGTATCTTGCGCTACCTGGGCTTTGACATCTGCTCCACCGAGGGTACGGCGCGCGTACTGCGTGGAGGCAACGTGACGTGCGAGGTTGTGGAAAAGATCAGCGGCTCGCACGACGGCGAGCGTCCCAACATCGGCGACCTCATCGCCGATGGCAAGATCGCGGTGATTATCAACACGCCGTACGGTCCGGGTTCGCGTGGTGATGGCTACCTGCTACGTACCGAGGCCGTGCGCCGCGGCGTGACTTGCGTGACCGCGATGTCTGCGGCCAACACGTACGTGAGTGCCATCGAGGCGGTGCGCGAGGACCAGCGGGGTCACGGCAGCGCCAACGACATGGGCATGGACGTCATCGCCCTGCAGGACCTGCCGCAGCACACGGTGTAGATTGAGCTGTCCGGCCGGGGCGGAGGGGGCTGAGTTTCCCCCTTCGCTCCGGCTGCAAGCAGAGTCGCTCAGTGGGAAACTCAGCCCCCTC
>NZ_QRKJ01000013.1:0-26951 GCF_003471905.1 Collinsella sp. AM16-21
GCCGCCAGCGTTCATCCTGAGCCAGGATCGAACTCTCCGTCCAAAATGTATGGGCTTCGAGCCCGTCCGGTCCTCACAACTATTAGCTGATCGGTTCCGTTCGATTCATATGGTTTTAGTATAGGAAAAGGAATTTCTCGGGGCCGCCTCTCGGCGGCCTTGCGAAAAACAAATCCAAGTTAGACCATTTCAAATGGTTCGATGTCTGCCCGGATGCGACACATCTGGTGTGTCCATCCTCGCAGTATCCGGTTCTCAAGGTGCACGCCTGGCGGCTGATCCGGTCCGACCGGGCCGCGCGGCAAGGAGATATATTGCCAGACCGCGAAGCCGTGTGGGACGTCAATTCCACTCTTCACAAGTCCTACACAATCTATGGCTTTCTATATAGGAAGTAGAAAGTCGAGTGCAGCAAGACCGCACGTATCAGATGATGACCCTTCGGTTAAGAGATATATAGAGATCGGTCACCTGTAAGTGCTTATCTACCCGCGCTTTTAGCTATGTAAACCAGCGCTTTCGATAAAAAAAGAGGGAGTGCCGCGCACAGTGCGACACTCCCCTAGCGATTCAACAGAATCTATTAGGCCTCGAGGGCCTTCTTGGCAATGGCAGCCAGCTCGTTGAAGGACTCGATGTCCTCGTAAGCCATCTGAGCCAGGACCTTACGGTCGAGCTCGATGCCGGCAACCTTCAGGCCGTGCATGAACTGAGAGTAAGAGATGTCGTTCAGGCGAGCAGCAGCGTTGATACGGGTGATCCAGAGAGAACGGATCTCGCGCTTCTTGTTGCGGCGATCACGATACTGATACTGCAGGGAGTGCTGGACCTGCTCTTTAGCATGCTTGTAAGTACGCGAAGCGGCACCGTAGTAACCCTTCGCACGGTGCATAACGGTACGGCGCTTCTTCTTGGCGGCAACAGCGCGCTTAATACGTGCCATGTTCTATCAACTCCTAGACGGTAAAACGAAAAACGGGAACGCGAACTTAGGCGAGACGCGACTTGATGACCTTGCGGTCGGCAGCGGCGATCTCGGTCTCCTGACGGAAGCCACGCTTACGCTTGGTGGACTTCTTGCTCAGGATGTGGCTCTTGAAAGCCTTGGCGCGCATAAGCTTGCCGGTACCAGTCTTGCGGAAACGCTTCTTGGTGCCGCTGTGGGACTTCATCTTAGGCATGAAATACTCCTTAATCGGTTACAGAACACTAGTTACTTGGTATCGCTTGCCGCTTTATCCTCATCGAAGGCGCCCTTAATCGGGGCGAGCAGCATAAGCATGTTACGGCCTTCCATCTTAGGCTTGGACTCGACCGTAGCGTAAGGCTTGAGATCCTCGGCGAGACGCTCGAGAACGTTAAGACCCTGCTCCGGGTGAGCCATCTCACGGCCGCGGAACATGATGGTGATCTTAACGCGTGCGCCCTTCTTGAGGAAACGCAGAACATGGCCCTTCTTGGTCTCGTAATCGCCAACGTCAATCTTGGGTCGGAACTTCATTTCCTTGACCTCGACCTTGGACTGGTTCTTACGAGCGGCCTTGGCCTTCATGGCCTGCTGGTACTTGAACTTACCGTAGTCCATGACCTTGCAGACCGGCGGCTCCGCGTTGGGAGCGATCTCGACCAGGTCGAGACCCTGATCGTCAGCGACGCGCTGGGCATCGCGGATGGCGAACAGGCCGAGCTGAGAGCCATCGACGCCAATCAAACGGCACGAAGATGCAGTGATCTCGTCGTTGATGCGGGTGTCATCAGACTTAGCTATTTTCCCTACCTCCATTCATAAAAAAATAACCCGGCGCTTCTTTGCAACCAGGTCGTACACATAGACATCCTCAATATGAGGAAGGGAATCTAAGTTGTATGACCAGTCAGCTGCTCATTGGCGCCAAAAGGTGGGAACCCTCGGGTTCCTCTTTAGGGCATTGCGGGAACAACGCCTTGCGAATAATAACACGTACAGCGCGTTATCACATTACGTACACGAAAAAGGGACCTTGACCCCCTTGAACGCTCGCTTGCATGTATGGTGCTCGAGGCGAGACTCGAAGGGCCTTCGCTTCGCGAAGCCCCGGGCTTCGGGCGCGTGGCGCCCTCGCCACGCTCCGCTACAAACAGGCCACAGGCCTGTTTGCTTAACGCTTCGCGCGCTCACGCGAGTTCGGCACGAAAAAGGGGGCCGCAACCCCCTTGAACGCTCACTTGCATGTATGGTGCCCGAGGCGAGACTCGAACTCGCACGTTGTTGCCAACGGTGGATTTTGAGTCCACTGCGTCTGCCAATTCCGCCACTCGGGCACGCAATGCGTGAGTTAGTTTATCACAGCTTTCTACCGATTAGTCCGAAAATGGAACTTCGAGCATTTCGATGAGTTCGACCGTGCGGAGCATCTCGCGCCGACGGCATCCGCGACCGTCGACCGAAGCCTCACCCATCTGGTTGTCGTAAGGGTCCTCGCGCATGCCGTCGAAAGAGGGCTCAAACTCTGCCTGGAATCGATTGTTGGCCACCATACGCCACGGGTCGAGATTGCCAAAGTAGTGACGGCGGCGCCACTCCTCCCCCATCCTGCGAGCAGAAGATCCAAATGACACGTCGGCGTTGAGCCATCCGGTCTGCGGCGTATAGAACTCTGCCCAGTCGTGCGACCCCACCGAATCGGGCGCAACATACAGGCCGCTCTGCCAACGGGCAGGCACGCCCGCGATACGGCACATGGTGATAAACGTGAGCGCCATAACGCCGCAATCGCCGCGGAGCGAATGCGCGCAGTCATCGGCAATAGGTCCCAAAAGCAAGTACGGCGGCTGATAGCGATAGTCGATGTACTGCGTCAGGTAATCATAGATAGCACGGGCGCGATCGAGCGGATCCTCGAGCCCGTCAATGACACGGGCTGTCAGCTGCTGTAGATACGGCGTGAATGCAATGCGCGGACGGTCCTCGGAGGTGTCCACGGGCAGTGGCGCGTCCATGCAAGGATGCACCGGAAGCGCACCCCCATAGACATCACGATAAGCGGCATCAATTTGATAGCGATAGGTCACCGAGAATGAGCGCTCACTCGAAGAAGACCACGAGGAGGTACGCGCCGAAGCATTCGCGGGGGCAACAGCACCCTCCGGCGTCATATCGAGAACCTCGATATGAGACTGTTGACGACAGGCGGCGGCAACGGGTAGCCACGCGCGAACGGTCTCCCCTTCCAGAGCGCCGGGGACAGACACGGACGCTTTAAGCGTAATGACGCGAGCCAATCCGTTTTGTGACTCCATCTCCTTGAGCATCTCGTTGCGCAGTGCTATTCCGTCCGTAGAATCGGGCCGCATGCCGGGAACCTCTTTGGGATATACGCGAAGCGAATCGAGGAAGTTGTCGAGAACGAACAGTTCGCCATCGATAAAGCGCCAGTCAATACGCTTACGATTAATCAGGTCATCAAACTGCTCTTCGGTAAACTCTGGCCACTCCTCGCGAATCATCGCAATAGCCTGGTCGCGCGACACCGAAAAATGAAGCGGCGTCTCGAGCATGCGATACCGCTCGGCACGAACACAAGCAGCCAGCGAAGGCTCGGGGTTCTGCTCCAAAAGGCGATCGCAGGCAGCAACAGCCTGCGTCAAATACCCGGCATCCTTAAGACGAAGAATCTCGGGCGGCAGTCCAACATCGAGATGACGAAAGTCATCACAGCAAACATCAGCAGAGCAACCAACTGGACCCTCGTCAATAACCTTCCCATCCGAAGGCAGCACATTAATAACAGCCATACCAAAACTCCAAGTCACTAGAACGCTTGAAGCCCATTGTAGCGAGATAAAAAGAAAGCCCCAACAAGGGAGCCATCAACACCGCTGAACGGTAGTCAAATAAATAACTCAGCCTCGTAACCCTGCGGCGTTAAACGAAGGAAGCCCCGTCCCCCGGAGCTGTTTTCTTGGCGCGACTTCTGGCAAAGCCAGGTGAGCGCAAAGGAAACAGTGTAGGGGGACGGGGCTTCCGGCGGGAAGTTTAGCGACGCTTACGCCTTGTTGACGGAGCCAAACTCCTCCATGAGCTCCTTGGTGCGGGCAACGATGTTGTCGCGACCAGGCTTGAGGAGCTTGCGGGGGTCAAAGCCCTTGCCCTGCTGATCCTTGCCAGCCTCGATGTACTCGCGGACGCCCTTGGCGAAGACGAGCTGCAGGTCGGTGTTGACGTTGATCTTGGAGATGCCCAGGGAGATGGCCTTCTTGATCTGATCCTCGGGGATGCCGGTGCCACCGTGCAGAACGAGGGGCAGGTCACCGGTCTGGGCCTTAATCTCGCCCAGACGCTCGAAGGAAAGACCAGCCCAGTCGGCGGGGTACACGCCGTGGATGTTGCCGATGCCGCAGGCGAGGAAGTCGACACCCAGGTCAGCGATCTGCTTGCACTCAGCAGGATCAGCGAGCTCGCCGCTGGAGGTCACGCCGTCCTCGGTGCCGCCGATGCCGCCGACCTCGGCCTCGATGGACATGCCCTTGGAGTGGGCAAACTCAACGAGCTCCTTGGTGCGGTCGAGGTTAAGCTGGAAGGTCTCCTCGTGAGAGCCGTCATACATGATGGACGTGAAGCCGGCCTCGATGCACTTGAAGCAGTCCTCGTAAGAACCGTGATCGAGGTGAAGGGCGACGGGAACGGTAACGCCCGTGGCCTCGACGGCAGCCTTGACCATGTCGGCGCAGACCTTGAAACCGCCCATCCACTTAGCGGCACCAGCGGTGCACTGAAGGATCAGCGGAGACTTGGCCTCCTCGGCGGCCTGGAGAATAGCCAGGGTCCACTCGAGGTTGTTGGTGTTGAAGGCACCAAGACCGTACTTGCCGGCCTCGGCCTTCTTGAGCATGTCTGCTGCGTTGACGAGCATAAAAGAAACCTCCTGTAAGGTTGCTCCGATAACGCCTGAGATTTTACCACGGCGCACCCGAGCATAAACGTTCGTTTGTTCACGAATATCGTCCAAACAGACTTTTTTGACCGTTTGCCCTACGAAATCGACCCGTTGGGGAAAAATAGCTTGACGTTTGGACGCTTCTCGTGCTTCAAAAGCCGACTATTAAGCTAAATCTGCATGAAAGGGTTCTGCATGAGCTCGCGTGCCATGGTGGTCGAATCGCCATGACCGGTTAGGCAAACGGTATCGGGCGGGAGAAGCCGGGCGAGCTTGGAGAGCGAGCGCAGAATTGCCGCCTCGTCTCCTCCAGAAAGATCGGTGCGGCCGTGCCCACCCGGAAACAGGGTGTCGCCCACAAAGGCAATGTTCCCCTGCTCGGTGGCAGCAAACAAGACGATCCCGCCCGGCGTATGCCCTGGCGTCTCGATCACCTGCAGGTAGATATCGCCCACCTCGATAGCATCTCCCTCGGCGAGCAGGCGCGTCGGCTCCCCGGGGTCAGGCGTCTCAATGCCCCACATAGCTCGCTGTTCCTCGATGTTCGCATGCGGCACCGCCACATCCTTAGCACACAGCTCATACTGGCAGCCCTCGCCAACGGTGGTTCGCACGCCTGCAACACCACCAACATGATCGGCATGGCCATGAGTGCATACGGCGCCAAACACGCGTACGCCGGGATGCTCGGCTCGAATATGCTCCACCAGGCGTTCGCCTTCCCATGCGGGATCGATAATCACGCACTCTTTGTCCGAAATAACAGCATAGCTATTGGTCTGAATGGGACCGTTTACGAGCGTCTCGATCTCGACCGATCCCTTGGGAGTTAAATCCAAGGACACAGCACTCATGTCCCTCTCCTCTCTATAGAACTCGAGGCATCAAACGATGCCTCGAGTGTAGCGAATATCGATAATGTGACACGTTCGTCGCGACTAAACGCGGCGCTTAAGCTGGGCTCCACCCTCACCGGGCATCAGGCGGCGCGCGTCGTAGACCGAGTCAACGCTGCTGATGGAGGCCAGCAGCGGATCCAGACCACTCGCGTCCGAGATCTCGACCATAAAGCGCAGGGTTGCAATACCCTCGCGGTTGGTCGACGTGGCGGCAGAAAGGATATTGCCGCCCGCATCGCCAATGGCAATGGTGACATCCTTGAGAAGGCCCATGCGGTCCAGGCACTCGACCACGATCTCGACCTGGAAGAGGGTGTCGGCAGCGCCGTCCCACTCCACTTCGATCATGCGCTCGGGATGCTCCATAAGACCCTTGACGTTGGGGCAGTTGGCGCGATGCACCGAAACGCCACGACCGCGCGTGATGAAGCCGACGATGTCGTCGCCCGTCACGGGGTTGCAGCAATGAGCCAGACGGACTAGCAGGCCGCTGTTACTCTCGCCCTTGACGATAATGCCGTTACTGGCGCTCTTGCCGCGCTTTTGCGGCTTGCGGTTGGAGCCGCGAGCAGGCTGTTTCACGACCTCGGCGATAGCCTCGGCCTTGGTGAGCTGTTCCTCGGGCTTGGGGTCCAAGATTTGCTCGACCTTATTGCCCACAGCGCGCGGGGCAACCTTGCCGGCGCCGACGGCGGCAAACAGGTCCTCGAGCTGCTTGAAGTTAAACTGCTCCGCCACGGCGTTGAGCGCACGCGTCGAACGCGGCGTAGAAATGCCATAGCCACGCTTACGCAGGTCCTTGGCCAGCATATCGCGACCAGCAGCAGCGTCATCGTCTTTGGTCGCGGCGGCAAAATAGCGGCGGATCTTTGACTTGGCGGAAGGTGTCTTAACGATCTTGAGCCAATCACGCGACGGCTTGGAACTCTTGTTAGTCAGAATCTCGACACGGTCACCCGTCTTAATCTCGTGCGTGAGCGGAGCCACCGCACCGTTGATTTTGGCACCGACGCAATGGTTTCCCACCTCGGTGTGAACGGCGTAGGCAAAGTCGAGCGGCGTGGAGCCGGCACGAAGCGCCATGACCTCGCCCTTGGGCGTAAAGACAAAAATCTCCTGGTCAAACAGGTCGACCTTCAGCGAATGCAGGTATTCCTTGGCGTCGGTAATCTCATCAGACGCAGCCCAATCGAGCGAATGTTTGAGCCAGTTAATCTGGTCGTCCAGACGCTGGGCATCATTGGTCTTAGACGCAGACGATCCGCCCGACTTCTTATATAGCCAGTGGGCGGCAATGCCGTACTCGGCCTGCTCATGCATCTCGTAGGTTCGAATCTGAATCTCGAGCGGGCGAGCCGTGGGGCCGATGACCGTCGTGTGGAGCGACTGGTAGTTATTGACCTTGGGCATGGCGATATAGTCTTTAAAGCGACCGGGCATGGGGTGCCACAGCGTGTGCACCGCGCCGAGCGTGGAGTAGCAATCGCGCACCGAATGCGTGATGACGCGCAGTGCCACCAGGTCGTAGATCTCGGAGAATTCCTTGCCCTTGCGCTTCATCTTTTGATAGATGGACCAATAGTGCTTGGAACGGCCGTTGATCTGGAAGTCTTCCAGGCCAATGCGGTTGAGCTCGTCGGTGAGCGTCTTGATGGTCTCGGCCAGATAGCGCTCACGGACCTCGCGCGACTCCGCCACCATGCGTGCGATGCGCTGGTAGGCATCGGGTTCCAGGTAGAAGAAGGACAGGTCCTCGAGCTCCCATTTAATGGAGCTCATGCCCAGGCGGTCGGCCAGGGGCGCGTACACGTCCATAGTCTCGCGAGCCTTAAACAGGCGACGGTCCTCACGCAGGGCGGCAAGGGTGCGCATGTTGTGCAGACGATCGGCAAGCTTAACGATAATGACGCGGATGTCCTTGGACATGGCGAGGAACATCTTGCGCAGCGTGAGGGCCTGCTTCTCGTCCATGCTGTCGACTTCGATGTTGGTGAGCTTGGTCACGCCATCGACGAGCTCGGCCACCGTATCGCCAAACAGGCCGGAAACATCGGCAAGCGAGGTCTCGGTATCCTCGACGGTATCGTGCAGCAGCGCGGCGCACACCACGTCACAGTCCATCTTGAGGTCGGCCAAAATGATGGCCACCTCAACGGGATGGTTAATGTACATCTCGCCCGAGCGGCGCTTTTGGTTGCAGTGCTTCTCGGCAGCAAAGCAGTAGGCCTGTTCAACCTTGGAGAAGTCGTCCTCATTCATATATTTGAGGCACAGGCGCTCCAGCTTGTCGTAGCTGTCCGCCATAATCTCGGGCGGCAGCTCATCGGCATGCTTATAGTGCTCCATCTCCGAGAACGGCTGGAGGGTGGAATCATGGGCGGTACGGGCTGCGGCATCCATCGAGGTTCCCTTCCCCTAGGCCCGCGGTACGATCGGGCGGTTAACTTTGGCTAGCATATCAGAAGCGCACGAATCGAGCGCCCAACTCCGGAAAGCCGAGAACTCCATGCGCGAGCGCAAGCCCTCCAAATAGCGAATTGACCTGCTCAATTGCACGCGGCCGGGGTTTTCGGCCATCACGATGCGGCGCGTGTCGCCAAGCCCCGAAACGCGGCAGAAACCAAGCTCTTCGAAGATTCCCAGGCCGCTTGCCACCGAACGTTCGTCGACCGGGGTGCGGGCATCGATGGCAAGGCACATCTGCGCGATGTCGATATCGCTTGCGCAGAATGAATCATCCCCGGTCTTACCGCGGTTGGAGCGCCACATGGTCTGCAGCGCGCGATAGAGTGTGACGAGTTCGTCGCGCTCGGGTGCGTAGCAGTCGAGCAGGCGCTCGTTGATGCGGGCGTCACGCGACGAATAGAGCAGGTGGATCACGGCGGGCTGTCCGTCACGACCGGCACGCCCGCTCATCTGGTTGAACTCAATGGCGCCAAACGGCATGTGGTAGAGCACGACATGGCGGATATCGGGCAGGTTGACGCCCTCACCGAAAGCCGAAGTTGAAACGATGCAGCTGAGGCTTCCGTCTCGGAATGCTTCCTCCACGCGGCGGCGATCGGAGCGCGCAAGCCCCGCGTTATAGAACGCGATATGGGTTGCGTAATCGGGCACACGCTTGCGCAACGTCTTGGCGAGCGCCACGGACTGGTCGCGCGAATTGACGTAAATGACGGTCTTCTCCCCCGTCGCCACGATCGACACCAAACGGTTCTCGCGGCTCGCAAGGTCGCGGTCGTCCTCGAGATGCAGGTTCTCGCGCACCGTCTCGTCGACCACCGTGCGAGTAATCGGCAGCATGCGGGCAAGCTCGGCCACGACCGGAGCCGTCGCGGTGGCCGTCGCAGCCATAACAACCGGGTCGCCCAGGGCTTTGAGGATATCGGGCATGTCGAGATAGGCGCTGCGGTCGCCGCCCTTGGCAAGGCCGGCGTGGTGCGCCTCATCGATAACGACAAAGCCGATGCGGCCCGAACGCGCGAAGCGGTCACGGTGGATAGATAGGAACTCGGGCGTCGTGAGCACGATACCGGTGCGGCCCGAAGCTAGGCCGGCGAACACGTCATCGCGTGCGGCCTCCACGGTCTCGCCGGTCAGCACGCCAACGCCAATGCCAAGCGCTGCCATCGTCGACGAGAGGTGATAGGCCTGGTCGGCAACAAGCGCGCGCAGCGGATAGACAAAGATGCTCGCACGCCCGCGAAGGACCGCCTCGCGCGCGGCATGCACATGGAAGATGAGCGACTTGCCGCGCCCCGTTCCCATAACGGCCAGAACACTTTGGTGGTCGGCCAAGGCATCGAGCGCCTCAGCCTGCGCGCGGTGCGGCTGGTTCGATCCGATAAAGCTATGGATAAGCGAGCGCGTGAGCTCGGTATAGGAAAGCTGGGCGAGCGTCTCGCGCTTACGCGACTCCAGGCGCAGGCCGGAATCCGCCGGCTGCACTCCACGACGAAGCTCGCATGCCGGATCGTCGACGCTGGGCAGCGTGGTATCGCGGACCAAGACATCCTTGATCATGAGCTTGGGCTTCACACGCCCCTGCCAATGCTCGGCAACGGCCTCGAACACCAAGTCGACAGCGCTATCGCAGTTGATGAGCTTATCGATTTGCGGCACGCGGAACATAATGGCCGGCACACTCGCGGCGCCATCGGTCGCCACAAAGCGCATGTGCTCGCCGGTTTTGCCCACCACGGCGCGGTCGCACATCGTCACGCCCTCGGCAGCCAGCAGCGGCACCTTGTTGCCCTGGCCAAACGGCTCAAGGCGGGAGATCTGCTCGATGGTCTCGATATTCAGCTCGGAAAGGTCGACGGTGGCGGCGACCTCGTCGGTGTCTTCAAAGTCCTCGGAGGGAAGCTCGGACAGCACGGCGGAAAGGCGGCGGCGGAACTCATCGAGCTTGGATGCCTCGATGGTCACACCCACCGCACCGGCATGTCCGCCGCGACGAATCAGCAGGTCGGAACAGCGCTCGACGGCGTCAAACAGGTTAACTTTGCCCACCGAGCGACCAGAGCCGCGCGCGATACCGTCCTCGATCGAGAACAGCAGCGCCGGCACGTGATAGCGGTTGGTCAGACGGCTTGCCACGATGCCCTTGACGCCCTCGTGCCAGCCCTCGCCACCCACGACGATTGCGCGTCCGCCGTCATAGGTCTTCTCAACCTTTGCCATGGCATCGCGCGTGAGCTCCGCCTCGATCTCACGGCGCTGGCGGTTGATTTCCTCGAGCTCAGCCGCCAGTGCGCTTGCTTCGATGGGATCGCGGGCAAGCAGCAGGTCGAGCGCCAGCTTGGGATCGGCCATGCGACCGGCAGCGTTTAAGCGGGGAATGAGCGAGAACGATAGGCCATCCGCCGTAATGCTCGAAAGGTCCGCCTTGGCGAGCGCGGCAAGCGCGATATAGCCGGGACGAGCGGTTACGCGCATCTGCTGGATGCCCTCGGCAACCAGCGCGCGGTTCTCGGGCGTGAGCGGCATCATGTCGGACACGGTGCCCAGCGCCGCGACCTCGATTAGCGAACGCCAATACGACGGCTTGCCCAAGCGCTCACCCAGGACTTGCACCAGCTTGAGCGCCACGCCGGCACCGGCAAGCTCACGCGAAGGCCCCTCGTCCTCGAGCTTAGGGTCGGTCAGGGGCACGCCCTGCGGCACCTGATCGGAGGGCTCGTGATGGTCCGTGACCACCAAATCGATCCCCAGGCTCTCCAGATAGGAGACCTCTTCCTTGGCGGCAATGCCGTTATCGACGGTCACGATCAGCTGGGGGCGAGCGAGCTCGTTAACGCGGTCGAGCGCCGCGCGCGAAAGACCGTAGCCCTCGTCAAAGCGATGCGGAATAAACGGCGTGACATCGGCGCCAAACGTGCGCAGTGCCTCGGTCAACAGGCAGGTCGACGTAATACCGTCAACGTCAAAATCACCAAAGACCGCGATGTGCTCGTGGTTGCGAATAGCACGCTCGACGCGGTCGGCAACGACCGACATGCCCGGGATAATGAGTGGGTCGGCCCAGTCGCGATCGAGCGAAGGCGTCAAAAACAGCTGGCCTTCCTCGATGGATGTAATGCCGTGCGCAACCATAATGCGCGCCACCAGCCCGGGTATGCCCAAGCCAGTCGAAAGCTCCTTTTCGAGCTCGGGGTTTTGCTGAGCAACCGCCCAGCGATGCGTCGTCTTAAGCGATGACATAGGCGCCCACCCCCGATAGGGGCAGGTCGCCGCGATACCTCTCACGGTTCATAGCGATGAGTCCTCTGTGTATGCCCGCTTCGGCAGGCAGATCTGTTGAACGAATTTATTATACCGTGCGGCGCGGACGCAAATCGCCGCAGCACGCCGCGGTTTCGGTAAACGATGCCGGTAATAGCCTCGAAATATTCGAGCGTTTCTGACGCACGGACGCATGCGAGCGTCTAGCATATCCATTCAAAACGGATTCACGAGCAAAGGGAGTCGCAAGCGCATATGAAGCAATGGATTGGACTGGGCAAGTTTCTCGCGGGGCACATGCAGATCATCGTCCCAATCTGCGTGGCGCTCGGCGTGCTCTTTCCCCAGCAGATCGGCGTTCTCAAGCCCATCGTTCCCGCCTTGTTTGCCTTTATGACATTTCAAGGCGCGCTGAGCAACACCTTTCACCAGGTGGCTGAGGTGTTCCATCGTCCGCTGCACCTGGTCTTGGCGTTGCTCGTCTCGGCGGTGCTTATCCCTATCGCAGCCTATGCCATGGGGTCGTTATTCTTTGGCTCCAATCCCAACCTGGTCTGCGGCATCGTGCTCGAGTACAGCGTACCCGTGGCAGTCACTGCCTTTATGTGGATCAGCATGTTCGGCGGCAACGGCCCGCTCGCGCTCACCATCATCCTGACGTCCTCGGTCATCTCACCTGTGACGATTCCTCTCACGCTCAAGCTCCTGCTGGGCGCCACCGTCTCGATCGACGTGCCGAGCATGATGCAGAATATGGCCTTTATGATCGCCATACCCGCCGTGCTCGGTATCGTCATGAACGAACTCACGCGCGGCTGGGGCCACGAGAAACTCTCCCCCGCGCTCTCGCCCGCCTGCAAGTTCATGATGATGGGCGTTATCGCCTCCAACTCCACCGCCATGAGCGAGTACGTGCTGCACATGAATGTTGAGCGCTTGGAAGTCGCTCTCTTTATCCTGGTGTTCGCCATCAGCGGCTTTATCGTCGGCGTCTTGATCGCCCGGGCCCTGCATCTGCCGTATAGCGAGACGACCACCATGTGCTTTACCTGCGGCATGCGCAATATCTCTTCGGGCGCCGTCATCGCCACGCAGTACTTTCCGGGCGAAGTCGTGTTCCCCGTCATGTGCGGAACATTGTTTCAGCAGGTGCTGGCCTCGCTTATCGGGCATCTTTTTGAGCGTCTGACCGGCGAGGAGCGCGCCGCCCAGCGCAAGCGGGTCGAGGCCGGTCGCGACGCCATGACACGCTAGCTTGACCGCGTTGTTCGCGCACCGCCTTGTCACCCCAGCATCTTAGGATAAACGCGCGAGCTATGTGGACTACGCCTCTAACGGCACGATCTTGGTGCCATGCAGCTCGGAGACGCCAAGCGCTGCCGCTACGGCGTCTCGGTTGGCCGTGGTAATGCCGCCGCCGGGAAGGATGGTCACACGGCCGGCCGCATACTCGACAAGACGCGACAGGTGCTCCAGGTTGTCCTCAATCGGCGTGCCGGCCGCACCACCGTGCGTCAGGATGCGCGCAACGCCGCACTCGACAAGCGTGTCGATGGCATCGAGCTGAGCCTCGGGCGCAAGCTGGTCAAATGCCATATGGAAGGTAATGTCGACAGGCTCGCGCTTGCACTCCTCGACTGCACATCCCGCAGCCATTACAAGAGCGCCGAGTGTGAGCTCGTCGAGTGCCCATCCGCCAGCACAAGGCTTGCAGCAGCCAAAGACCAGACCATCGACGCCGGCACTCACCGCAAGTCCCAGGTCCATCTCCATCATGCGCAGCTCGTCTTGGTTGTAGCAAAAGTCGCCGCCGCGCGGACGAATCATGCACATCACGCGCGCATCGCGCTCGTGAGCGTAATTGACCGTAGCGCTGATAACGCCGGCGGAAGGCGTGGTACCGCCAACGGCAAGGTTGTCGCACAGCTCAATGCGACCCGCCCCGGCCTTGATGGCCGCCGGCACCCGCTCAAAGTTCTCGGCACAAAACTCATACAGCATATTTAGCCTCCCGGAAAGCACTTCCATTTCCACACGGCATTGTCGCACGTTACATAGCAACCCGCACGATGGAGCAAAACCTTGACAAGGAGTCTCCCCAAGTGTCGGCACATAAGGAACGCCCCAAGTACCGACAAAAGACGAGAGTGGATAATCTCCCACTTTGAGCCCGCAAACAGGCCAAAAACGGCAGATTATCCACTCTCGCTTTGGGATGGTCGTTTACATACGTCCATCGCAGTCGAAATTGTCAGCCCGGACCCGTCTCGAGCTACGATTGGGACGCGCCCGGAACGGGCACGTCCCAAAGGGGCTGTCCCTTTGTCACAAACGCAAGGTGCTTCTTCTGCACGCGGCACTCCGTCAGGTACATGTTGATGATGACCTGATAGGGGACGCCCGTGCGGGCAGCCTCCGCCTTGAAATAGTCGATGTTCTCGCCGTCGATGTTCATGGTGACGCGGCGGCGCACCTTCCCGATGTAGGGGTTCGGGATACTATCGGAGAAGTCGACCTCGGCGGGCATCTCCACAATCTCGTCCTTGCTATTCATTTCGATACCTCCAATACTCCCGTTCCTCTGTCCTCGTCGATTTTCTCGCCGAGATTATCCTGATGGTCGAGCCGCCACGCCTCTCGCAGTGGCAGACCGTCAGCACCCGCGATTCCAAGTCCATCCCTATCGGGAAGAACCTCTCCTCGTAGTCCGAGTGCTTGCCGTCCGGCACGACGCGGGCATATGGGTCGGAGAACGCGTCGGCTGCCGCCTCGAAGCTCACACCGTGCTTCTCGGCGTTGATGGCAGCCTTGCACTCATCCCACTCGAAGTCTATGTACCCGTTCTCAATCATATTGATATTAGAAATACTCGATGCATATATGTGAAGCTCTACTCCCTAGGCGATGGAAGGGCTGAGTACCGCGCGACCAGACAGACCGGACTCCCTATACGACAACTGTTGACATCATATACTATGTGTCATATAGTAGGTGTAACACAGTATACTACGAAAGGAGGTGTGCGGATGGAGGCACAGATGAAGCGCGGCTTCCTAGAGGCCTGCGTGCTCGCGGCCGTCTCCGGCAAGGAATCCTACGGCTATCAGATCGTGAAGGACGTGCCCGTGAGCATGGGGCTCACGGAGTCCACGCTCTATCCGTTGCTCAAGCGCCTGGAGAAGGCGGGGTGTATCACGGCGCGCTCCGCCGAGCACAACGGGCGGCTGCGAAAGTACTACCGCATCACGGACGCCGGGCATGAGCGTATCGCCGAGTTCCTCGCCGAATGGCCATCCGTGCAGGAGATCTACCGTTACGTGAAGGGAGCGCACCATGACGCGCGATGAGTTCTTGAACCGGCTGGGCGAGCTTCTGGCCTGCCTGCCGGCAGATCAGGTAAAGGAAACGCAGGAGTTCTACGCGGAGGCCATCGCCGACCGTATGGAGGACGGCATGACGGAGGCCGAGGCCGTGGCCGCCATGGGCACGCCCGGTGAGGTCGCCGAGGCAACGCTCGACGACCTGCCCGCCGTGCCGCGCGCAATTGCGAGGACCAAGCGCAAGAGCACGGCGCTTCTATGGGCGCTCGCCATCGTGGGCTCTCCGGTATGGATTCCGCTGCTGCTCGCGTTCGTCGCCGTTGCCGCTGCAGTCTACATCTGCATTTGGGTTCTTGCGCTCTGCGTGTGGATCGTGGCCGCGGCATTCGGGGGCGCGGGCGTGGTGTTGGTGCTCCTGTTCGCCGTGGACGGCATCATTATCGGGCATGTTCCGTACGTTTTAACCTCGATGGGAATGGGATTCGCTTCCATCGGCGTGGCGCTCCTCGTGGGAGCCGGCGCCTGGACGGCGTCCAAGCAGATCGCGCGCCTCTCTGCCCTTTGGGCGAAGAAAGCCGTTTCGCCCTTCTGGAAAGATCGAGGCAATAAGAGCCGCAGGGGCGCTGAAGCGGCGCCGCTCACGGCATAGGAAGGAGTTCAAACATGTCCAGCGTAAAAAAGATTTACCTTGCCGTAGCGGGTGGGCTTGTTGCCACGGGGCTCGTCCTGGCTGCTATCGGATTTGTAGCCTCCGGCTTTAACCTCGCTGTGTTCAACACACAGATCGACATGCGCGATGACACCATCATTCTGGGTGGTGTTGAAATAGACGACCCGACAGGGCTTCCACTCATCGAGCAGCTTGCCGAGGTCGGCGAGGTCCATATTGGCTCTGCAACGGCTGTTTCGTCTTCTCCTCACAAATGATCGAGCCCGTAGCAGCCGTCCCCCCTTCGGGCGCACCACGACGGGCGTGAGCACGCCGCGCTCGGAGCCTTTTTGCGAGACCTTCCGTCACGCTCTTCCTGCGTGGTGAACCGGTCATCGACCGACGGGAGGCTGATGGGAATCCCTCGACTTCGGGCCAATCCCGAAAGGCCGAGGAGATGTCGAGCATGACCTCATGACGGGGATGGGCCCGGCGGCAATGCCGGGCCGCCCTTGGCAGCCGAGGCTCCCCACCCCGGCCCCGGGCAAGGGGCCGTCCCTTGCATCCCCATCCCGGTTGCGAAAGGGCCGATAAGTGGCCGCGCCTACGAGGGAATCTCCCTCGGGATGAACCGCGACACGGCCAGGCCGGCGACGGCCGCCACGCACACCGCGCCGAACACCGCCGCCGTGCCCGCGGCGGTCGCGGCGGGGGCAAGCATGCCGCACGCCGCAACCGAGACGGTGCCGCCGAAGCCCCTGAAGAACATGGCCATGGAGGTGGCGCGCCCGGCGTCCGCCGGATCGGCGCCCGTCTGGGCGGCAAGGTTGGACACGGGCATGCCGATGCCGACGCCGAGACCCAGCGCCGCCGCGACGGTGGCGCAGGAGGCGACCGCTAGCATCGGGGACATCGCAGAGAACGCCGCCGACGCCGCAAGCACGATGGCGGATGACGCCGTCGCGATGGCGCGGAGCCGCCCAGTCGCGCGGAACGCCGCGCCGGATGCATTGCTGCCGGCCATGAGGGCAAGCGTCATGGGAATGAGCACCGCGCCAGACGAGGCAGCGGCCATACCCAGCCCCTCCTGGAGGAGCCTAGGCAGATAGGAGACGCCCGCTATGAGGGCGAACTGGACGCAGAAGCCGGAGGCGAACCCCGCCACGACCTGCCCGCGTCGGAACAGCCCCATGGGGACGGTCGGGGCGGCCTTGCCCCTCTCCACGCGGGCGAGCGCGACCGCGAAGACGAGGAACAGCACGACGAGAGCCGCGAACTGCGGCGAGGCCATGGGGAAGACGCTGCCCGCCAGGCTGAAGGCGAGGACGAGGCTCAGGACGCAAAGCGAGGCGACGACGCTCCCCGAAATGTCGAAGCCAGTCGCAGGGGCCCCAGGAGCCCTGCCGGGCAGGCAGCGCCCCGACAGGAACAGGGCGACGATCGAGATGGGGAGGTTGACGACGAAGATGACGTGCCAGGATAGCCCCTGGGCGACGGCCCCGCCGATGACGGGCCCCACGACGCTCGCGATCCCGTACATGGCCGAAGCCGCCCCGAGGTACGGCCCCCTGTCCCTCGGCTCGAGCATCATCGCCGCGGCGATGAACACACCCGCCTCCAGGACGCCGCCGCCGACGCCCTGGAGCAGGCGAAACGCCGCCAGCGCCTCTATCGTCGGCGCGAGGGCGCACAGGACGGACGATGCGGCGAAGAGCGCGAGCCCCGCCACGTACACCCTCCTGAGACCGAACGAGAACGCCAGCCCTCCGCACAGGAGGGTGGACACGGTGCTCGCCACGAGGTAGGCGGTCATAGGCCAGGCATAGTGGGCCTCCCCTCCGAGCGCCGCGGCGACCGTCGGCATGGCAGTGGCCACCACGGTCGAGTCGAGCGCCGCGACGAACAAGGCGAGCATGAGGCCCGCCACGGTCGACTTACCGACCGCCCCCAGCACGGGGGCGGCCATCGGTTTTTCCTGCATATTTCTTCCTCTCTACTCAGCGCCCGCCCGCGCGGGCACCGCGGGGCATCCCCCGCGTCGAACAAAAGGAAGGACGGGTCACCCCCTGGGCCTCCTCGCCACGGGCATCCAGATCTCGCTGCGATACCCTCTCGACGAGAAGTCGCCGCGCGGGTACACCTCGAGGCTGACGTCCCCGGCGAGCTCGTAGCCCGAGGACGGGAGCCACTCGGAGAAGATTCTGCGGTAGTGCTCGGCGGTCGCGACGTCGCACGGCCCGGTACAGTCGAACACGGCCCACGTGCCGGCGGGGACGTGAATCTCGTCCGCCCAGCCGGGGGCCTCCCCCGAGGACGCCACCGCTATCCGATAGCTCAACTCCCCGCCCTCGGACACGTTGACCCCGAGAACCCCTGCGGGTCCCGAGCCGTCGGCGAGGGCGAGCAGGGCATCGATGCTCCCGGAGCGCGAGGCGCCTCCCCAGAACCTCCCGAGCTCCTCCCTCCCCTCCTCCCCCATCTGGGCGAGGAGGCCCGCCTCGGACGGCCCGCACGGAAGCGACACCCCGACGAGGCGCATGCCGCCCCATGGGACGATCCTCCACGGCAGGGGCTCGGCGCCCGTGACGGTGAGGGAGAACGAGAGCCTCGGGAAGACCGAGAGCGGGGCGCCCGGGCGCTTCGCCTCGCTGGGCGAAATCCCGAGGGCGTCCCTGAACGCTCGGTTGAACGCGGTCGGGGAGCCATAGCCGTACCGGACCGCGACATCGACGACCCGCTCGCCGCGGGACAGGTCGAGCGCGGCGCGGGAGATGCGCCGCCGGCGCACGTACTCCATGAGGCCGATGCCGGCGATATAGGAGAACATCCTCCGGAACTGTCCCTCGGTGCAAGCGGCGAGCCGCGCCGCGTGGGCGAGGTCGAGGTCGCCTTCGAGGTTCGCCTCTATGTAGTCCATCGCGTCGTTGAGGCCCTCTATCCAGCCCATCGGGTCACCATCCTTCCGAGAAGAGAGCATGGGGCAACAAGGCAGCGCAGTCCTCGCGTCCAAGGGGCGAATAATGAGAGTTTTCGATGACTGGCTCGTCGCCAGCGATCCGTCTCGATGATAGACCGTCGGCACGCGAATCCGACCCGCGAATGCCCGTTTTGCAATGTCAGGAACCTCGCTCAGGAGCACACCATGAAGGAGGACGCCCGCCGCGCCATGATGCGCGCGGCACACCCACGATGCGACAGCCGCGATCGAAAGCTAAGGAGGGACGTTAGCCACTGGGTTAGCGAGTAGCCCATTCCGTGCGCACAGCGCCAGGAACAGCGGCCCGCCCAACGACCACCTTGGACCATGGTGCCGTCACAGTAAGAGGACGGACAGCGGGCGGGCGCCAGGGCGAACAAATTGGCATGAAAAGAGGGCGGCATTGACCTTCTGGTCAATGCCGCCCTCTTTGAATGACAAGTTGTCGCCCTGGCGCCCGCGCAGCGCCGGCCGGTCCACCATTCGGTAGAACCGCGCAACTCCCTAGCCGCCCAGGTATGCCTTACGGACGTTGTCGTCGTGCAGGAGCTCTTGGCCCGTGCCGGTCATGGTGATCTTGCCGGTCTCGAGCACGTAGCCGCGCGTGGCGATCGAGAGCGCCATCTGCGCGTTCTGCTCGACCAGAAGCACCGTAGTGCCGGCCTTGTGCAGGTCCTCGACAATCTGGAAGATCTGCTCGATCAGAATCGGCGCCAGGCCCATGGAAGGCTCGTCGAGCATGAGCAGCTTGGGGTTGCTCATAAGGGCGCGCCCCATAACGAGCATCTGCTGCTCGCCGCCCGAAAGGGTGCCGGCGACCTGGCGACGGCGCTCCTTCAGGCGCGGGAACTGCTCGTAGACGCGCTCAAGGCCCGGAGCCACCGTGGACTTGGGCTGTGTATAGGCGCCCATCTCCAGGTTCTCCTCGACCGTCATCTGCAAAAAGGCGCGACGGCCCTCGGGGACCTGAGCCAGGCCCTTGCCCACCAACTTGTCGGCCGGCGTATGGGTAATGTCCTCGCCCATAAACTTGATGGAGCCGGTCTTGGAGCGCAGCAGGCCCGAGACGGTCTTAAGCGTCGTGGACTTGCCGGCGCCGTTCGCGCCGATCAGGGCGACGATCTCGCCCTCGTTGACGTTAAAGGAGATGTCCTTGATGGCGTGGATGGCGCCGTACCAGACGTTGATGTTGTAGACGGAAAGCATCGGCTCTGCCATTTAGTTCTCCCCCTTATCCTGCTTGCCCAGATACGCCTCGATAACGGCATCGTTGTTCTGGATCTCCTCGGCCGTGCCCTTGGCGATGACCTTGCCAAAGTTAAGCACGCAGATGCCCTCGCAGATATTCATGACGAGCGACATGTCGTGCTCGATGAGCATGATGGCGATGCCGAAGGTGTCGCGGATCTTGACAATGTTCTCCATAAGCTCCGCGGTCTCGGACGGATTCATACCGGCGGCAGGCTCGTCGAGCAGCAACAGCTTGGGGTTGGTGGCAAGCGCACGGACGATCTCCAGACGACGCTGGGCGCCATAAGGTAGCGAGCCGGCCTGCTCGTTTGCCAGGTGCTCCATATCAAAGATGGACAGCAGCTCCATGGCGCGCTCGTGAGCAGCTTTCTCGTGCTTCCAGTACGTCGGCAGGCGCAGCACGCCCTCAAAACCGGAGTAGCGCTCCTGATTGTGCAGACCAACCTTGACGTTGTCCTCCACCGTCATGGAGTTGAACAGGCGGATGTTTTGGAAGGTACGGGCGATACCCATGCGGTTGACCTGATAGACCGACTTGCCCGAGGTGTCCTCGCCGTCGAGCAGGATGGTGCCGTGCGTGGGCTGATACACCTTGGTGAGCAGGTTGAAGACCGTGGTCTTACCGGCACCGTTGGGGCCGATCAGACCGGCGATTTCGGTCTTGCCGATAGTCAGGCTAAAGTCGTCGACCGCCTTAAGGCCGCCAAACTCGATGCCCAGGTGAATGCACTCGAGTGCCGGGCGCTCGCCCAGGTCGCGATCGGGAACGATGGCGCCAGAAGGATACGGGACCATCTTGCCCTTGTTGAACTCAAACTTACTGGGCATCGGCTGCCACCTCCTTCTTAGGAGCAAAGCGGTCCTTGACGCGACCGAAGAACGCCTTGAGCTGCGGGTTGTTGGTAAAGATCATGACCAGGATCAGCACGATGGCGTAGATGAGCATGCGGTAGTCCGAGAACTGACGGAGCAGTTCGGGAAGCACCGTGAGCAACGCCGCCGCGATGACGGAGCCGCGCATATTGCCCAGACCACCCAGGACCACGAACACCAGGATGAGGATCGACGTGTTGAAGTCGAACTTGGTGGCGGAGAGCTGCGAGAAGTTACCGCCGAAGAGAGCTCCGGCAGCACCGGCGAGGGCAGCGGAAACCACGAAGGCGATCATGCGGTACTCAGTGACGGAGATGCCTACGGACTCGGCTGCAATCTTGTTATCGCGCACGGCCATAATGGCACGGCCGGTACGGCTGCGAACCAGGTTGAGCACGATCACGAGTGCAACCATAACCAGGATGGCACCGGCAAGGAAGGTCGAGTACGTCGACACGCCCGAGGCGCCCTGGGCGCCCTTGATGATGGCGGTACCGTCCTCGAGCAGGTGCAGATCGTCGATCGTGGAGTTACCCGTGATGTTAAAGATCACGTGCAAGCCGCGAGAATCGACGCCCACGATAAGGCAGGTGACAATCTCTTTGATGATCTCGCCAAAGGCCAAGGTCACGATGGCCAGGTAGTCACCGCTCAGGCGAAGAACCGGGATACCGATCAAAAAGCCCAGGATGGCAGCGGCGATGGCGCCGACCACGATGCTGATGACAAGACGCATCGGGTCGGAGGGGACGGCGCTCTCGAGGGCAACCGCGGTAACGATGCCCGTATAGGCACCGACACTCATAAAGCCCGCATGGCCCAGCGACAGGTCGCCCGCGATACCGACGACGAGGTTGAGCGAGATGGCCATGACGATGTAGGCCGTAATGGGAACCAGCTGACCGGCGATCATGCGCGGGATCATGTGGTTGGACTGCATAAAGAACACGATGGCAAATGCCACGATGCACATGGCGTACGTGACAAAGTCGTGACGCGTCTGCTTGTCTTTAAGGAACTTCATAACGCTCACCTACACCTTCTCGGGGACGTACTTGCCCAAGAGGCCGGCAGGCTTGACGAGCAGGACGATGATCAAAACACCAAAGACGATGGAGTTGGCAAGGCTCGTGGAAATGTAAGCCTGCGCCATCGCCTCGATGATGCCGATGAGAATGCCGCCGACAAAGGCACCGGGGATGGAGCCGATGCCACCGAAGACAGCGGCATCGAAGGCCTTGATGCCAGGCATGGCACCCGTCGTGGGCTGCAGCACCGGCGAGTAGGAGCACAGCAGCACGCCGGCGATGGCGGCAAGGGCGGAGCCGATGGCGAACGTCATCGAGATGGTGCGGTTGACGTTGATGCCCATGAGCTGAGCGGCGGCCTTGTCCTCGGACACGGCGCGCATGGCTTTGCCCATCTTGGTCTTGCCTGTAAAGAACATCAGGCCGGCCATGATAACCAGGCAGGCTACGATGGTGACGAGCGAGACGGCGCTTACGTTGAACTTGGCCAAGAACTCCGGCACCTGGAAGGTGACGAGCGAAGTGAAGTTCTTGGGTGTGGCGCCCCACAGAAGCTGCGCGGCGTTCTGCAGGAAGTAAGACACGCCGATGGCCGTGATCAGAACGGCCAGAGGGCCTGCTTGGCGCAGCGGCTTGTATGCCAGACCCTCGATGAGAACACCGAGAACCGTGCAGACCACACAAGAGAGAATTACAGATGCCCAGCCCGGGAGGCCGAGATACGACGTGGCGCAGAACGAGACATAGGCACCGACCATGATGACGTCGCCGTGAGCGAAGTTCAGCATCTTGGCGATACCGTAGACCATGGTGTAGCCCAACGCGATGATGGCGTAGACGCTGCCCATGGACAGGCCGTTGACCAGGTATTGGATAAAGACTGTCATGTTCCACATCCCCCTTTCGAATAGGTTTCCAGTTGATGTATGAAACAGGGACGTTACATCGTCCCTAGATACCAAGCAAGCAGGGAAGGCCAAAACCTCCCCTGCTTGGGATCAAAACCGCTCTATGTAAGGCGGCCTATTAGGCCTGTACGTACTTGCCGTCGGTGATGACGTACGCCGTGGGCTCCTTCTGGACCTGACCCTTATCGTTCCAGGTGAGCTTGCCGGTCAGACCGTCAACGGTAATCTTGAGCATAGCCTTGGACAGCTTCTCGGCGACCTCGGTCGGGTCGGCGTCGACACCAAGACCGGCCTCCTTGAGGGCCTCGGCCACCGCGTGCACACCGTCGTAGGCGTCAGCGGCAAACTGGTCGGGGGTATCGCCGTACTTATCCTTGTAGGCGTTGACGAAGTCGGCGTTCTTCTCGTCGTCGGCAGAGAACGGGGTCATGAGCAGCAGACCCTCGGCAAGAGAGGTGTCGAAGCCCTCAACGCCCAGGATGCCGTCCATGCCGTCGCAGCCCATCATCTTGACGTCGTAGCCCATGTCCTTGGCGTTCTTGAGCAGGACGGACGCCGGGGTGTAGTAGATCGGCGCAAAGATCATGGTGGCGCCGGCCTGCTTGGCCTTGGTCAGCTGGTTGGTAAAGCTCGTGGCGGAGTCGTCCTTAAAGGTCTCCTCGTCGACAACCTCGAGCTTGGACTCAGCGGCCTGGGCCTTAAAGGAATCTGCGATGCCCGAAGAATAGGCGTCGCCGGAGTTATAGAACAGCACGAACTTCTCGTCCGCATACTTCTGCGCCAGGAACTTGGCAGCGTTGACACCCTGGTTGGGGTCGGTGAAGCAAACCTGGAAGACGCAATCCTTGCCGTCGGTGACGTCCTCGGAGGACGCGGACGGGGTGATCATGAACGTCTTGGGGTCGTTACCGCACTCTGCGGCAACGGCAACCGACGCGCCCGTGGTGGTCGGGCCGACGAGGGCCTGCATGCCCCAGTCGAGCAGGGTGTTGAAGGCGTTGACGGCCTTCTCGCCATCGGCCTGGTCATCCTCGGCCTTGCTGGCAAGCGGCAGCTCCTTGGTCGAGAAATCCTTGCAGCCAAGCTCGACACCCTGGGTAACGGACTTGCCGTAGGACGCGTTGGCGCCGGTCAGCGGGCCGATGGTGCCGATCTTAAACGAGTCGTCGCCCGAAGCGGAACCGCTGTCGCCGCCGTTGGAGGAGCAGCCAGCCAGAATGGACATCGCCCCCAGACCTGCTGCGCTCGCGATAACGCTCCTGCGATTCATAACAGGGTTCAATGACTTACCGGTGAGGCTCGACATGCGGCTCTCCTCTCAAATCTCGTCGGGTTTCGGTTACCCGACAGGCCATCCTTCGCCGTGTTCGGCGTTCGCAAAATAGTAGACGCTTTAGTTGAGAAAAGTGACGATTATTTCAACTTTTCTTTTGTTTTGCCCATTTATCCATAAATCTGCGTATTCCTCTCGGTTTATGCAGTTTAGCCACTTTATTGTGTGAAAGTATTGTTTCCGTTCTGTTACAAGCGTCCCTGCCCTGATTAAAACAGCCTCACCAGTCGCGTTTTGTGCACAGCTAGGCGGCGATGTACTTGCCGTCCTGAATCACATAGGCCGTAGCGGGCTTTTCGACCTGGCCCTCGTCGTTCCACGTGAGCTCACCCGTCAGGCCCTCGATCTTGATCTTGCGCATGGCACGGGCAAGGTCGTCGGCAATGTCGGCACCGTCAGCCGTAATGTCGATGCCCGCTTTATCGATTGCCTCGGCAATCGCGTGGACGCAGTCATAGGCATCGGCGGCAAACTGGTTGGGCGTCTCGTCGTAGGCGTCCTTATAGGCCTTGACGAAGTCGGCGTTCTTCTCATCGTCGGCAGAGAACGGGGTCATGAGCAGCACGCCCTCGGCAAGAGAGGTATCGAAGCCCTCAACGGAGAGCAGACCGTCCATGCCGTCGGTGCCCATGAGGGTCATGTCGTAGCCCATGTCCTCGGCGTTCTTGAGCAGGACGGACGCCGGCGTGTAATAGATCGGGGCAAAGATAAGCGTGGCGCCAGCCTCCTTGGCCTTGGTGAGCTGGTTGGTAAAGCTCGTGGAAGAGTCGTCCTTAAAGGTCTCGGTATCGACGATGTCGAGCTTGGATGCCTTGGCCTGCTCGGCAAAAGCGTCGGCAACGCCCGAGCTGTACGTATCGCCGGAGTTGTAGAACAGGGCAATCTTGGCGTCTGCGTACTTCTCGGCCAAGAACTTCGCGGCACTGGCGCCCATGGTGGGATCGGTGAAGCAAACCTGAAAGACCGTGGTCTTATCCTTGGTAACGTCAAGCGACGAGGCCGAAGGCGTGACCATGAGCATATCGTCGGCAATCTCGCCCGAGACGGCGACGGCGGCACCAGTCGTGACGGGACCGACGAGCGCCTGCATGCCCCAGTCGCACAGGGTATTGAAAGCGTTGATGGCCTTCTCTCCGTCGGCGACATCGTCCTCGGACTTAAGCGAAAGCTTGAGGTCCTTGGTCGAGAAATCCTTGGCGGCAAGCTTGGCGCCCTTCTCGGCCGAGACGCCATAGGTTGCCGCGGCGCCGGTCAGAGGGCCGATGACACCGATCTTGAAGGTCTTGCCGTCATCGGCGGAGCCGCCGTCCGAGCCACCCGACGAGCAACCGGCAAGCGCGGCGGTGCTGCCGAGCGCCGCGGCACCGGCGAGAAAGCTCCTACGGCTGAGCGTGCTGTTGATGTTGAACATGGTGTCCCCCTTTTCGCTGGCCGCGGCGCGGCCGTCTTGCGGTACAGGGCAAACCTTATGGCGCAAACGTTGACAGTTTGTTACGTAAGTTCGTTTGTAGCGAGCATGTTTCCGATGTTTCCGCAGCGTTTCGGGGGTGCCGTTTTGTGCGACTCCTGTTGCCTGGCGAGCACGCGCCCTCGGTTCACGCTAGAATGCACTCAACCTTTAAGCGGTTAATCCATCCATAAGATGCACGAAGGAGCTATCTATGAGCGAACCCCTGCGCACCGTGAACGTCGGTCTGATCGGCCTGGGAACCGTCGGCGGCGGCGTGGCCCGTCTGATCAAGAGCCACCACGATGAGTACCTGGCAGCCTACGGCATCGACCTTAAGCTGACCCGCGCCTGCGCGCTTGCCTGGGAGCAGGCCGAGGCGGCAGGCATTGAGCGCGAGGCCTTTACGAGCGACTGGCACGATGTCGTCACCGACCCCGCCGTCGACATCGTCGTCGAGCTGATCGGCGGCGAGCATCCCGCAACCGAGATCTTCACCACCGCCTTCGAGAACGGCAAGCACGTCGTCTCTGCCAACAAGGCCCTGCTGGGCCGTCATGTCGAGACGCTCGCCGAGAAGGCGCGCGCGTGCGGCGTGCAGATTAAGTGCGAGGCCAGCTGCGGCGGTGGCATCCCCATCGTGAGCACACTCGAGCACGACCTGGTGGGCAACAAGATCCTGACCATCGCCGGCATCCTCAACGGCACCACCAACTATATCCTGTCGCGCATGGACGCCGAGGGCGCCGATTACGCCGACGTGCTTGCCGACGCGCAGGCCAAGGGCTATGCCGAGGCCGACCCGTCCGCCGACGTCGACGGCTTCGACGCCGCCAGCAAGACGGCCATCCTCGCCTCCATCGGCTTTGGCACCCGCGTTACCACCGACGATGTGTACCAGCAGGGTATCCGCACCATCGGCGCCGAGGACATCGCCCAGGCCCGCGAGCTCGGCTACACCATTAAGCTGCTCGGCATCGCCCGCAACACCGACGCCGGCGTCGACGTCCGCGTGCATCCCACGCTGATCCCCGCCGACCACATGCTCGCCAAGGTCAACGGCGCCATGAACGCTGTCTACGTGGTGGGTGACGCCGTGGGCGAGACCATGTTCTACGGTGCCGGCGCAGGCTCCTTCCCCACCGCGAGCGCCGTCGTGGGCGACATCCTGTCGCTCTCCGAGCAGATCAGCCGCGGCGTGGCTCCGCTGCCCGAGATTGAGCCCTATGGCCACAACCTCGCCTTTAAGCCCATGGACGAGCTCCAGACCAAGTACTATGTGCGCCTGAAGGTCGCCGACCGCGTGGGCGCCCTGTCCGAGACGGTCGACATCTTTGCCAAGCACAACATCTCGATCTCGCTCATCAACCAGGTCGAGGACGGCAAGTCGGGCGTCAGCGATGCCTGCTCGATCATCTTCCTGACGCACCGCGCGCTCGAGAAGGACGTCCAGGCTGCCGCCGCCGAGCTTGCCAGCGTCGATTGCGTGGCCGAGGTCGCCAACGTCCTGCGCATCGAGGACGTCGAGGCATGGACCGAAGGCGTCATGGCCAACTAGTCCACTACTTCGAACCTCAACGGAGCTCAACGCAAAAGGCGCGCTGCCTGCATCAACCGCAGGCAGCG
>NZ_QRKJ01000013.1:26961-71957 GCF_003471905.1 Collinsella sp. AM16-21
CTGCATCAACCGCAGGCAGCGCGCCTTGTTCTGTTTGTAAGGGAAACTGCATCCCATAATTCCGGCTCAGAATGGGATGCACTTTCCGCAACGGGCCTCTCGCGGAAACTGCATCCCACTCTGGGCGCCCATTCCGGGATGCAGTTTCCGCAACAGGTCGCCCGCGGAAACCACATCCCGTTCCGAGCCTTCAAAGCGGGACGCGGCTTCCCCGAGAGAGTATCGACTACTTACCGTCGTCGTCCTCGGCTTCTTCTCTTGCATAGAGCTCCAGCATGCGGCGGCGGTATTCGCGCACGGCGAGCTTGGCGCGCTCCAAGCGGCGACGCTCGCGCTGGGTCAGCTCGGACGGGTCGACCTCGTCTCCATAGGTCTTATCGGCAAGCAGGTGCGCCGCGTCCACGATGCGGGCATCGATGTGGCCGCTCGCCGCCTCGGCAGAAAGACGCTCGGCAATCGTATCGAGCGTAGGCAGGCCCTCGAATACGCGACCATGGCCATGCGAAGTCAGCAGCTCGTGCTCGCGTGCGAGCAGGCTCGCCAAATCGTGGTGAGCGCGCAGGATATCGAGCGCATCGGATGGATGCTCGGCAACCTCTGCCACGGCGGCGACCGGTGCGGCGTCGACCACGCGGTAGAAGAGCTGCGCGAGCAATGGCATCAAGAACACCGTGATGGCGCCGGCGGCAACCATAACCGACGCGATGTCTTGCGACAGCGCACCCGCGTTGACGGCAACGCTCGTCACGGCAACGATGATCGGCAGCGCCGTGGTGCAGTAGAGCGCCACGGTGATGCGGCCATACGCCGAGACATCGCGCGTCGCAGGACAAATGCTCATAGAGATAAGAATGGGCACGGCACGAATAATCAACAACGCCACGATAAAGCCCGCGAGCAGCCCGGGACGCGACGCCACGGCCGTCAGGTCGATCTTTGCGCCCGATACGGTAAAGAACACCGGAATCAAAAAGCCGTAGGCCAGGCCGTCGAGCTTGGTCTCGAGCGTATGGTTGCCCTCGGGGATGATATAGCGCAGGACAAAGCCGGCGGCAAAAGAACCCAACACGATGTCGAGATCAAAGACGGCCGAGAACGCCGCGAGCGTGACCAGGATGAGCACCGTCAGGCGCACGAAGGTCTGCGACGTGGTATCGGCACGTTCCTCGACAAACGCAAAGAAGCGGCTGCCGACGCGCTTGGAGCGGCTTGGAACCACGGCCAGCAACACGCAAACCACCGCAAACAAGCCAAGGATTACGAGCGTTTGGATGCCAGTGCGGGCAGACAGCAACACCGACATAGCAAGCACGGGTCCAAGTTCGCCCCAGGTGCCATACGCGAGAATCGAGTCGCCCACACGCGTGCCAGTGAGCGAGCGCTCACGCATGATGGGCACGAGTGTGCCGAGCGCCGTCGAAGTAAGGGCAAGCGTCACGGCGATACCGTCGAAATGACTGACCGAGAACCACGGGGTAAAGCGCACGGCAAGCCAGGCGATACCAAACGTGACGACCCACGTCGCCAAGCCGTAGCGCCCCTCGACGCCCGTGATGCTCTTGGGATCGATCTCAAAGCCGGCAAGCAAGAACAAAAAGGCCAGACCGAGCTCGGACACAAGCGAGACCTCGGTATCTACATGGATGACGCCGAGCATATGAGGTCCCAGCACTGCGCCGAGCACGAGCAAAAAGACCGTCTCGGGAACGGGTTTTCCAGGAATCGCCGAGGCGATGAAGGGGCTTGCAAAGGCCACGAGCGCGATGATGGCGAGCGAAACGAATGCCATGTGATGCCTTTCTCTTGTTTGCGCTTCACTGTAGCACCCTCGCCGTCCTCAACGCGCCGCGAGCTGTCGTATCATAGTGAGGTTTACAAACATGTGGCTCAAGGCGACTGCGAGGCCCGCCCCGCAAACCGACCGCTGCCGCATACCGTACCGTACGCCCAACCGATCAGGAAGGCAGGAACCAATGGTCTCTCGTATCTACGTGGAGAAGAAACCCGGGTTCGACGTCGAGGCTCAGCAGCTCAAGGGCGAGCTGACCGAGATTCTCGGCATCAAGGGCATCGAGGCCCTGAGGATCATCAACCGCTACGACGTCGAGGGCATCGACGAGGAGCTTTTCCGCTCCTGCGTGCCGACCGTCTTTAGCGAGCCCCAGGTCGATGTGACCTACGACGAGCTCCCCGCAAGCGATGGTGCCGTCTTTGCCGTCGAATTCCTGCCTGGCCAGTTTGACCAGCGCGCCGACTCCGCCAGCGAGTGCGTGCAGCTCATCAGCCAGGGCGAGCGCCCCGCCGTGCGCTCCGCCAAGGTCTATATGATCTCGGGCACTCTGGACGAAGCCGCCCTCGAGTCCATCAAGCACTACGTGGTGAACCCCGTCGAGGCCCGCATCGCCTCACTCGACCTGCCCGAGACGCTGTACATGGAGACCCCCGAGCCCCAGCCCGTCGAAGTGCTCGACGGTTTCCGCGAACTCGACGAGGCCGGCCTTGCCGCCTTTATCTCCGAGCGCGGCCTTGCCATGGACGAGGCGGACATCGCCTTCTGCCAGCAGTACTTCCGCGATGAGGACCGCGACCCCACCATCACCGAAATCCGCGTGATCGACACCTATTGGTCCGACCACTGCCGCCACACCACCTTCGGCACCGTCTTGGACGACGTGACGATCGACGACGCCGTGGTACAGCAGGCCTTCGACCGCTACATGGAGATGCGCCACGAGCTCGGTCGCGACGCTAAGCCCGTCTGTCTCATGGACATGGGTACCATCGGCGCCAAGTACCTTAAGAAGACCGGCGTCATGACCGATGTCGACGAATCCGAGGAGATCAACGCCTGCACCGTCAAGGTGAAGGTCGATGTCGACGGCGAGGACCAGGACTGGCTGTTCCTCTTTAAGAACGAGACCCATAACCACCCGACCGAGATCGAGCCCTTCGGCGGTGCCGCCACCTGCGTGGGCGGTGCCATCCGTGACCCGCTCTCGGGCCGCAGCTATGTGTACCAGGCCATGCGCGTCACCGGCGCCGGCGACCCCACCGTCCCAGTTTCCGAGACGCTCGAGGGCAAGCTGCCACAGCGCAAGCTCGTGACCACTGCTGCCGCCGGCTACTCCAGCTACGGCAACCAGATCGGCCTTGCCACCGGTCAGGTCAACGAGCTCTATCACCCTGGCTACGTGGCCAAGCGCATGGAGGTTGGCGCCGTCGTGGGCGCTACCCCGGCAAACCACGTGCGCCGCGAATGCCCCGCCCCCACCGACAAGATCATCCTGCTGGGCGGCCGCACCGGCCGTGACGGCATCGGTGGCGCCACCGGCTCCTCCAAGACCCAGAACACCGAGTCCATCGAGACCTCGGGTGCCGAGGTCCAGAAGGGCAACGCCCCAGTCGAGCGCAAGCTGCAGCGTCTGTTCCGCCGCGGCGACGCCTGCCGTCTGATCAAGCGCTGCAACGACTTTGGCGCCGGCGGCGTCTCGGTCGCCGTGGGCGAGCTTGCCGACGGCCTGTATGTCGACCTTGACACCGTGACCAAGAAGTACGACGGCCTTGACGGCACCGAGCTCGCTATCTCCGAGTCCCAGGAGCGCATGGCCTGCGCCGTCGCCGACGATGACGTCGAGGAGTTCATGGGTTACGCCGCCGAGGAGAACCTGGAGGCAACCGTCATCGCCGAGGTTACCGCCGAGCCGCGCATGCGCATGGCCTGGAACGGCGTTGCCATCGTCGATCTGTCCCGCGAGTTCCTCAACTCCAACGGTGCGCCCAAGCACCAGGTCGCCCACGTCTGCGCCCGCAGCGTGTGGCAGCCCAGCTGGGCCGGCACCACGCTTGCCGAACGCATGACCTCGCTCGTCACCGATCTTAACGTCGCCTCCAACAAGGGCCTTTCCGAGCGCTTCGACTCCACCATCGGCGCCGCGACCGTGCTCATGCCCTTTGGTGGCAAAACGCAGCTCACTCCGAGCTCTGCCATGGTCGCCAAGTTCCCCGTGGACGGCGAGACCACCACGGCGAGCGCTATGGCATGGGGTTTCAACCCCTACCTGATGGAGGCCGACCAGTTTGCAGGCGCCTACCTGTCCGTGGTCGAGTCCATCGCCAAGCTCGTTGCCGCCGGCTTTGAGCACAAGCGCGCTTACCTCTCCTTCCAAGAGTACTTTGAGCGTCTGCGCACCGAAGCCGAGCGTTGGGGCAAGCCCATGGCAGCCGTCCTGGGTGCCCTTATGGCCCAGGTCGACCTGGGTGCCGGTGCCATCGGCGGCAAGGACTCCATGAGCGGTTCGTTTGAGGACGAGGCCGGCGAGCTCAACGTTCCGCCGACCCTGATCAGCTTCGCTGTCGCCGTGGGCAAGGCAGCCCGCGCCGTCTCCCCCGAGTTCAAGGGCCTCACGCACCGCGTCGTCCGCATCGCCCCCGCCACCTATGGCCAGGACTACCGTCCCGATGCTCAGCAGCTTCTCGCCGCATTTGACGCCGTCGAGGCGCTCACCGCCACTGGCGACGCCCTGGCCGTCTCCACGCCCGGCTATGGCTGCGGCGCCGAGAGCCTCTTTAAGATGTGCGTCGGCAACCAGATCGGTATCGAGCTTGCCGAGGATGTGGACGTGGAGAGCCTCTTCACCCCGCTCTATGGCAGCTTTATCGTCGAGCTCGCCGAGGATGCCGAGCTGCCCGAGGTCGCCGACGGCGTTGTCGTCGAGCCCCTGGGCACCACCGTCGAGGGTTATGTCATCGATACCGGCTCCGAGGTCATCGAGCTCTCCGAGCTCCAGGAGGCCTGGGAGAGCGGCATCGAGGGCGTCTTTGCCTACCGCAGCGCCGGCGAGACCGCCGAGGTCGAGACCATCGACTTCCGTGCCAAGGATATCCACGTGTACGGCGGCGCCAAGATCGCCCGCCCGCGCGTGGTAATCCCCGTGTTCCCCGGCAACAACTGCGAGTACGACAGCGCCCGCGCCTTCCGTGCCGCCGGCGCCGAGGCCGACACCTTCGTGATCAACAACCTCACGCCCGAGGCCGTCGCCGAGAGCACCCACGAGCTTGCCCGCCGCATCCGTGCAAGCCAGATCGTCATGATCCCCGGCGGCTTCTCGGGCGGCGACGAGCCCGATGGCTCCGCCAAGTTCATCACGGCGTTCTTCCGCGCTCCCGAGGTCACCGAGGCAGTCCGCGACCTGCTCAAGGCCCGCGACGGCCTGATGCTGGGTATCTGCAACGGCTTCCAGGCCCTGATCAAGCTCGGTCTGGTGCCCTACGGCGACATCGTCGACGCCACGCCCGATGCGCCCACGCTGACGTTCAACACCATCGGTCGCCATCAGAGCCGTCTGGTGCGCACCCGTATCTCGTCCAACCTGTCCCCGTGGCTGTCGCAGTGCAGCCTGGACGACCCCTACACCGTCGCCATCAGCCACGGCGAGGGCCGCTTTGTCGCCAATGACGAAGTGCTCGCCCAGCTGATCGCAAACGGCCAGGTCGCCACGCAGTACGTGGGCGAGGACGGCAAGCCGAGCATGGACCTTTCCGTCAACCCCAACGGCTCCGCACTCGCCATCGAGGGCATCACGAGCCCCGACGGCCGCGTTCTGGGCAAGATGGGCCATGCCGAGCGTCGCGGCGACAACCTGTACCGCAACGTGCCCGAGCATGTCCCTGGCGATAAGTTCATGCCGATCTTTGAGAGCGGCGTGGCCTACTTCGCCTAAACCTTTCCCATCGGGTACAATCCCTTCGGGTAACAACACCCGCCACCGGCACGCCCGGTGGCGGGTTCTTTTTTGCTTCGCGCATACAGAAAGGACATCATGGAAAGCCGCAAGCCGTATCTCGCCACCCTGCCCGGACTCATCCTGGGCTGCCTCGTCTGCTGCGCACTCTGGGGGTCGGCTTTCCCCTGCATCAAGATCGGCTACGAGCTGTTTGGCATCCCCGCGCATGATAGCGCCTCGCAGCTGCTCTTCGCAGGTTTGCGCTTTACGCTTGCCGGCGCCCTGGTTATCGTTGGGATGAGCACGGCTCAGCGCCGTCCACTCGTTCCGCAAGCCCGCGATATCAAGCCCATCTGCATCTTGTCGCTCTTCCAGACCATCGGCCAGTACTTCTTTTTCTACCTTGGTCTCTCCCATGCAAGCGCTATGTCGAGTTCCATCATTGAAGCCAGCGCCAACTTCCTCGCAATCCTCTTTGCCGCCCTGGCGTTTCGCACCGAGAAGCTCGATACGGCCAAGGTGCTTGGCTGTATGCTGGGCTTTGCCGGCGTCGCGCTCGTCAACCTTTCGGGCGCGGACGGCACCTTTGGCTTTACGCTCGACGGAGAGGGCTTTATCCTAGCCTCCACCGTCGCGGGTGCCCTTTCGACCTGCCTGATTGGCATCTTCTCGCGCGAGCACGACGGCGTCTTGCTTGCCGGGTGGCAGTTTTTAGTCGGTGGCGTGGTCCTTACCGCCATCGGGTTTTTGATGGGCGGCACGTTGTCCCCCACCGAAATCGCCCCCGCCATCGCGCTCATCATTTATATGGCACTCATTTCCGCCGTCGCGTACTCGCTGTGGTCCCGCCTGCTCGCCGTCAACCCCGTCAGCCGCGTTTCGGTCTTTGGCTTTATGAACCCGGTCTTTGGCGTGCTGTTGAGCGCACTGCTGCTCGACGAGGGCGCTGGCACGAGCCCCGTTACCGTCATCGTTGCCCTACTGTTGGTCTGCGGCGGCATCATCATCGTCAACAAACCCAAAAAGGTCTAACGAACTGCCCTTATTAGCAGAGGGGATTCATATACTTTAGTTTAATGGAGTACATCGGAGAGCCGAGGGCCGCCATGCACGCAAGCGTGTGCCCCTTTTTCTAGCGTATCTGGACGCCGGACTTCTTTTTCTCGGCCTTGACGCGGTAGAGCTCCGCGTCGGCAGCGCGAAGCAAGTCTTGCCAGGTATCGACACCATCACCGACCCGTGCGTAGCCGATGGACATCCGCAACAGATACGGAACCTCGGCACGTGCGAGCTCGTCGCTGATTGCCGCACACAGACGCACGATGTCCTGCTCCGCCGCCGCCTTTTGAAGCACCACGAACTCATCGCCGCCATAACGTGCGATAAAGCCACCAGACGCCGAGCAGACCTCTTTGAGCGTAGCAGATATGACCTGGAGGGCATGATCGCCCTCAACATGTCCATACCGGTCGTTAATCTGCTTAAAGCCGTCAGCGTCCATCATAAGCAGATATACATCTTCGGCCTGATCCACATTTGAAAAGAGCGACAGCATATAGGTCTCAAAACGGTTGCGATTGTTGAGGCCAGTCAACGGGTCGGTCGAGATCAGCTGCTCCTGATAGATGATGTAGAGCAGCAGGATGCTCAGCGTTATACCGACACAAAGGCCCGGTACCGAAAACAAAACCTGGAAGGTACCGCCCACCAGAGCGGGAACCACAAAAAAGGCGAGGGTGCGATAAATGGCCTTCGTTTGCAGGCTTTCGACTTTTCGAGCCTGAATAAAGGCATGCAAGGACGTATATATGATGTAGCAGTAGCTCACGATAGGCTGAATCATATAAAGCGCTCCGCGACGATATACGCCCTGCGCATCGATATAGAACATAGTGTGCGTCCAGTAGCTGGTAAATGCCAGCACGACCACCAATACGGTTGGCAACGTCACGATCGCAACCCTATAGCGCGCGGTCAAAAGGCGAGAGCCCTGCACTGTCTCGGAATAGAAAAACCAAATGAGGCACGCGATGGCGAACAGCGAAAACGAGACCGCGTTGGAAATCCAGTTGGCCGTGATGCCTACAGGAGTGCTCACGCCGTCCGAGAGCGTCCAGATCATATCGAAGAAAATGTAGGCAGCAGAGGTATAGCCGAGCATGCTAAACAAGAGCTGCTGGGTACTCGAGAACAAGGAGCGATGACTTCGCGCGGCAAGCCCGATAAGAACAATCATGCATAGCAGGAATATCTCAATCTTGAGTGCCTTAACCACTAGACGCCATCCCTTCAATATCCAAGTGGCCAGAATCGCCCGATTCGTGTCTGGGCAATAAACACCCCTATTCCGCAGGGGCAATGGGGATAATAGCAGAGCGCCCGAACGTCACTGCAAGACAGCTTTTGTTCGGGCACTCGAACGGCGCGAATTGCACACGCCGGCTTGATTGACTCGCGTCGACGATTACTCGCCGTCGATGTCGGTCGCGACGGCCTCCTCAATAGCCTCGACGCCTTCGGCCGACAGATCCTCTTTGCCGTGGCAGAACTTCTTATCGACCCAGCCGGTCAGAATCGGAGCCATGATTGCCGTGATGATAACGGCAGTGGCGATCTGGGCGTACGCGGTGGGTGCAAGCTCGGCGTAGCGCGGCGCGACCTCGGCGAGGGCGACCGGCGTGGTCATGGCCGTGCCGGCAATGGTGGAGCATGCCACAGCCGCCTTACCGTTGCCGCCACACAGGCGCTCGAAGGCAAAGGTAATGGGACCGACGATAAAGAGCGTGATGAGGCCCAGCAGGATGCCCGAAATGCCACCGGCGATGAAGCTCGAAAGGCTCATGGACGCACCGAGCTGAAATCCGATGACGGCAATCGCGGGATTGGCACCGGGAACCAGCAGGTTCTTGATAAACGGGAACAGGTTGCCCAAAACCATGCCAATAACGAGTGGCAAGATGGAGCCGATAATGGTGCCAATGGGAATGTTGGCGAGGCCGGAAACACCGAGGATGATCATCGTGACGGCGGGGCCGGCCGTAAAGAACAGGATACCGACGGCGCCCTGCTCGGACTCATCGCCGAACTCGCCCATGATGCCCGTATAGAGCGCCATGTTGCAAAACGTGATGCCGCCGATGATAGACACGGAGCTCAGACCCAGGAAGTTGTCGTTAAAGAAATATGCCACGCCCAGGCCGAGAGCCGCTGCGACGACCAGCTTGGGGATCAGCACGACGATGCCGGTCTTGATGGCGCCCGGCGTGGACTTAAAGCTGATGCCGGCGCCCACAAACAGCAGGATCGCGGCGACGATGGTATTGGACCCACCGCGGCAGGCAGCCGTAAAGAAGCCGCCGATCTCAAAAACCTGCGGGCAGAAGGTGTTGAGCAAAAGACCGACGATCATGGGATAGATCATGATGTCGCCCGGGATGCGCGGGACCTTGAATTTCTTTTGCTCGTTGGCGGTTGCTTCCTGTGCCATGAAACCCCCATTTTCGCTGACGGGATACAAAAGCCCACGTCACGCTTTGCTACAGTAAAGTTTGACCATGGTACCAGAAGAAATAGACCAGCTCGGTGAAAAATCCGACAAGTTGGGATGGAACGAGATTCGGCGCCCGCGACGCCACCCCTATATAAGACTCAAGACGATATAGAACACGATGCCCGAGACGCAGCACCACAACATCGATTTTGTCTTGATTGCCACCGCCACGACGCCGGCGGCCGCAATCCAGGGAACCAAGGCAGGCCAGAGTCCCGCGTCGAACGCGCCGGGGCTCACCAAGTCGTTGGCGACCAGCGCGGCAAAGGCAGCGGGCGGGATATAGCCTAGGGCCTCGGTAATGCGGGGCGACAGGGTCCGCCCGCGCAAGGCGAACGCCGGCGCGATGCGAAAGAACGCGATAGCAGCCCACGACGACAGCCACAGAACCAAGAACTCGTTAACGGGCATCGCGGGCACCTCTTCCGTCAAATACAGCATCGCACGCCAGCGCAATGGCAATGCCGACCACGACGCTTGCCGGCACGGCAATATTCACGAGGCCCAAGAACTTGCATACGGCGACGGACACCGCGCCCGAAACCGCCGCGACAACGTTGCCGCGCGACAGCCGCTGCGAAAAGAGCAGGCAGATAAAGAGCGAGGTGCAGACAAAGGCTGCAATGGCGGTGGGAACATCGACAACGGCGCCGACGATGGCGCCCATCGTACACGATACGCCCCATGTTGCGATAAGGATCACATTGAGCACAAAGGAATCGCGCGGACCCCAATCCTCCCCTTCAACCAACTTGGCAAGCGAGATGCCATATGCCTCCTCGGTAAGTGTCGCGGCAACAGCCAGCGTCTGACGCTTCGAGGCGCCCGTCAGATGCGGCGCGATCGATGCCGAGTAAAGCGCAAAGCGCGAGGAGATGGCAGCAACGCTCGCGACGATCGATGCTGCAGGCACGCCCGCCAGCCACAGGTTGCAGATCATAAACTGGCCGCTGCCCGTCACAAACGTGCCGCTCAGAGCAAAGACCATCCAGGGCTCCATTCCCGTCTGCCCCATGATCATTCCGCACGGCGCGCCTATTGCAACATAGGTAAGCATCACTGGCCAGACGATTTTAAAGATCCTAAGGACCATGCCACTCCCATTCTGGTAAGTCGTCTGCAGCGCGCCTCGCAACGCAGCAGAAATATCAACCGGTGGCAATAAAGTTCGCCTACAATTGCCACCGGATCGAAAGACACAACTTTTTAGGAAGTCATTATGACAGCTATCGATCGAGACCGGGCGCGCGCGGCCTTCAAAAGCTACACCGATGCCTACGACGCCACCAACCCACGCATCGCGCTCAAAATCGAGCATACGCACCACGTGGCCGAGGCATGCGATGCCGTAGCGCGCGAGCAGGGCTGGTCGTCAGAAGATATTGACTTGGCGCGGCTTTGCGGCCTGCTACACGATATGGGCCGCTTTGAGCAGCTGCGGCGTTGGGACACCTTTAAGGACGCCGAGAGCATGAGCCATGCAACACTGGGCGTCGAGGTCCTCTTTGGCGAGAATCCCGCCGATGCACCCGCCGTAACGAGCATCCGCGACTTTATCGATGACCCGGCAGAAGATGAGCTCATCCGAGCGAGCATTGCCTATCACAGCGATTTCCGTCTACCCGCACAGCTCGACGAGCGCACACGGAGCTTCTGCGATATCGTGCGCGATGGCGACAAGATCGACATTATGCGCACCATCGCCGACAGCACCGTCGACACCATCCTCAAAGTGGATGAGGACACGTTTCTTGCCAGCCACTTCTCGACACCGGCGCTTACCGCCTTTAACGAGCACCGCTGCGTCACGCGCGATGAGCGCGATGAGCCCGCCGACTTCTTGGTGGGGCTTATCTGCTTTATGTTTGAGCTCGTCTATCCGGCAAGCCGCGCGCTGGCGCGCGAGCAGGGCGATATCTACCGCCTGCTCGACGCGCCCTTTGGCATTACGCGGCCCTTTACCGACCCCGCCGCGCAGGCAACCTGGAGCCGCCTTAAGGACGAGCTGCGCCGCTGGCTGGCAAGCGCTTAGCACTCGAGCTGAGCCAGCAGCTCCTCAACGATCTCAACGGCATCGCCGACGACCTTGTACTGGGCGGCACCAAAGATGGGGGCATCCGGGTCCTCATTGATGGCGACAATGCACTCCGCCCCACCGATGCCGGCGAGATGCTGGATAGCACCCGAGACACCGATGCTCACGAGGAGCTTGGGCGAGACCGATACACCCGTCTGGCCAATTTGGTGGCGATACTCCAGCCAGCCGGCCTCCACCACGGGGCGCGTGCAACCAAGCTCGGCACCCAGGGCATCGGCGAGTTTTCGCATCAGGGGCAGATTCTTCTTGGAGCCGATGCCGCGGCCCACCACGACCAGACGCTCGGCGTCGGCAATCGATGCCTGCTGCCCCCACTCCTCGGCGGGAATCGAGATCTCGACACGGGCCTTAACGTCTTCCGCAAGCATCACCTGGGTGATCGTGCCGGAGCGGCCATAGTCAAACTCGGGCGCCTTAAAGATGCCGGGGCGCACCGTTGCCATCTGCGGACGGTGGTTGGGGCAAATGATGGTGGCCATCAGGTTGCCGCCAAACGCCGGGCGCGTCTGCTGCAGCAGGCCCGTTTCCGTATCCATCGAAAGCACGGTGCAGTCGGCCGTAAGGCCCGTCTGCAGGCGCACGGCAACGCCAGGCGCCAGCTCGCGGCCAAAGGCGGTCGCACCGTACAGAATGGCCTCGGGCTTGCGCTCGGCCACCAAATCGCAGATCAAGCGGGCGTAGACCTCCGCGTCGTTCTGACGCAGGCGCTCGTCACGACAGACCAGAACTTCGTCCGCACCGGCGCAAATCAGATGCTCCAGGTCCCCGAGCGAGCCCTCGGGGCTCATGCCGACCAGTGCCACCAGACGGCAGCCGCGGGCATCGGCAAGCTCGCGCCCCTTGCCCATAAGCTCGTAGGCCACGGGAGCCATGGCATCGCGCTCGTCAGTCTGCACGAAGACCCAAATGTCTCGATATGCGTCAAGGTCTGCCGCGCCGGCGGCCTCGTCGCGCTCAATCGAGATGGCGTTGACGGGGCAGGCGTCGACGCACCCGCCGCACAGGATACAGCCGTCGGTTACGCGGGCACAGCGATTGGGGCGCTCGCCCTCCACCACAATGCCGCCCGAGGCGCAGGCGCGAACGCAGCGACCGCAGCCGATACAGGCTTCGCTATCGATAATCAGCCCGCTCATCTATGCCATCCCCTCGATAATCTTGGCAAGTTTTACCGCCTGCTCGGACGCCGTTCCCTCAACGGCCTCGCACGTTTGGTCACGGTCGGGCACAAACGAGCGCACGACCTGCGTCGGTGATCCGGCAAGGCCGCAACGCGAGGGATCGGCGTTTACGTCGGCAGCGCTGGCCACGCGCACGTCTGCATCCTCGGCCGCGCGAATACCGGCAATACTCGGCATGCGCAGCTGGCCAATCTCCTTGGCGGTCGTCATCGCACACGGCATCTCCAGGTACACCGTCTCCTCGCCGGCATCGCAGCCATGGACGAGCGCCAGCGAGCCACACGTCGTAAATCCCGCGCTCTGCACACAGCTCACGTCGGTCACGCAGGGGATCTCAAAGGCGCCGGCCAGCTCGGGGCCGATCTGGGCCGTATCGCCGTCCACTGCCATCTTGCCGCAGATGAGCAGGTCAAAGTCCTCATCGAGTGCCTCGATGCCGCATTTGAGGGCATAGGTGGTGGCTAGGGTATCGGCACCCGCAAAGGCTCGGTCGGTCAGCAGCAGCGCGTCGTCGGCACCGCGGGCGATGCAGTCGCGCAGCAGCGATTCGGTCGCGGGGATGCCCATCGACACCACCGTCACACGCACGTCCATGCCAAAGCCGATAAAGTCGTCCTTCAGCGCTAGCGCACATTCGAGGGCACTTGCATCGAAGGGATTAATGACCGCCTGCTTGCCATCACGCACGATAGTATTGGTCTTGGGGTCCATCTTGACCTCGGTGCTTCCGGGCACCGCCTTGACGCACACCACCATATGGAAATCACTCATCTTCACGCGCCCCCTTTCTGGACGAGTTCATCCAAGAGCTTCTCCGAAAACAGGTTGCCGCGACCCAGCTGGCCGGCAGGGTCGAGCTGGAGTTTGAGACGCGCCGACTCGACCATGGCCTCGTGGCCGTACATCGTCTCCAAGAAGCCCGCCTTGATCTTGCCGACGCCGTGCTCGGCAGAAACGGCACCGCCCATGGCCGTGACCTCGGAAGCCCACTGGGCAAAGAGTTCTCCACCACGACGGTAGTCTTGCGCGTCGCGCGGCAGGATGTTCACATGCAGATGGTTGTTCCCGATGTGTCCCCAGGCAGCAGACTCAAGCCCGCTTTCGGCCAGCGTGCGGCGATAGAGGGCCACGACATCGGCAAGGCGTGCATTGGGCACCGACATATCCGATCCCAGCTTGGTAATGGTGGGGTCGATGCGGCGACGCTCGTCAATGAGCATATTGACACTCTCGGGGACCGCGTGGCGGAAGAACCGCTGGCACTCGCGATCGACTTCGGTGCGGGCGACCCATGTCGCATCGTCGCGGCCACCCGCAAGCTCCAGCACCCATCCCAAGTGGTACAGCTCCTCGGTCGCCTGCGCCTCGTCATCGCAGTCGAGCTCCACGTAGACACAGACCTTTGCCTCGTCGTCGAGCGCCGGCAGCGAGGCAAACGCTGTCGACTGCTCGCGCTGGCGACGCAGGATATCCAGGGCGCCAGCATCGAAATACTCAATAGCGGCGGCATGGGACAGCACGGGACGCACGGAATCGGTAAAGGACACGGCCTTGTCTTCGCCATCGAAAAAGCAACTCACACCCCATACGACCGAAGGTGCCGCCTGCAGGGCGATCTCGAGCTCGGTAATGACGCCGAGCGTGCCGCACGCACCGATAAAAAGATCGATGGCGTCCATATCGTCCGCAACAAAATACCCCGAGGCATTTTTGGTCTTGGGCATGGTGTAGTCAGGAAGATCAAGCTCGAATGTATGACCCTCTGCCGTCACGAGCGACAGGTGGCGGCCCTGGGCAAAAGCCTCGCCGCGCTGAAGCTCAAGCAAATCGCCATCAGCCAGCGCGACGTGGAGTCCCGTGACATGCGGGCGCATGGGACCGTAAGCGTAGCTGCGGGCACCGGAGGCGTTGCATGCCGCCATGCCGCCCAGACAGGCAGATGCCTCGGTGGGATCGGTGGGAAAGAACTGCTCGGGGGACTCTTGGAACTCCTCGTAGGCCTCAAGCGATGCCTGGTCCCAACCAGCGGTCGGCAGTACCTTCTTGCTCAGCTGCTTACGCAGCTCCGAGAGCACAACGCCCGGTTCCACGCGCAGCAGAAATTGGCCTTGTTCATCGCGGCGAAGGCCCAAGTAGCGATTCATACGGGAAGTATTGAGGATATGCCCACCGTGGGGCACGGCACCGGCGGCAAGGCCGGTTCGGGCGCCCTGAACCGTTACCGGGACACGCTCGGCATGGAGCGTTTCCAAAATGGCACGGACCTCGTCTTCCGTTGTCGGAAACGAGATGCTCGATGCTTCGCCCGATGCGCGAGATTCGTCGCGGCCATACTCTTCGAACTCGTCGGTGAAGGGTTTGATGGTTGCAGACACGCGAACTCCCCCTTTATCTAACTACAGTGTTTGCAGGTAGATGTTACCGCATCGTTTCGTCGACGTGTTCGAAACCGTCTCCATAATTGGCGATTTTTACGTTTGCGCAATTCGGCGAACGGCAAGGCTTCCTCGGCAGACGATGCTTTTGACACATATCGCCCCGCCGTCGCCGACCGCTCGATTGTCGCTCGAAAAAAGTTGAAGTAATTTTTTCCACCTTTTACCTGCGGAGATGTCAATCCGTCAAGCATTTGGTCAGAAATTGGTCAAGTAGCGGCTGATACGGTCGGCGTCGACAGCCAAAACCGATAGAAGTTTTGGCCCCAGAAGCAGGGAGGTTCCCATGGCATATTACTGGCCCCAGTACGGCGTCGCCATCGAGGTCGACGACGATCCCTATCTCCTGCCTTTCGACGAAGAGGCGTTCCCCGATACGGCGGTCTACCACGTCACCACCGATGTTATCTGCGACCCCGAGTCGTTCTCGGCGCTCGCCCACCACATCGCACGTATCCACGACATCGAGCTCCCTCACGACTTTGACGAGCTCATCTACTCGCGCCGCCTGATGCTTCACATGCTCTTTGGAGCGGACCCGTCCACGTTCGCACGTGTCTACACCACCAAGGACGCCGCATGAGTGCGAAGAAGCCGCCCCGCCTTGCAGGACTGGGGCGTCGCAAGAAACTCGTCGTTGTCTGCCTGGCTATCGTCTGCGCCCTCATCGCCGTAGGGCTATACGCCTGGCAGTCGCAGCCCGTGCCCGAAGCGGGCGCCTCAGTCACGACGGCAGAGGGTAAATCGCGCCAAGAAATCCAAGATGAGCTCGATGCCATCGTCCGCGACAACATGATGACGATTTCGGTCGCGCCGGTCGCTCAGCTACAGGAGGACGGCAAGCTGCGCGTCAACGTGCAAAACGTCCAAGACAATATATTTCCCCAGCGATTCCGCGTCATCCAAAACGACGAGACCATGTACGAATCCGGTGTGGTCGAGACCGGCAAGACAATCGAGACGTGCCCCGCCGGCGACATCAAAGAAGGCGAGGCATACATCGAGATCCAGGCACTCGATGCCAAGACCCTCGACAGCCACGGCAATCCGACACGTGTCAGGGTACGGGTTGAGCAAGCCGAGAACTAGCTTTTTCGGCCGACGCGGCACCGCACGCAATTCACCAGCATTCGTCCAATCATCGCGGGGACGGCCCGCGGCGAATAGAAAGGAACGACCATGGACATCACCAGGAACATGAACGGAGCCAGAGCGCTCGTCGTGGGCGCAGGGCTCGCGCTCGCGCTCGCAATGGGCGCCGCCCCGACGCCAGCTCTGGCAGCCGGGCGCGTTGGAACCACGAAAGTAATGGTCAGGACCGAGATCGACAACGTAGAGTTCAAAGTTCCGACGGTTATTCCCTTCGTCGCCAAGGCCGACGGCACGCTTCAGGGCCCCTCAGAAGACGCGACCACCATCGACAATCATTCGGCCTACGGCATCCATGTCACCAACATGAAGATCGACGCCATGAACACCTGGACCATTGCCGCCGACGCCAAGGCCGGAACCGCGCAGAATTCCATCGACTTTAAGGTCGGCCCCGACGGCGCACTCCAGAACGCCAGCGCCGCAATGCAGGAGACGGGCCTCGATCTTTCCAAGAATGCAGCCTTCGACATGGGCTACCAGGGCATTGCCGGCGGCACGGACAAAATTAAGCTCAAGACAAGCGGAAACGTCGCCCGCGTCACGCGCGACATCTTCCGCGTAACCGGCGAAGGCGATCAGGTTGCAACGATCACCTGGACGGTCGAGCCCGGTGCGCACACGGCATAAGGCTATCGCCCTGGCCGCCACCGTCAGCATCCTAGCGTTTGGGCCAGCCATGGCCTTTGCCCAGCAAGAACAGGCACAGGCCGCCACGCAAGTGACGGTCGATCTCTCGGAACTCGACCGCGGCGACCGCGAGGAACCGTTGGCGCAGACAGGCGACAGACGATGGCTCTTGGCAGTAGGTGCCACAGCAGCAGGCGCGGGGACCGCCGGCCTCGGTCTGCACATCAAACACAGCCAGAAACAAAACACGGATAGGCCGCACTAAATTAGCTAAGGAGACCCCATGGCATCGAAGAACCTTTTGCCCGTCGTCGCACTCTGCGGCGCGCTCGCAACCGGAACGCCTGTCGCCGCTTGGGCGACTCCCGTCATGGCAGACTCCTTACCAGCAGCCCTAAGCTCCGCACCAAATCCGTCGAGCGCCATTGCGTGTAAGCGTTTTTCGATTGCACAGGCCGCAATCTCAACCTCGGGATGCCTTCGTCGTAATACGGACGGCTCGATAGTCGTGGATATCAATCGTTCGAACAAGGTAAACGGCTCCCAGGCGGGGTGCGCCGTCTGCACGTGGCGCTCGGTTGTGCTCGATGCAGATGGCGATCCATGCAATTTAGAGCTGCGCATCGACATCGCTTCGGTCGATGACTCGGCGAACGGAGCGAAGGTCGCCTTTGACGGTGCGTTTTTCGAGAAAGGAGGCGGTATATGTCTGGGCTGCGCCGCCGCGAATGCAGACGACACGCAGCCCACCCTCTCATTCACGGCATCGTTGCGGCTGGCCAAAGCCGGCACCGATGCCATCGCGGCGGGAGAAACGTCCCTGCTGTTCTACGCCGCCAGCACCAAAGATACAGACGCTCATTTCGAGAAGCCAGCCGGATCACTCAGCCTTACACGAGGGATAGAGGCAGGCCCTATTGAAATCGATGCCCACGCGCAAAGCAGGCAACGCATTCTTGCCGACCCGGCGCTTCTCGAAATGGAGTGGAACGGATCCGGAGCCATCGGAATTCTCCCCTCCGCGCTTGACGCCAAGACGCTCCCCTCAAACGACGAACCCATCAACGCAACCATACAAGAAGAGAGTGCGGACAAGGAAGCGGGTGCGGGCGACACGTCATCGCCGACAAACAGCGTCCCAGCTTCTTTCGAAGCACCGAATGAGCCCGCTACCGATCAAAACGATCCCGAGCTCGCGGACAGTCTGGGGCTTGCTGATCCTCAAGAAATCGATGAAGGTAACTGCTGCGTGTTTGCCGCGCTCGACCACACGGAGGTCATCGACGCTGCAAGCATCGAAGTTGCCGCCGCCAATCAGCCCGTCCGCAAGTCGGCCATCATCGCATTTCCTGAATCCATCGAAGTCGTCTTTTTGCCATCGGGCGAGGTCGTGGCCCCAACACTGCTCACCTTGTTGGGCGCCAAGAATACTCGAAACGAAATTAAAAAGGTCACGGTTGTCGACCCTGCAACCACCGCTAAATTGCGCCTATACGCCGTTGCCCCAGACGGAGGCAAGACCTTGGAATTCGATGGCGACACACTCCTAGCCTGGCGACGTCTGGACATTATGCAAGACATCTCGTATCAGATCGAACTCGAAGGGTTTGATCGTACCCGCGATGCCAATATCATCGCCGCGGCTATTGAATCCCCACAGCGGCTTATGACACTGCGCTTTGACCACTATCCCTATGTCCCGACAACCACCTGAGGCTTAAATACTGCGCGTCGTTGCTAATACCACTTATATAACGTATTAGATGAGTCGCGATGTGTCTCGCATTCCATTCTGCTACGATTGCCACGTTGGCATCAATACAGGAGGGCTCATGCCGGGCTTGGGAACAATCATCAACGTTGTCCTTTTAGTTGCGGGCGGTCTTTTGGGATTAGCGGGCGGTCGCTTTATCACACCGCGTATCCAAGACACGCTCATGAAAGCGTCGGGGCTGTGCGTCCTGTTTATCGGCCTTGGCGGCACCATGCAAAAGATGCTCCTTATCGATGGAAAGGCGCTGTCGACCACCGGTACCACCATGCTCATCGTCTCATTTGCGCTCGGTTCGCTCATCGGCGAGGCCGTCGACTTGGAAGCCGCCATTGAGAACCTTGGCGAATGGCTCAAGCGCAAAACCGGCAGCGAGGGCGATAACGAGTTCACCAACGCTTTTGTCTCGACTTCGCTCACCGTGTGTATCGGCGCCATGGCCATTGTGGGATCGATTCAGGACGGCCTGCTCGGCGACTGGTCAACGCTTGCCCTCAAGGGCGCACTGGACTGCATCATCGTCTGCACCATGACGGCCTCACTTGGCCGCGGCTGCATCTTTTCCGCCCTGCCCGTCGCCGTGTTCCAGGGGACGATCACGCTGTTTGCCGGTGCACTCTCCCCCATCATGACCACGGCAGCCCTCGACAGCCTTTCGCTCGTAGGCTCCATGCTCATCTTCTGCGTCGGCGTCAACCTTATCCGTCCTCAGACCTTCCGCACTGCCAATATGCTTCCCTCCGTCATCATCGCCGTCATCTACGCCCTCCTGTTCTAAATCTATCTACGTAGCGGTATCTCGAACATCTGTTTGATGCTGTGCTATGATATGAGGTCACCGTAGCTGCGTTCGAGAGGAGGAGCGGTGGCCGACCAGGACATCAAGATGCTCATCGAGCGCATTATGGCCGAGGCCCGGACCCATCAGTCCGCCCGCTTCTCAAACGAAACCTACGCAGACGAGCCGATTCTCAAAACCGGGCGACAGATGCAGAATTTCCTCCCCGACCAGTACCGTAAAATGCGCGAGATATCGCGCTGGCAGGATGACCCCAAGGGCGGTGCGGGCCGCTGGCTTTCGGAAGCCGAGCTTTTTTACCGCCAGGGCCTGCTGATGGCCGGCTTTGAGGACGACTGTCCCTACAACGGCACCTTTAAGTCGTACTTTCCCACCTACAACGCCATGAGCGACCGGCAACTGCGCGGCTACTTTACCTGGCGTGCCCAAGTGCGCCGCGGAACCGTCGAGGAAACGTCTACGTCCTTTGCCTTTCTGTATCTCTATGAGCTGATCTGCGGCATTGGCGTAGATAATCCACTCGATGGTTTTAACAAGATCAAGGCTTTTTGGGATGTCTATCGCGCCTTCGAGCCCGGCATCGACCGGTTTGCGCGCGTGTGGCTGCAAGATTACGCCGTGTTCCACGGGCTCGACCCCAAGCTGCTTCGCGACTCTAAAACCGTCATGTTCGATAACGCCCTTATCGAACTGCGGCGCGCGGCACGAGACCTTGTACCGGCACCGTCCGGCCAGACCCCTAAGCGTCGCAAAACCTCCGAGCCCGCGCTCCCCCTTCCGCCCGATGAGGTGCGCGAGGAGCGACTCATGGCCGCCATCAACGCCCTCTCCACGTACAACCTAAGTAGCTCGCGGCTCGACCGCAGCCACCACCGCGATCTGCGCCACGTGGCGTGCGCCGTGTATGTCCGCATGGCGCGCTACTATGACACGCACCGAAAGACCGGCATCGTGGCAAGTTTATTTGGGGAGGAGACGGCAATGCCCTACACCATGTTTGCCTCGGCCGTATTCTTTGCGCCCGAGCGCCACGAGGACTGCGAATACCGTCTGGACCCCATCCATATCTACCGTTGCCAAAACGGTTTTTGGGAATGCATGCGGATTCACGGCAGCAGACAAAAGAGCAGCAAACTTGGCGAGATGATGCGCGCCTGCGACCAACGCCTGCGCCTGGCCCTGGACCCCGCCCATCCCCTGAAGGAAGAAAAGGTCCCCAAATATCTGGCCAAGATTATCGATGACGAGATCACGGCATGGCTTTCATGGGATGCCGCACATCAGCCCGTCAAGATCGATATCGATCTGAGTCAGCTGGGGCACATTCGGAGCGCCGCCGCGCAAACGCGCGAGGCGCTTTTGATCGACGAGGAGCGCGAGGACGATGCGCCCGCACAGGTTGACGTGGCGGGCTCCGAGCAGCTGGAAGCCAAGCCCGCGTCCGACGTGATTGCCGAGGCGGTCACGGTGCCCACGGAGCGCAACGAAGCCGACGAGCCAACCATTTCCACCGAACAGTTTGGCGTCGTAGCCCCGCTCCTCGCGCCAACGCCCGCGCCCGCCGACACCGCGTCCGTACTCGACCCCGCCGCAGACGCCTATCTTCGAGCACTACTCGAGCAAAACGCAGCACAGACGGCATCGGCGGTGGAACAGTCGGGCAAGAGTGAGGACATGCTCGTCGATAGCATCAACGAAGCGCTCTTTGACCTGGTGGGCGACACCGTTATTGAATTTGGCTCAGCAGGACCGCAAATTATCGAGGACTACGAAGCAGACGTGAGAGGATACTTAGACCATGAGTGATACCGCATCCGCAGCACCCCGTGTGCCCAAGCGCGTCGCCGCCGTCATTCTCAACTCGCTCAAGGGCGGCGTTGTCCCGCGCATTGGCCTTCCCTACATCACCGTAGGACGCGAGGTCGAGATCCGCGCCCTGCTCACCGACCTAAGTCTCATCGCCGACGGCGGCGCAAGCTTCCGTTTCCTGGTCGGTCGCTATGGCGCCGGCAAGAGCTTTTTGCTCCAGACCATCCGAACGCATGCCATGGGCGAGGGCTTCGTGGTCGCCGATGCCGACCTTTCCCCTGAGCGCCGCCTACAGGGCGGCCAGGGCCAGGGCCTTGCCACCTACCGCGAGCTCATCCGCAATATTTCGACCAAGACGCGCCCCGAGGGCGGCGCGCTCAACCTTATCCTGGACCGCTGGGTCGCCTCGTGTGCCGAGGCCGACGAGTCTGCCGTCAATGCCCAACTGGCCCCGCTCGAGGAGATGGTCCACGGCTTTGACTTTGCCCGCATGCTCCGCCGTTATCGCACGGCCGTCTCGGAGGGTGACGAAGAAGCTATGAGTCGCGTGACCAAATGGATTCGCGGCGAATACCGCACCAAGAGTGAGGCACGCGCCGAGTTGGGCTCCTCGACCATCATCAGCGATGACGACTGGTACGACTACGTCAAGCTCATCGCACGTTTTTTGGTCTGCAGCGGCTACAAGGGCATGCTGGTGCTCATCGACGAGCTCGTGAATCTGTACAAGATTCCCAACGCGATCACGCGCCAATATAACTACGAGAAGATCCTGACCATGTACAACGACACGCTCCAGGGCAAAGCGCAGTACCTGGGCGTGATCATGGGTGGCACGCCGACCTCTATCGAGGACCGCCGCCGCGGCGTCTTTTCCTACGAGGCCCTTCGGAGCCGTCTCGCTCAGGGCCGTTTTGCGCGAGATGATCTCAAAGACATGCTCGCGCCCATCATCCGCCTGCAGCCGCTCACCTACGAGGAGCTGCTGGTGCTCATCGAAAAGCTCATGCAGATCCATGCCGGCTACTTTGGCTGGACGCCCACGCTTACCGAGAACGACTTGGTGGACTTCCTCAAGATTGAGTTCGGCCGCGTGGGAGCCGATACGCATTTGACGCCGCGTGAGGTCATCCGTGACTTTATCGAGCTGCTCGATATCCTGTGTCAGAACCCCGATGCCAACGTGGCCGAGTTGCTGCAAAGCGTCGGTGGCGACGCGCTGGCGCCGGCAGCCGCAACAGGCGACACCGGCACCGCAGGCGGCGACCGCAACTTCGCCGAATTTACCATCTAACCTGCCAAAAAGGGACAAGTTTATTTTGGTAGGTTTTATCTGGGCAAACGCCGATGTTGCAAGATATCGAGCCGCTGCCCGTTGTGTTGATCGGCCCGTTGATGAGAGGAGGTCCCATGAACGCTTTTGACCGATATGCCCCGTTTATCCAGGATTTCATTTACTCCCACGATTGGGAGAGCCTGCGCTCCATCCAAGTTGCGGCGGCAGATGCCATCTTCAACACGCAAGATAATGTGCTCCTGACGGCATCTACGGCATCTGGCAAGACTGAGGCGGCCTTCTTTCCCATCCTGACCGAGTTTTGGGAGAACCAACCCGCGAGCGTAGGCGCCCTCTACATTGGCCCCCTCAAAGCGCTCATCAATGATCAGTTCGTCCGTCTCAATGACCTGTGCGAAGAAGCCGACATCCCCGTCTGGCATTGGCACGGCGACGTCTCGCAATCGCACAAGGCTAGGCTCATCAAAAAGCCGAGCGGTATCCTACAGATTACGCCCGAATCACTCGAGGCACTCCTGATCCACAAGCACATGGCGATCCCGCGCATGTTCTGCGACCTGCGCTACGTGGTTATCGACGAGGTCCATTCGCTCATGCGCGGCGACCGTGGCGGGCAAACGCTCTGCCTTATCGAGCGACTCTCGCGCATGGCCGGCGTGCAGCCTCGCCGCATTGGCCTTTCGGCCACCATCGGCGACCCCGAGCGCACGGGCGCTTTTCTCTCACAGGGAACGGGGCGCGACTGCGTTATCCCCCGCTTTGAGGAACCGCGCCGCATGTGGCGCATCTCCATGGAGCACTTCTACAACTCTGGCCCCCAGGCTCAGCAACGAGAATTCGTAGGCACGGGTCCACAAGAAGCCGAGGTGCTTACTTGCGAGCGTATTGAGACGGCGGCGCCCGCGGCGCTGCCCGCATCCGGACAAGACATGTGCCACAGCGGACAGCTTGCACAGGAAGAACGCCGTCAACGTCGCGAGCAGGCGCGGGGCAAGGCCGCTCCCAAAGACCGTCGCACTTCCTCGGCCCCCGAGGGCGAAGTCGACATCCCACGAGCGGCCGAGCAGGCGCTTCTCAACCCCACCGACACGGCACCCGACAACGCCGACCCCGGTATGGGCTATATCTTTGAACATACGCGCGGCCGCAAGTGCCTGGTCTTTGCCAACTCGCGCGAGGAGGCAGAGGCCGTGTGCTCCATGCTGCGCAGCTACTGCGAAAGTCGACACGAGCCCGACCGCTTTCTCATCCACCACGGCAACCTTTCGGCATCGCTGCGCGAGACGGCCGAGGAGCTCATGCGCGACGAGGAGCAGGCGCAGACAACCGTCACCACCTCTACGCTGGAGCTCGGTATCGATATCGGCCGCCTGGAGCGCGCCTTCCAGATTGACGCGCCGTTTACCGTCAGCTCCTTTTTGCAGCGCATGGGGCGCACAGGCCGTCGCGACCTTCCGCCCGAGATGTGGTTTGTCATGCGCGAGGAAGAACCCGAGCCGCGCACGATGATGCCCGAGACCATTCCTTGGAAGCTCCTGCAGGGCATCGCGCTCGTACAACTCTATCGCGAGGAAAAATGGGTCGAGCCGCCTGAACTCGATCGACTCCCCTACAGTCTGCTCTATCACCAGACCATGTCGACCCTCGCCAGCACCGGCGAACTCACGCCGGCCGAACTTGCCCAGCGCGTGCTCACACTGAGCTATTTCCATCGCATCTCGGCCGATGACTATCGCGTGCTGCTGCGTCACCTCATTAAGATCGACCATATCCAGGTCACCGAAGGCGGCGGGCTCATCGTGGGTCTCGCGGGCGAGCGCATCATCAACAACTTTAAGTTCTACGCCGTGTTCCAGGAAAACGAGGAGTTTACCGTCCGGAACGAATCGGCCGAGCTGGGCACGATCGTCAATCCGCCCCCGCCCGGTGAGCGCATTGCCATCGCCGGCCATTGCTGGATTGTCGAAGAAGTGGACTGGAAGCGCCATACCGTCTTTGCCACGCAGGTCAAAGGCCGGGTGCCGGCCTACTTTGGCGACTGCCCCGGCGACATTAACACGCATGTGCTCGAGCGCATGCGCCAAGCGCTCACTGAGCACGCAGCATATCCGTACCTTATGGGTAACGCACGGGCTCGCTTGGCGCAGGCTCGTCATACCGCCGAGATTTCGGGCGCGGGAACTAAGCCGCTCATCAACCTGGGTGGCGACACCTGGGTGCTCTTCCCCTGGTTGGGCAGCTACGCCTTTCTGGCACTCGAACGTATGCTCAAGATTAAATGCGCCGCGGAACTTGGCCTTCGCGGGCTCGATCCGTCGCGTCCATACTTTATGCAGTTCAAGATGAAGGCCGACGAGGAGACATTCTTTGAGGTGCTCGCCGCCGAGGCCGAGAAGGACTTCGACCCCATCGAGCTCGTCTATCCCGGCGAGGTGCCTTATTTTGATCGCTACGACGAGTACGTTCCCGAGGAGCTCGTGCGCAAAGGCTTCGCCGAAGGCGTGCTCGACATCGAGGGTATGAAGCAGCGCGTCCTCAGCTGGCGCGACCACGCCTAAGACCAGTCTTTTTTGGGACGGGGAGACTTACTTGTCGTGAAGGACGGTGCCGAGGAAGTCAGCGTCGAAGGGCACGGCGTCGGCAAAGGTGTAGTCACCGTCGCTGGCGATGAGCAGGTAGTTCTCTTCGCCGCCAAATTCCGCGTCGCCGCAGGGAACCACCCAGGCATGCGCAAACACCTCGAGCGCCGTGCTAACGCAATCGCGCAGGAACGTCACATCGCTCCCCTCGTTTGCACTCACGATATTGGCGGCATAGATACCGCCGGGGTTCAGGCTGCCCCGCACCAAGCGCAGCGCCTCAATCGTCGCCAGCTCGCGCACGGGCTCGGCACCGCCAAAGCAATCGCTCACGACGACATCGTAGCGACGATGCCCAACGCTCGTCACGCCCAGATACGAGCGAGCCTCAGCGGTAATCACCCGCAAGCGGTCACCCACCGTGCGCTCCAGCTCGTCCAGATAGAACCAACGACGCGCCAGACGCGTAATCTCGGCATCGTACTCAATGACGTCCATGCGCAAGCCCTCGTGCGACACCAGCGCATATTTGGGATAGGCAAACCCGCCCCCACCTAGCATAAGCATACGGTTGATACCGTGACCATAAGCGTCGCGCATCGCATCCTCGGCCTCAAACACGTCGTCAAACGCACGATAGTACGTAAAGACGGGCTCTGCCCAACGCTCGCCAACGTAGGTCGCGCTCTGGTAGACGCCGCCTTGCACCAACACGCGGACTTCGTCGCCACTCTCATCGTGCACGCGCTTCACACGCGCCAACCCATTGCGAGTCCTCGCGACCTGCAGACAGGCAGCGCGAACAGCGACGGCGGCCGCGCCAAGCGCCGCAGCTCCCAGGGCAACGCCGGCAACGACGCCAGCAGAAACACTCGGTTTGTTCATCTAGAGCTCCTTTTGCAGATAGAGTCCGTGGTCGTAAAAACCCAAATGGCGATAGTACTCACGCGTGCCAATCGCGCTAATCACGTTGATACGTGCATAACCCGCGTCCCGGGCAATCTCGCACGCACGCTCTACGAGCAGACGCCCCAACCCGTGATGCTGCGCCGCCTGGCCTTGATCCCCCACGCGTGCCGCCATGCCATACACGTGTACCTCGCGAATCATCGCCTCGTCCGGCGTCGTCGGCAACTCGTCCGCATGCACGGCAACAAACGAATGGTCGGGCAGCGACAGCCGCAAAAAGCCCGCGATCTTGCCCTGCGGCGTCACCCACTGCAAAAAGCGCTCGTGCGTCACCGGCGTCTCGTAAGCGACCTCATCAAGAGACAGTTCATCCAGGTCGGCACCCGCCGTGCTGATCTCGCGATAGCGGATCTCGCGCACCGTCGCGCCTTCCCCACGAGCCGCCAAACGGTTTTCGACGAGTTGACGCAGGTTGGGCTTCTTGTTGCCCACCATGATGTCGTCAGAGCTAAAGTCGCGAATCATGCGGCTGATGCGGCAGAACGCCGGCGTCACCACGATGTCGTCGGCAAGCACATCGAGCAACTCGTCCTCGGTATAGGGGCGCCACTCGCCACGCTCATAACAGCCCACCAGGCGCGAACCCTCGATGAGCGCGCACGGGTAAACCTTGACCTCGTCGGGCATAAAGGCCCCTTCGGTCATAAAGCGCTCGTAGTCGCGCTTATCCCCCTCGGGCGTGGCACCCAGCAAATTGAGCATAAAGTGCGCGTGGATCTTAAAGCCAAACAGGCGCGCAAGCGAAAACGCTCGCTCAATCTGAGCCACCGAAATGCGACGCTCGTTGATATCGAGCAGATGCTGGTCGAGACTCTGGATGCCCATCTGGATCTTAGTACAGCCCAGGCGACGAATGAGCGTGAGGGCCTGTGGCGTCACGGCATCGGGCCGGGTCTCGATAACGAGCCCCACCACGCGATGCTTCGCCGTCTCGTTGATGCGCTGCTGGCGCTCAAGCTCCTCCATCGTGGCCGTCTGCCACTCGGCGACCTCGCCCCACGGCGTACCGGGGCCGTACAGACAACGCACCGCGCGGTTGTAGCCGCCCACAGCAACATCCACGCGCTCCTGCTCTCCTGCAACACCGCTCGCGAGCTCGGCCTCGTCTGTCGCAATGCCGGCAGCCCGGTAGCGCTCGCGACGCTCCGCCACCACCGGCGGCAGGGCATCGGCGGGAGCGTCATCGAGCAAGCGCCCCGCCTCGGCACGGCTGATACCCGGGCGCGCCAACATGGGATTAGCCGCCACGCCGGCGACGGCATCGTCATTGAGCGCACGGAAAAGTTCCGACATAAACCACGTCTGATACCCTTGCGGATAGTCGCTCCAGGTACCACCGAGCACGATGAGCTCTATCTTGTCGGTCGCATGCCCCATCTGCGAAAGCGCGGTCAGACGAGCGCTCACCTGCAGATACGGATCGAAGCAATTTTGCTCCGCACGGGCGCATGCCGGCTCGGCGTGCAGATAGCTCTTGGGCATGCGCAGATCATTGGGACAAAACAGGCAATCGCCTGAGCACGGCCACGGCTTGGTGATGACGGTAATGGTCGCCACGCCTGAGGCCGTTCGGCGCGGCTTCATGCGCAGCGCCTGCAGCAGTCGACGTTCCAGCTCGGCATCGACATTCCACCCAGCCCAACGAGCCGGCTCCTCGCGCTTCACCCGCTGGTAGAACGGCAGCAGGCGGCGCTTGGCCAGATCGCGCTTGTCGGCACCCTCACGGCGCGCCTCGGCATGTATCAGTTTGACGAGTGCCTTGTCGTCTACGGTCTCGCCGCGACGCAGGGCTTTAAGTATGTTCAAGATAATCTGTTCCATGCCCCCATTGTAAAGGCAAAGGCGCCGGAGCCCGTCACGGCTCCGGCGCCTCCATCAAACAGCGCGTCTAAGCATCTATGCTTGCGGACCAGCCCGCAGCCATCACTCCGGATCAAACGACATGTCGCCCGAACCGACCTCAAAACGATACGTGGCAGACTTATCGCCGTTATCGAATTCAAGATTCAAAATGGTCTCGCCGTCGTAGCCAAGCGGAAGGAAATCGCTCTCGAAGTCGCCGCTGCCCAAGGTGAGGCTCGCCTTAAAGCCCGTCGAGTTCGGAACCGTCATCTCCACATCGCCCGAGCCCACACTCACGTCCATCGACTTCGCGGGGGCCTGGTAAAGCTCGAACGTCACATCGCCCGAACCGACCTCAGCGCTGAGCGCATCAGTCACGCTGCCCGTAAACTCTACATCTCCCGCACCCAGGAAAAGGTCGAAACCATCACAGATGACACCGGCAATCTGCAGATCGCCCGAGCCCACGTGCGCGTTGACCCCCTTCAGATGTTCGGCAACACGGCGCGGCAGCTCGACCGTAACTGAGCGATCGATTGCCTTACCGTCGTCACTTCCAAACTGGGAAACCTTGAGCGTCGAGTCCTCGACGGATGCGATGTTTTGCGTCGCGGCCTTGGAGGCATCCATACCCTCGGCAACGCGCCCCCGCTCGATAACGCGAACCTTGTTGCCATCAACAACCTTGACGTCCACCGAAGCCGCATTGATATCGAAATCGAGGTAGCGGAACTCATCGGCATCAAAAGTCGTGCTCGAAAGCTGCTGAGGCCGAGCGGAATAGTTGCCACTATCCAAGAGATCATCGTCGTCAAACATATCGTCCATACCAGACAAGCCGGGTACAACATCGTCGAGATCCCACGGGCCATCAAAATGAATCAAAGTCCGCGAAATACCAAAGACAAGTCCGATGATGAGCACGAACGCTCCGATGCCAACGCCCAAGCGTACCTTGGATTCATGCGAAAGCTTCATCATTCATCACCCTCTTTGGCGATCGGGTCAGCGGTAGTCGCGGTAGCCACGCCAGCATCAACCGCAGCGGAAGCATCCTGCACCTGAGTCCTAGCCGTCACCGGTGCCGAACCAACCTGAATATCCCCGCGTGCCCAATCACCATCGAGTGCACGCGCCACCCAGTGATAGATGGGAATCGTAAAGAAGATCAGCGCGGCAAAGGGGCCGGCACCAAACGGGAACATCAGCAAAAAGAACAGCAGCCAACACACAGCCCAATACGGGAACGACTGGAACGGACCCTTCACCGGAGTCGAGCCAACCGCACCGCCACTCGTCGCCTGCGCCGTAGCGGCATTGGCGGCCTGTGCACTCCAGCTTGCCGCTTGCGCCGCCTTGGCCGCAGCATCACTCGCCTGCGTTGCCGCCTCGGTAGCGCGTGCCGCCGCCTCGTGGGTACGGGCACGCTCCGCCGCCTCGGCCTCGCGCTGACGGGCGCGGTCCTCGTTCTCAAACTCGATATCGTCCTCGATCTCATCGCTCGGATTGAGCAGCTCATCCAGACTCACACCATAGAGCTTGGCGAGCGAAATCAGGTTCTCGGTATCGGGCGAGCTCTCCGCGCGCTCCCATTTACTGACCGCTTGGCGTGACAGTCCCAGCTTTCGCGCCAATCCTTCTTGGCTAAAGCCCTTGCTGCGGCGAAGGTCGGCGAGCCGCTGAGCAGTTTCTACATTCATGGTTCCTCCTATGCGATGCCAGCCGTGCCGCCGGACCGTTTTTGTTTTTAAGGCGCCTTGCACAGTTAAAAATCTATCCGCCACCGCCAAAAGCATGCCACCTATTCTAGTGAGATTTTTGACAACCGGCGGTTGCGGGCACATATGAGCTGCGGAAATGTGTCCAAACAAAGCAATGACCCACAGCTCGGTTGTCCCCGTTGCGGCGTAAACGGTAGTATGGTCGTACTGTTTATTCCGCACCGCCAACGGAGGGAGTTCCGCGCCGTGAACCGCGATTTCGCCTCATCGCTCATCCAGCTCAACAACACGTTCTATCGCGAGCACTCCGCCTCCTTCTCCGATACGCGCCAGGCCCCGTGGCCCGGCTGGGTGCGTACCATGGATATCGCGCTCGGGCAGCTCGACGTCGCCACGATCGAGCATCCCGTCCGTGTCTTTGATCTTGCCTGCGGAAATATGCGCTTTGAGAACTTTGCCGCCGGCGGCGCACTTGCCGCCAAGGGCGTCGACGGCACAAACCCCTCGGCAGATGTCAGCTGCCCGTTTGAGTTCTATGGTGTCGACTCGTGTCAGGACCTGGCCATCGATGCACGTGGCCACGCCCTGCGCATTCCCAACCTGCACTTCCAGGAACTCGATGTGCTCGACGCCCTCATGAAGCTCAACCCCGCCAAGACACCCGACGTGCTTTTCGACGCCCCGCTCGCCGACATCTCGGTCTGCTTTGGATTTATGCACCACGTGCCGTCGTGCGAGTACCGCGTACGCGTGCTCGACGCCCTGGTGCGCCAGACGCGCCCAGGCGGCATCATCGCCATCAGCTTTTGGGAGTTTATGAACGACGAGCGCATGGCGCGCAAGGCCGTTCGTGCCGAGGCCCGCGCCGAGCTCACCCCGCCGTTTGAGGGTTACGATTCCGCGCAGTTTGAAGCCGGCGACCATCTCATTGGCTGGCAAAACGACCGCCACGCCTACCGCTATTGCCATCACTTTGACGATCAGCAGATCACCGACCTGGTGCGCGGCGTCCGTACGTTCTACAAGAGCGGCGAGGTCCCCGTGCGCGAGCTTGAGCGCTTCCATGCCGACGGTCGCAGCGGCGAGCTCAACCGCTATGTGATTCTCAAGCGTCTGTAGGCGTCAGCGACTCGTCGCTGAGCCGCACCGCATCTTTTGGGCAAATCGCCCCCTTCTAACCCATCACCGGAACGTGCAGCCATGCGTTCCATACTTATGACCAAGGAGCCTCATGGGAGCCGTCCACGTTCGCACGCCTAAGAACTTTGTACTCGAGGAGCGCCTGGAGCGCTACGCCGATGCGATTGAGACGAACCCCGAGGCCTATGCCGGAGATTGGCGCGAGGCCTGTGCGCCCGCAGGCAGCAAGCCTTTCGAACACCTTCATCTGGATCTTGGTTGTGGCAAGGGAACGTACCTTGTAGAGCGCGCGGCCCGCGAGCCAAACACGTTCTTTATCGGCATGGACCAGGAGCCCATCTGCATCGCCTATGCCGCACAGAAAATCTGCGAGCAGGAGCTGTCCAACGCACTTGTCCTGCCCCGAGGCGCCGCATCGCTGCCGCAGCTGTTTGCCGCAGGCGAGCTCGATGCCATCACCATCAACTTTCCCACGCCGCAGCCCAAGGCCAAGTACGCCAAAAAACGGCTCGTCCATGTCGACCATCTGATGCTCTACCGCCCGCTCTTTGCAGCCGGCGCCACCGTCACGCTGCGCACCGACAGCAAACCGCTGCGCGACTACGCCCTGGGGCAGATTGCCGCGGCCGGCTACGACACGCTTTGGGTAAGCGACGACGTCCGCCGCGACCATCCCGAGCATCCCGAGACCGAATACGAATGCCGCACGCGCGAGATGGGTGCCGTCGTCTATGGCATTTGTGCCACACCCGGCGCGCAGCCCACCGACGAACAGCTCACAGCGGGTCGCATGCAGGAGCAAAGTCTTGCTTGCTACCTGCCCGATAACCTCGATGAGCTCACCTACGTGCCCCTCGGCATGGAAGAGGCCGTCGAGAACTTTAAAAACCGCGCCCGCAAGGGCAAGAAGCGCTTACCGCAGGAGTCCTAGGGGCTTCTGATGGTCGCGGCGTCGGCAAACAAGCGCAAATTGGCGCCAGCGAACGGCCCTCAAACCTAAGTGAGTAGACTTTTTTGCAATAGCCAGGCACAGCCCGCATAGCGAAACATAAAACCGCAGGTAGAACCCTAGCGCAAAAGTCATGTGCTCGCAATATCGCAAAAAGTCTACTCACTTGGCTAGCGACTACACTAAACGGCTGGGCAGAACGCCCATTTCCTGCATTTTCTTGCCTGCGAACGCATCGATGCGACGCTACGCCATAATAGTTGGCGGACAATCGCGAGAGAAAGCAAACACATGGCACAGACCACGATAGATACCGCCGCCAGCACCGTCTCTGGCGCCGGCGCCGCCAGCTCATTCTCGGGCGGCACGGGAACCGAAGCCGAATTCGGCTCACTCGGTGCGCTCTCCCCCATCTGGTGGGAGCCCGAGGACGGCAGCGAGCCCGAACCGTGGCTCACGCCCGACCAGGCCTTCGAGCGCTTCTTTGAATGGACGAGCAATCGCGGTATTGAGCTGTGGGACCACCAGGAAGAGGCCCTCATGGATCTAGCCGCCGGCGATCACGTCATTCTGGGCACGCCGACCGGATCGGGCAAGTCGCTTGTCGCGCTGGGCATGCTCTTTATGGGCATGGCACAGGGCAAACGCTGCTATTACACGGCTCCTATCAAGGCTCTGGTCAGCGAGAAGTTTTTCGACCTTGTGCAGGTGCTCGGCCGCGATAACGTCGGTATGATTACCGGCGACACGCATATCAACACCAAGGCGCCCGTCATCTGCTGCACGGCAGAGATCCTTGCTAACGACGCACTGCGCGAGGGCGAAGATGCCGACGTGGGCTGCGTCGCCATGGACGAGTTCCACTACTTTGCCGACCCCGATCGTGGTTGGGCCTGGCAGGTGCCGCTGCTCACCCTGCCCCACACGCAATTCATGCTCATGAGCGCCACGCTCGGCGATGTCACCGCGATTGCCGCCTCGCTCGAGGAACACACCGGCGCTACCTGCGACTTGGTTGTCGACGCCCCGCGTCCTGTTCCGTTGAGCTACGACTATGTGACGACCTCCCTCGAGGGCACGGTCGAGCTCGCCATGCGCCGCGGCGAGGCCCCGCTCTATATCGTGCACTTTAGCCAGGATGCCGCCCTTGCAACGGCGCAATCCCTCGCCAATTTTGGCATCGCCAGCAAGGAGCAGCGCGAGGCCATTAAGGAAGCCGCCAAGGGCACGAGCTTCTCCACGGCCTTTGGCAAGATTCTCAAGCGCCTGCTCGGATGCGGCGTCGGCGTGCACCATGCCGGCATGCTGCCGCGCTATCGTCTACTGGTCGAGCGCCTGGCGCAGCAGGGCCTGCTGCCCGTCATCTGCGGCACCGATACGCTCGGCGTCGGCATCAACGTACCAATCCACACCGTGGTGCTCACCGCGCTTACCAAGTTCGACGGCTACAAGATGCGTCGTCTGCGCGCCCGCGAGTTCCATCAGATTGCCGGTCGCGCCGGCCGCTCGGGCTTCGATACCGAGGGCATGGTGATTGCCGAGGCACCCGAGCACGAGATCGAGAACGCCAAGCTCATGGCCAAGGCGGGCGACAACCCCAAAAAACTCCGCAAGATTAAAAAGAAGAAGGCCCCCGAGGGCTTTGTCACCTGGAACAAGCAAACCTTTGAGCGCCTGATCGAGACGCAGCCCGAGACACTCAAGCCGCGCCTGCGCATCACGCACTCCATGGTGATCAGCGTGGTCGAGCAGGGCGGCGATGCCCGAGCCCGCGTACACGACCTCATCGAGACGAGTCTGCAGACCCCTGAGGAAAAGGCAAAGCTCGAGGTTCGTGCCGACGAGATCTTCGCCACGCTCATCGACTCCGGCGTCGTCGTACGCACCGAAGTGCCGCCCGCACCCGACGCTCCGGCTGACGCCGCGCCGGACATCGACTACGCACTGACGGTCGATCTGCCCGAGGACTTCGCGCTCGATCAGCCGCTCTCGCCGTTCTTACTTGCCGCATTGGAGCTGCTCGATCCCGAGAGCGAGACCTATACCATGGATCTGATCTCAATGGTCGAGGCAACGCTCGAGGATCCCAAGCAGGTGCTGCGCGCACAGGAGCGCGCAGCACGCGATCGCGCTATGGCCGAGATGAAAGCCGACGGCATTGAATATGAGGAGCGTCTGGAGCGCATTCAAGACGTCACGTATGAAAAGCCGCTCGAGGATTTGCTCGACGCCGCCTTTGACAAGTACTGCCAGGAAGTGCCCTGGGCCAACGACTATCAGCTCTCTCCCAAGAGCGTCCTGCGCGATATGCTGGAGAGCGCGAGCGATTTTAAGGGCTACATTCAAAAGCTCGGCATCGCCCGCTCCGAGGGCATTTTGCTGCGCTACCTGGCAGAGGCCTATCGTTCGCTCGACCGCACCGTGCCCATCGAGAAGCGCGACGAACGCCTGCGCGACATTATCTCGTGGCTGGGCTTTGTGGTGCGCTCGGTGGACTCGAGCCTGGTGGACGAGTGGGAGAACGCCGGCAACCCCGCTGCACTCGACGCCGCACCGCCGCAGGGCATCGATGAAGTCGTGGCAGACCGCCGTGGCTGCACCCTGCTGGTGCGCAACGCACTCTTCCGCCGCGTGACCCTTGCCGCCCGCGAGCGCATTCGCGACCTGGGCGAACTCGACGACGACTGGGGCATGAGCGAGATCCGCTGGCAAAAGGCCCTCGATGCCTACCATGAGCAGCATGAGGAAATTCTCACCGACGGAGACGCCCGCAGTGCCGCGATGTTTTCCATCGATGAGTCCGACGAGAAGACCGCGCACGTATGGCACGTGCACCAGATCTTTGCCGACGAGGATGGCGACCACGATTTTGGCATCATGGGCGATGTCGATCTGGACGCCACGCAAGACGGCGGCGAGGTAATCTTCAAAAACTACCGCGTCGGCTTTATCGAGGACCTGCTCGAGAACTAGCCAAACATACTGGAACGGAATAAAACGGGGCCGTTGGCACTATCGCCAGCGGCCCCGTTTTTGCACTATCCGCTATGCCTTACTCGGCATTCTCGACCTCATACGAATCCGCCTCGGCTGGCTCATCGTTTGTCTCTGCCGCAGCCCCGCGTGCCTCGTCAAACGCCGCCTTCATGGTCTTGTTGCCCCACGTGAGCTTGCGAATGGTAAGATCGTCGGCTTTCTTGTTGGCAAGGCGCAGATTGTTCTCGGAGGACAGCAACGCCTCCTTGGTTTTCTGCAGATGGCTAATCGTCTTGTCGATCTCATCGATTGCCGTTTGGAACTTGCGGCTCGCGATCTCGTAGTTGCGGCCGAAATCGTTCTTGAACTTCTCCATCTTGGCTTCGAAGTTCGTGACATCGATATTCTGCTGCTTGTACTCCGCCAGCTCCTGCTTATAGCGAAGCGAACCCATGGCGGCATTGCGCAGCAGCGTAATGATGGGAATGAAGAACTGCGGGCGGATCACATACATCTTCTCGTAGCGATAGCTCACGTCCACGATTCCCGCGTTGTAAAGCTCGCTCTCGGGCTCGAGCAGCGTGCAGAGCACCGCGTACTCACAGCCTTTCTGGCGACGATCGTGATCGAGTTTCTTAAAGAAGTCCTCGTTTTTATGCTTGGTCGCGGTCTCGTCGTTCTCGTTTTTCATCTCGAACATAATCGAAATGACCTCGTTGCCGCTCGCGTCGCACTCACGGAAAATGAAGTCTCCCTTGGTGCCCTCGGATGCATCGTTATCTTTCTCGAAGTACGCATTGGGAAACGCCGTCATGCGCAGACGGTTAAACTCGGTCTCGCAGTGCTGCTCGAGCGACTCGCCCACCATCTTGGTGGACAGGCGAACCTTCATGTCCTTAAGGCGCTCAATCTCTTCATCCTTGTAGCGGATCAACTCGTCGCTCACGCGCTTGGCCTGCGCAAGCTCAAGCTCGTGGGCTGCCTTGGCCTGTTCCTCGCGAGAATCGCGCACCGCCAGCTCGCTCGTCAGTTTGGCACGTGCCTCATCGCGCTCTCGCTCCGCCGCGGCGACCGCCTCTGACAGGTTCATTTTTGCCATCAGTTCCTGCTCGCGCAGCTGGGCACGCAGGCCCTCGGCCTCTTGCTCGGACTGAGCCTTTGCGGCGGAAAACTTCTCTTGCACCTTCGCGCGATAGTCAGTAAGCGCGCGCTCGGCCTCGCTGCGAGCGGCATCGAGCTCACGCTGCGACTCTGCCGCGGCGGCGGCAAGCGCCATCTCCTGGGCCTTGTCCGCCGCGGCGATCCTGGCCTGCAGCTCGGCAATCTGAGCGTCGCGCGCGGACAGGTCGTTTTGAGCAGCATTGCGTGCCGCCGCTTCGGCAAGCCTGGCTTCATCATCTTTGCGCTCCAACTGCGCACGTAAATTGTCGATCTCGCGCTGAAGCTCGGCATTCTCCTTTTGAGCATCGGAACGGGCCTCAACCGCCGCGCGCTGACTTGCACTCTCGCGCTCTGCGGCAGCGCTTTCGAGCTTGGCGCGCAGCTCGGCAAGCTCAGCGTCGCGCTTGGCAACCTCTTGTGCCAGCTGCTGAGCTGCAGCGTTCTTCTGCTCGACAAGCTGAGCGTCGCGCTGAGACTCTGCCTTTTGCAAAGCAGCCGTCGAGCGCGAGCGCTCAAGCTCCAGTGCCTGCTCGCCCTCGCGCTGGACCGCCTTCACGCGCTCATCCAGGTCGCGCGAAAACTCGGCATTGCGCACCTGCTTGACGATATCCGCATAACCGGACGCATCGACCTTAAAAACTTCGCCGCAATGCGGGCACTTGATCTCGTTCATGGCAGCTCCTCGATGGACGCAAATTTCAACCGCCTACACTCTACCGCGCCGCACGGACAAAAAAGGCGCCGCTGCCATAATGGCAACGGCGCCAGAACCACCACGAAGGTGGCTGCCCCCTTTGCGGTAGCTCGTGTCGTGGTTCGAGAATTACAGTCCAAAAAAGCCGAGGATCTGATCACGGCTTACGGGCTTGTAGTCGTTGGCATCGAGGCCGACATCGTAGCGAAAAATGGGGCGCTCGCGATCGCGGTTGCGTGCGTTGGTGCGGTCACCCCTGCTATGGATATGTCCGTGCAGCATGATGGCGCCGCGCGCCTTGCCATTCCAGCTGAGCATGGGGTAATGGCTCATCACCAGGCGATGACCCTTAGCGTAACCGGGAGCGACCTCCAGATAATCGCGCACCTCATCCCAAATCTGCGGTGCGTTCGGATCTTCCCAATCGCCGTCATGGTTACCGCGGATGAGCGTCACGTTCTTGCATTCGATACGCTCGCGCAGGTGCACGGCATCCGCTAGGGGCAAACGATAGGTAAAGTCTCCCAGGATGTAGAGACGGTCATCCGCAGCCACGCACTCATTGATGGCATCGATGACCTTGCGATTCATCTCCTCGACCGAGCCAAACGGCCGGTCCATGTCGTGCAAGATATTCGTATCGCCCAGGTGCAGGTCGGCGGTAAACCACATCATCGTCTATGTCCTCATTTCGCAACGCGTCAAACTCGTGCTAAGTATACAGACACAGCGATGCGTCGGTTAGCCAAAGAGCCCGCCGAACAGACCTCGGCGGTGTTTGTCTTTCTTTTTCGACGCGTCACCCTGGGCGTTCTTGTCCTGCCGCTTCTTCCGGTCCTGCTCTAGCTCATCATCGTCGAGCAGCATATCCCACTCAAACGGGTCGTCCGTCAGATCGAACAGGTCATCGCCATCAAACATGACCGCCTCCATTGCCGATTAGCGAGCATCCACCACATAGAGTCCAACGCGCACCTGATGCCACGGGCTGCGCTCGGGGGCAACCTGTTGCACACGGGCCTCAAATACGTACCCATGGCCGTAATACATCATCAAGGACAGCGGGCCGGCCTCGTTTCCCGGAACATAGCCGAGCTTGGTGTTGCCGTAGTAGATCGCAACCGCCTCGGGATCATGGGGATTATCGCGCTCGGCACACAGCGTCAGCTTATCGCCCGCTTTAAGATCGCCCAAGACCAAGGCGCCATCGGCATACTGAAATCCTGCAATATGAAACGACAAAAGAACACGTGAAGGCTCGTACATGGCAGCTCCTCTACCGGCCGGAATACCCGGCGTTTAACCTTATTGAGAAGTCTACGGGCCCGTGCGGACACAAATTCATCCTGTCTGCGTCTTTCAATCGCTTGCCGCAACGCTTGCGCGACGGGACGCTTGCAGATAAGATAGGAACACGGATGGCACCCGTGGCAGCGGGTCTTGCCAACTCCGATACACGTTTTCATCGTGAGAAGTGGCCGTCTTCGCTTACGCGGGGGCGGCTATTTCATTCGGCCGATAAACAGGCCGAGTTCGATAGCCGCGATCAACAACGCCAATAACGAAATAACATCGCTTACGTTCATACCAAATCCCTTCTAAAGGGAGTTGGCCCATCCGTGCTCCATAGCAGTAGTCTAACGCAAAATGTGGGTAATAGGAACACTTGTTCGTATTACCCGCGATCTTTTCTAATGCACAAACATACGCACGAACTTGTGCTTCCAGCTTGCGTAGGGCGCATACCGAAACGGCACGTCCAGCCAGGTTACCTTGTTCACGATGCTCTTCTTGTGGCTAAACGTATCGAAGCTCTCGCGGCCATGGTACTGGCCCATACCGCTCGCACCCATGCCGCCAAAGCCCATATGGCTCGTAGCCAGATGCATGATCGTGTCGTTGACGCAGCCGCCGCCAAAGGGCACGTAACGCACAAAGCGTTGCTGAGCCGCACGGTCCTGGCTAAAGATATACAGAGCTAGCGGCGTCGGACGATCCGCAATAAACGTCTCTGCCTCGTCTAGGCTCTCAAACGTCAGCACCGGCAAGATGGGGCCGAAAATCTCCTCCTGCATCACGGCGTCATCGGGGGCCACGCCGTCTAGGATCGTCGGCTCAATTTTGAGCGACGACTCGCGCGCGGTACCTCCCAGCACAACCTTATCGGGATCGATCAGCCCGCGCGCACGCGCAAAATGCTTGGCGTTGACGATGTGACCGTAATCCTCGTTGTCGAGCGGGTGCTCGCCAAACATACGACGGGCTTCCTCCTTGATGAGTCCCAGCAGCTCGTCGTGCACGCGCGTATCGACCAGCAGGTAGTCGGGCGCCACGCAGGTCTGCCCTACGTTGAGCCATTTACCAAAGGCGATACGCCGTGCCGCGACCTTCAAGTTTGCCGTCGCATCCACGATGCAGGGACTCTTGCCGCCCAGCTCAAGCGTCACGGGCGTGAGGTTTTTGCTCGCGCGCTCCATGACGAGCTTGCCGACCGGAACGCTACCGGTAAAGAAGATCTTGTCCCAGCACTCATCGAGCAGCGCTTCGTTTTCGGCGCGGCCGCCCTCGACAACCGTCACCAGACGCGGATCAAATGCCTCTTCACAGATTTGCCTGAGCACCGCGCTCGATGCCGGAGCATATGCGCTCGGCTTGATGACCACGGTATTGCCCGCGGCAAGGGCGCCGGCAAGCGGTTCGAGCGTTAGCAAAAACGGGTAGTTCCAGGGCGCCATAATGAGCGTGACGCCATAGGGCACGGCTTGCGTTTTGCACACACTCACGGCGTTGGCGAGGTCACACGGACGCAGGCGCGGACGACTCCATCGAGCCACATGCGCAATCTGATGACGAATCTCGGAAAGCGATGTGCCGATCTCACACATATAGGCCTCGTCATGCGACTTTCCCAAATCGGTCTTGAGCGCATGGGCGATATCGGTCTCGTGTGCCCGCACCGCCTCGCGCAGGCGCACGAGGGTGCGACGTCGAGCATCGACATCAAACGTGGCGTGCGTCTTAAAGTAGGCGCGCTGATCGCCGACGATGCACGCAATTTCCTCGGTGTTCATGGGCCCTCCTAATTCTCGCCCTCAAACATACCACCCGCGACGACCTCGTACATACGCTCGAGCTCCAAACGGTCCATTAGAAGCGGAACGGGGTATAGCGGATTGGCCTCGGCATCGGCATGGGCCGCCATTTGCGGAATATCGGAGCGGCGAATACCCGTCACATATTTGGGAATGCCCAAGGCGGCATTCATGCGGTCGACCCAATCGATAAAGGCCTCGGCCGCAAGACCGTCCTGCGCGTTAGCCGGCGCGATACCGGCCATGCGAGCAAGATCGGCAAGCTTGGGGGCGGCGGCGTCACCATAAGCGCGAAGCATGTGCGGCAGGATGATCGCGTTGGCCAAACCGTGCGGAATTCCGTATCGGCCGCCCAGACTGTGCGCGATGGCATGCACATATCCGACATAGGAGCGGGTAAATGCAATACCCGCCTTATACGCCGCCGAAAGCATATTGCGACGCGCACGCATGTCGTCGCCATGCTCATAGACCTCGAGCAAATTGTCGTGGATAAGCTGCACCGCCTGACGCGCCATCTTGCGCGTATAGGGCGTGGTGCTGCGGCCGATAAAGGCCTCGACGGCATGCGTCAGGGCATCCATGCCCGTCTGCCCCGTAATGGAGGCGGGCAGGCCGCGCGTAAACTCGGGGTCGTGCACCGCAAAGCGCGGGATAAGCACAAAGTCGTTAATGGGGTACTTGTAGTGCGTCTCGTCATCGGTAATTACTGCCGCAAGCGTGACCTCGCTTCCCGTACCTGCCGTGGTGGGAACGGCGATGAGCAGCGGCAGGCGACGATGAATCCGCAGCAGCCCGCGCATCTTGTTGATGGGCTTATTTGGCTGTGCGATGCGTGCGCCTACGCCCTTGGCGCAGTCCATGGCCGAACCGCCGCCAAAGCCGATAATGGCCTGGCAGGCGCTCTCGCGATACAGGGATGCCGCTTCCTCCACGTTTGAGACCGTGGGGTTCGCACGCGTTTCGGCATAGACCGTAACGCCAATCCCCTGAGCCGTAAGCGCACGCTCGAGTGATGCCGTGAGTCCCAAACGAGCAATACCAGGGTCTGTCACGATAAGGACCTTCTGGATCGAGCGCTTTTGAAGCACCGCGGGCACATCCTCGGCATGCTCCAAAATGCGCGGCTCGGTATAGGGCAGGATCGGCAATGCGATGCGAAAAACCGTCTGATATGTTCGGCACCAGGCACGACGGGCTAGATGCATAAAGGAGACTCCTTTATTTGTTGATAGGTCAACATTTGCTCGACCGATTGTACTCATCGGCGTCCGCATATGGCTTGCAAATCGTTAATCAATCAACATCTTCACATGCCGAAAATTGTTTTATTAAAAATCATTCCTAATAGGCTTCACATTCGGTCTCATTTATGGATAATAGAACTCGTCAAGACGCACGTCCGGAGAGGGCCCTTACGGGACCGGACGAGCGCACCATCGCCATCGATCGAAAGGATCGAATCATGAAGTTTGTTTGCCCCGTTTGCGGTTATGTGGAAGAGTTCGACGGCGACCAGCTGCCCGAGGATTTCAAGTGCCCCCAGTGCGGCGTTCCCGGCTCTCGCTTCCTGAAGCAGGAGGAGGGCCAGCTCGAGTGGGCTGCCGAGCACGTCGTGGGCGTCGCCAAGATGGAGGGCGTCTCCGAGGACATCGTTGCCGACCTGCGCGCCAACTTTGAGGGCGAGTGCTCCGAGGTCGGTATGTACCTGGCCATGGCTCGCGTTGCTCATCGCGAGGGTTATCCCGAGATCGGCCTGTACTGGGAGAAGGCCGCCCACGAGGAGGCCGAGCACGCCGCCAAGTTCGCCGAGCTCCTGGGCGAGGTCGTGACCGACTCCACCAAGAAGAACCTCGAGATGCGCGTTGAGGCCGAGAACGGCGCCACCGCCGGCAAGACCGATCTTGCCAAGCGCGCCAAGGCCGCTGGCCTCGATGCCATCCACGACACCGTGCACGAGATGGCTCGCGACGAGGCTCGCCACGGCAAGGCTTTCGCCGGTCTGCTCAAGCGCTACTTTGGCTAAGCCAACCGCCTGAGACATAACCTCTAGCTTCATAAGGCCCGAACCGCATGGTTCGGGCCTTTTTCGTGGGCTTATTGCAGCTGTTCTTGAAGAACGATGAGCGAATGAGGGCTCAGGTCGTCGTATTGAATGAGAACGCGAGACGGCGCATTCTTAGTCAACGCCCGATCGGACGCCCATAGGCAATCGTCGATATCGATATAGGAAATACGGGAGTCAGCGAGAGCCTTCGCAAAGCTCTCCCCCGCATTATCCTTGGTCAGGACGACGGTGCAGTAAAGACCCGCGTCTGCGTACTCGATCGAGACCTCCCCCGCCGGAAATGCCTTCCGTACAAGCGCCGCCAGGCCATCGCGCGCCTCGCGAGCGCGCACGCGCACGCGATTCACATGTCGCTCGTAATCACCCGATTCCAGCAAGCGAGCCAAAGCGACCTGGTCAACAGAACTCACCGACGATGCGTAAAAACCAAGGTTGCGCCTAAACCGTTCCATCAGCTCATCAGGCAGGACCATATACGCCAAACGCAGGGCCGACGACAGACTTTTTGAAAAGGTGTTGGTGTAGATGACCGATTGGGCGGCATCGATCGACGCGAGCGCGGGAATCGGCTTGCCGGCAAGGCGAAACTCACAATCAAAGTCATCTTCGATGAGATACCGGTCCGGCTGCTCGGCGGCCCAGCTCAGCAGGGCATAGCGATGCGCAATGCTCGTCACAAGGCCGGTCGGATATTGGTGAGACGGCATCAGGTGAAGGACATCCGCCCCGGTTTTCTGCAGAGCACTCAAGTCCACGCCTTCACCGTCCAACGGGATATGACGCACTTCGCAACCCATAGCCTGATAGATGCGCGTCAGGAGCAGATAGCCCGGATCCTCAACGGCATACACCTTGTCGGCTCCAAGCAACTGAACCAACATGGTATCGAGCAACTGGGCGCCCGCACCGATAACGATGTTGTCGGGGTCGACATTCATGCCCCTTGTCCCACGCAAATGGTGAGCGATAGCGCGTCGTAGCCGAGCGGTGCCCTGTGCCGGCGCGGTCGAAAAGATTTCACGTTCGTCTTCGGACGTCAGTGTCGCCCGTAGCGCGCTTTGCCAAAGCCGCGCCGCCTCCAAGGCGGAAGGAGAAAGCGCATCGAATCGCTCGACCTGTCCGTTGACATCATGCGCGCTGGGGCCCACGGAGGCGTCATCTCGGTCGATGCCCTCCGCAGCCGAAGCCAAAACCGGTGCATCGGGAAGCTCGCACGCGTAGTAACCACGGCGCGGCTTTGAGCAAATATAACCCTCGGCAAGCAACTGGCTATATGCATTTTCGATTGTAATGACACTAATTCCCAGATGACTGGCAAAGGCGCGCTTAGACGGAAGATGCTCCCCCGCCGCAATACGTCCAGCTACAATATCATCTCGAATTTGCTGGTAAACATACTCATAGAGCGATGCTTCGCCGCGGTTTTCCAAATTATAGTCAAGCATGAGTTTGTCACCTGACCTTATCGAGTCATTCAATCTGGCATTAGTCTGACCTTGCTATTATCTCGAAAACTGAGTATTTCGCCATACCCAGCTCCCCGATAGGATGTTCCGTCAAGCAATACACATGCCAACCAAGGGAGCAACCATGGCAGAACAGACCAGCAAGGCCGATCGCGTTAAACTCAACCGCGAGCTCGCGCAGATGCTCAAGGGCGGCGTCATCATGGACGTCACCACGCCCGAGCAGGCACGCATCGCCGAAGAGGCGGGCGCCTGCGCCGTCATGGCACTCGAGCGCATCCCGGCCGACATCCGTGCCGCAGGCGGCGTCTCGCGCATGAGTGACCCCAAGATGATCAAGGGCATTCAAGAGGCCGTCTCCATCCCCGTCATGGCCAAGTGCCGCATCGGTCACATTGTCGAGGCGCAGGTCCTGCAGGCCATCGAGATCGATTACATCGATGAGTCCGAGGTCCTCTCCCCTGCCGACGATGTCTACCATATCGACAAGACCCAGTTTGACGTGCCGTTTGTCTGCGGCGCCCGCGACCTGGGCGAGGCGTTACGCCGTGTTGCCGAGGGCGCCACGATGATTCGCACCAAGGGCGAGCCGGGCACGGGCGACGTCGTCCAGGCTGTGCGTCACATGCGCAAAATCCAAAAGCAGATCCGCGACATTGTTGCATTACGCGATGATGAGCTCTTTGAGGCAGCCAAGCAACTGCAGGTTCCGGTCGAGCTGGTCCGCGAGGTCCATGCCACAGGCAAGCTTCCCGTCGTGAACTTTGCTGCTGGCGGCGTAGCGACCCCCGCCGATGCCGCGCTGATGATGCAGCTGGGCGCCGAGGGCGTCTTTGTGGGCTCGGGCATCTTTAAGAGCGGCGACCCCGCCAAGCGCGCTGCCGCCATCGTTAAGGCCGTGGCCAACTTCACCGACGCCAAGCTCATCGCCGAGCTTTCGGAGGACCTGGGCGAGGCTATGGTGGACATCAACGCCGACGAGATCGAGATTATCATGGAGGAGCGCGGGTGCTAGTCCGGCAGAAAGGATCGCACATGAGCGATTATGCGGACCAAACGGTCGCCGTGCTGGCGGTCCAAGGTGCTTTTGCCGAGCACGAGGCAAGACTATCCGAGCTTGGCGCACGCTGTATTGAGCTGAGGCAGGCGGCCGATTTGCGGCAGAACTTTGATCGCCTGGTCCTCCCTGGCGGCGAATCCACCGTTCAGGGCAAGCTGCTTGATGAGTTGGGCATGCTCGAGGAGCTTCGTGCCCGCATCGCTGAAGGCATGCCCGTCCTGGGCACCTGTGCCGGTCTGATTCTGTTGGCGCGCGATCTTGCCGCCCATGACGATAAGGGCACGCCGCGTTTGGCAACCATGGATGTACTTGTCGAGCGCAATGCCTACGGCAGGCAGCTCGGCAGCTTTCGAACCAAGGGACAGGTAGCCGGCATCGACGGTGAGGTGCCGCTGACGTTTATCCGTGCGCCCCGCATCGTCGAGGTCCACGGCGACGCCAAGGCCCTGGCAGAGGTCGATGGCCGCATCGTCGCCGCCCGCCAGGGCAACCAGCTCGGCGTAACCTTCCACCCCGAGCTCGACGACGACGCCTGCCTCCACGAGCTCTTCCTCCAAATGTAGGCAGAGTAGAAACGAGCGTGAATTTTCGGACACAGAACAAATGAGAGTGGATAATCTCCCACTTTGAGCTTGAGTGCAGGCTCAAACCGGGAGATTGTCCACTCTCATGCTATGTAGTCGTTTAAGAACGTCCCCAATGACTACTTTTTGACAGACCTGGATTAAGGCAACGCCGATGTCTTGGTACCGACAGACACTATGACCCAATCCGAGGGCACTAAATAGACAGGAGCCCCCGCTCGTGACCGCGGGTCGGGGCTGCGACAATGATGTT
>NZ_QRKJ01000014.1:0-71085 GCF_003471905.1 Collinsella sp. AM16-21
AGGAAGCGGCTCAGGGCGATATACGCCGTGATGCGCGACCGGGTGCCTTACCGGGAGTAGCCCCGACGGTTGACAAAACTATAGGAACACCCAATGACTACCCGCAGAATGAGCGTGGCTGATAGCCGTGCGGCACCGGTCCGCGTGGCGGCGTATAATCGGCGGCAGATGACTTGGACGTTAGGAAATCATGACCGATAGCATGCAGCAGATGGCGCTCGACACGCTCGGCGCCTATTTTGGCTACACCTCGTTTCGCCCGGGACAGGACCGCATGGTCGATGCGATTCTTGCCGGTCGCGATGCGCTGGGTGTTATGCCCACGGGCGCCGGCAAGTCCATTTGCTACCAGGTGCCTGCGCTCATGCTGCCTGGTATCACCTTTGTGGTGAGCCCGTTGCTGTCGCTTATGGAGGACCAGACCCGCGCGCTGCTCGCGGCGGGTGCGCGACCCAGCTATCTCAACTCCAGCCTTACGCCGGCTCAGCAAAATACCGTGCTCAAGCGGGCGCGCGAGGGCCGCTATCAGCTTATGTACGTGGCACCCGAGCGTCTGCTCGAGCCGCGCTTTTTAGCCTTTGCGCAGGAAGCCGCGGCGGACGGTGGCATTGGCGTGCCGCTCGTGGCCATTGACGAGGCCCACTGCGTGAGCCAGTGGGGCCAGGATTTTCGTCCCGCCTACCTGCAGATTCGTGAGTTTATCGATTCGCTGCCGCGGCGCCCCATCGTGGCGGCCTTTACCGCCACGGCGACCGAGCGTGTACGCGCCGATATCCAGCAAATGCTCGGCCTGCAAAACCCGGCGACCGTGGTGACGGGCTTCGATCGCAAGAACCTCTACTTTGGTTGCGAAGAGATGGGCGACAAGGCCAAGACCGCGTGGGTGCGCGACTATGTGATCGCGCATTCGAGCGAGAGCGGCATCGTGTATTGCTCGACCCGCAAGACGGTCGACGCGCTGGTCGCGGAGCTTGCCGAGGCACTGGGCCCCAGCGGCATTCGCGTTGGCCGCTACCATGCCGGCATGGGCAACGACGCCCGCCGCCAGAGCCAGCGTGCCTTTATCGACGACGACATTCAGGTGATGGTTGCCACCAACGCCTTTGGCATGGGCATCGACAAGCCCAACGTGCGCCATGTGATTCACAACAACGTGCCCGAGAGCATTGAAGCGTACTACCAAGAGGCGGGCCGCGCTGGCCGCGATGGCGATCCGGCCAGCTGTCACTTGCTGTGGAACGGTAACGATTTTCGCATGCGTCGCTTTTTGATCGACCGCGGCGATGCGGCCGACGAGGCGCTTGACGACGAGCAGCGCGCGTGGGCGCTCCAGAACCGTTATCGCCTGCTCAGCCAGATGGAGGGCTACTGCAATACCACCGGCTGCCTGCGCGAATACATGCTGCGCTACTTTGGCGACGAAGCCGCGGCCGAGCATGCGGTTGCGGCTGCTGCGGGCGGCACCGCAGACGACGCCGAGGGCTGCGGCAACTGCAGCAATTGCCTCACGCAGTTCGAGGTCGAGGACGTCACCGATATGGCCCGCGCCACCGTGCGCTATGTGGCCACGCGTCCCATGCGCTTTGGCAAGTCGCTCATTGCCGACGTGCTCCACGGCGGCAACACCGAGCGCATTCGCCAGATGCATCTGGACGAGGACCGCGGCTACGGTGAGCTGTCGAGCGAATCGGTCGGGCGTATCAAGGACATCATCGGCCAGCTGTGCGGCCGCGGTTATTTGGCCACCTCGCAGGGGCAGTACCCGGTCGTGGGGCTTGGCCCGCGCGCTGGCGAGGTCGAGGACGAGACGTTTGCCTTTACCGTTAAGCGCCGCGCGTCCAAGCGCAAGGCCTCGACCCGCGCCCGCCGTGCGGTGGATCTGCTGCGCGAGGAGGCCGAGCTGGATCAGCGCCCGCGCGTGGGCGACGATGCCGAGCTGTTCGAGTGCCTGCGTGCCCTCCGCAAGGAGATCTCGACGGAGCTGGAGATGGCACCGTATATGGTCTTTTCCGACAAGGCCCTGCGCGGCCTGTGCCGCCTGCGTCCACAGACGCGCGAGGAGCTGATCCAGGTCAACGGCATTGGCGAGAAAAAAGCCGACGCCTTTGGCGAGCAGTTTATGGCGGCGATTGAAGAATTTGAGTCCGAGCATGCGCGGGAGGGAGCGTAATGATGGCAGCCGATAGCAAGACCGAACGTTCCGAGCGCGCCGAGGTGCCCGCCGTGCCGCTGTACCAGCAGGTTATGGACGACCTAAAGGGCGAGATCGCGCGCGGCGTGTACGCATCCGGCTCGCGCATTCCTTCCGAGATGGAGCTCGCGAAGTCCTACGGCGTGGGACGCATCACCGTGCGCCGCGCCATCGAGGAGCTGTCGCGCGCGGGGTATCTCAACCGCCAGCAGGGGAGGGGCACGTTTGTGTGCGCGCCCAAGCTCAAGCGCAAGATTGTCCAGAAGGGTGACGTTCAGAGCTTTTCCGAGGGTTGCGCCGCCAACGACATGGTGGCCGGAGCACGCCTGGTGTCGCGCACGGTGGTTGCGGCGACGCGTGAGGACGCGGCGTTTTTTGGTGTGGAACCCGGCTGCGAGCTCATCGTTGTCGAGCGCGTGCGCACGGCCGACGGCATCCCCGTCATGCTCGAGAACAACGCCTTTGTGCTGGCTGACCATCCCTATCTGCAGACACTTGCCGATAAGGACCTCACGGACAATTCCATCTTTGCGCTCGTTGCCGAGCATTCGGGTCGCGCGCCGCTCAAGTCCGACCCCTGCACCGTGGAGATTGCGCTTGCCGATGCTCAGACGGCCCCGCTGCTGGAGGTGCCGGTCGGCGAGCCGCTCTTCTATATGGAGGCCTACTTTACCGACGCCGGCGGGCGCCCTCTACTGCTCGGCCGCCAAAAGATCGTGGGCTCGCGCTACGTGTTCGACATCTAACGTCCACAGATAGAACAATATAGAACAAGTTTGGTGAAATGACTTCACGGGCGTCGTCGTGCGTGCTATAAATAGGACAATATAGAACGACCGCAGGTACGAGCTGTAGTCGTTCAAAACCGCCACACAAGAAGGAGCATCAGCATGAACGCACATGATCTGGTTCAGGAAATCATCGAGCGCAAGGGTAAGATCGAGAATGTCTTTTGGATCGCTTGTGGCGGTTCGATGATCGACCTGATGCCGGCCAACGAGCTGCTCAAGCGCGAGGCCACCACGTTTACCTCGACGGTCTACACGGCACGCGAGTTTTGCCTGATGGCTCCTAAGAGCCTTGGCGAGAAGTCGCTCGTTATTGCCTGCAGCCACAGCGGCAACACGCAAGAGGTCGTTGACGGCTGCGAGATGGCGCTGGCTGCCGGTGCCGAGGTTGTTGCCATGACCGACTGCGAGGGCTCAAAGATCGATAACGGCAAGTGGACCACCTGGGTCTATCCGTGGGGCGAAGGCGTGCCGCAGGCCGAGGTCCCGCAGGGCATCGGCGCCCTGATTGCTGCCGAGCTGCTCGACCAGCAGGAAGGTTACGAGGCGCTTGCCGACATGTACGCCGGCCTTAAGCAGATGGATGCCCTACTGCCCGCTGCCCGCGAGAAGGTCAACGCCGAGCTGGGCGATCGCTTTGCTGAACTCTGCCAGCAGCACAAGTTCTTCTATATCCTGGGATCCGGCCCTAACTTTAGCCAGACCTACGCCATGGCCATCTGCTCGCTCATGGAGATGCAGTGGCAGCACTGCTGCTACATCCACTCTGGCGAGTATTTCCACGGCCCGTTCGAAGCCACCGAGCCCGGCGTGTTCTACTTTGTGCAGCTTGGCGCGGGCGAGTGCCGCCCCATGGAGGAGCGTGCGCTCGCGTTCCTCAACACGCACACCGATACGATTATGGTGCTCGACGCGCTTGAGTACGGCGTGGGCGAAGTGCCTGCCAGCGTGCGTTCGTTCCTGGAGCCAATCTTCTTCTACAACATGAGCTGCGAGCTGCGCGCCGCACGCGGCAAGGTGTTCGACCACAGCCCCGAGGTTCGTCGCTACATGGGCATCGAGCAGTACTAGGTACCGGGAAAAAAGTATCCACCTTCGATTCGCAAGCGAATAGCGTGCGTAAAAAGCGGGCCGCGCCGGGGATTTCCGGCGCGGCCCGCTTTGCATGGCGTCCGTATGAGCGAGGTGTCGCGTCAAGCGGCGGACTACTTCGCGTCGTAGGCCTCGGCGTCCCACCAGTCGAGCTGGGCGATGTTGTCGCGGATGTGCTGGCAGCTCTTGTGGAAGCCCTCGAGCTCGTGCTCGGACAGGTCGAGCGTGTAGACCTCCTCGACGCCCTCGGCACCGATCACGCACGGCAGGGAGGTAAAGATACCCTCCTCGCCATACTGGCCGGTCATGAGCGTGGATGCCGAAAGCACGGCGTGCTCGTTGTGCAGCACGGCGGCGCAGACGCGCGCGGCGGAGTTGGCAACGGCGTACTCGGTGCACTGCTTGCCCTGGTAGGTTACATAGCCGCCCTTGCGTGCGAGCTCCTCGATCTCCATGTGGTCGAAGGCATACTTGTCGGGGTTCTCGGCCTGAAGCTCGTTGAGTCTCTTGCCGGCGATGGTTGCGGCCTTAAAGGCGGCCAGCTGGCTAAAGCCGTGCTCGCCGATCATGTAGGCGTCGATGGACTTGGGGCTCACGCCGACCTTCTTGGAGATCTCGGTGCGCAGGCGGGCGGAGTCCAGGCCGCAGCCCGAGCCGATGATCTTCTTGGGATCGTAGCCGGTCAGGTGCCACAGCTCGGTGCACACGACGTCGCAGGGGTTGGAGATGCTCACGAAGATGCCGTCAAAGCCGGCGTCGACGATGCGCTTGGCAAAGGTGCGGGCGGCGTCGGTGGTAAAGAACAGCTCGCCGTCGCGGTTGCCGGCGGCCAGCGCGACCTTGCCGGCGGCGTTGACGATGACGTCGCAGCAGGCAAGCTCCTCGTAGTGGTCGTAGCAGTTGACGATCTTGGTGTTGTACGGGACAAACGAAAGGGAGTCGCGCAGGTCCTGGACCTCGGACGTCACCTTGGCCTCGTTGATATCGCACAGGTACAGCTCATCGGCAATGCCCTGCATGAGCAGACTGTTGGCAACATGTGCTCCTACGTGGCCCTGGCCGACCACACCGATCTTACGCGTCTGGTACATATATGCATCCTTTCGGCCGAGTTTTTCGCGTCGAACCATTGTAGCGTCCTGCTGTCACTTTGCTAGGCTAAAGCGCCGCAGATTTTTGGGACATGCCTTAATCTCTACTTTTGGAGTGATTTGGGCCGCTGGCGGTGTCTCGGAGCGATGTACTCGCGCGGATGGGGCCGCTCGTTGTACCATAACTGCAACTGACTCGTAAGGAGCATCCATGCCCATTCGCATCCCCGACGCCCTCCCTGCTGCCGCGCAGCTCGAGAGCGAGAACATCTTTGTCATGACCGAGTACCGCGCGCTGCACCAGGACATCCGTCCGCTGCGCGTGCTCATCCTCAACCTCATGCCCACCAAGATCGCCACCGAGACGCAGATCATGCGCAAGCTCTCCAACACACCGCTGCAGGTGGAGGTAGATCTGCTGCGCACCAAGACGCATGAGGCCACGCACGTAAGCGCCGGTCATCTGGAGACGTTCTACCGCACGTTCGACGATATCCGCGACATCCACTACGACGGCCTGATCATCACGGGCGCGCCCGTGGAGCAGATGCCGTTCGAGGAAGTCGACTACTGGCCCGAGCTCTGCCAGATCATGGATTGGTCCACCACGCACGTACACTCTACGCTGCACATTTGCTGGGGCGCGCAGGCGGGGCTCTACCATCATTACGGCATTCAGAAGTACGATCTACCGGCCAAGGCAAGTGGCGTTTTCGAGCATTATTTGGTGAAGCCGCAAAGCCCGCTGGTCCGCGGCTTCGACGACCGCTTCTATGCCGTGCATTCGCGCAACACCGATGTGCGCCGCGAGGACGTGGAGGCCGAGCCGCAGCTTGAGGTCGTGGCCGTGTCTGACGAGGTGGGGCTGTACATTGTCAAGTCGACGGACAGTCGTCGCTTCTTTGTCTTTGGCCATCCCGAGTACGATACCGACACGCTGCGCCTGGAGTACGAGCGCGACGTGAAGCGCGGGCTCAACCCTCAGGTGCCGGCGCATTACTTCCCGGGCGACGATCCCGCTGCCGAGCCGCGCAACGTCTGGCGCAGCCAGGCTCAGCTGTTCTACACCAACTGGCTCAACTACTATGTCTACCAGACCACGCCCTACGACCTAGCCCGCGCCGGCGAGGAGCACTAGGCTACGGCCGTGGCTGTGCTCGCGGCGTGACGAGCGTGGATTTTCGGACACACGAGCGTGGATTATCGGACGTTTGAATAATGAGCGTGGATAATCTCCCGTTTTTTGCCCCCGAACAGACCCAAAACGGGAAATTTTCCACGCTCATCTTGCGGGTGCGATACAACGGCATTTAGGCGCTGACGATGTTGGGCAGCGGCAGGTCGGGGGCGTCGGTGGGAACGTGGTCGACGCGCTGTTCGTCAAAGGCGATGCCGACGATTTGGCATGCGGGCGAGAGCATGGGTATGTAGCGGTCGTAGCAGCCTCCGCCGTAGCCCAGGCGCGCGCCAGTGCGGTCGAAGGCCACGAGCGGCACGACAGCCATGTCGAGCTCGGCGGCAGGCACAATGGGGAAGCGGTCGCTGTCGACGTCCGTGGCTGCGAAGGCCCGCGTGGGATGAGCGATAAACGGAGCCGTGGATACATCGCCGGCAGAGACTGCCCGCATGCACATGCGCTGGCCGCGTGCGGCGGGGTCGCTTGCCGAGAACATGCACGGATAGGCCACGCGCCAGTCGCGTTTGGCGGCCGCAGCGGCAAACGCGGCTGGGTCGACCTCGGAACCCATCGCGGCATAGACGGCAACGGTGTGCGGTGCCGCGGCACCCAAGCGATCCAGCAGCTCAACAAGCCGCGCGCATACAACAGCAGACTTCGCCGCCCGAACATCCAAATCAATAGCGTTGCGCCGGGCAATCACCGCCCGCCGCAACTCAGCCTTATCCATCCCAGTCTCATCTCCCAAACCTTCCAAAAAGGGACAGGTTTATTTTGGCAGGTTTTATCTGGGCAAACGCGACGGATTCACCCCAAACCGCCACAAAGGTGCCTGTCCCCTTTGTGGCGGTTTGGCTCCCGCTTGGCTTTGTTGCGCAACAAGGGCTGCATTTTTGGGTTTACCTTCAGGGTGGAAGGAATGAACCGAAAGGAACCCGCCATGTTTTGTCGCTCGTGTGGCACGCCGCTTGTCGACGACGCCCTCTTTTGCCCCGTCTGCGGCGCGCCCGTAGCACCCGACCAGGTCGCGGCCACGCAGCAACCCCAGCCTGCCGCGCCCGCTCCCCAGCAATACGTGCCCGTGCAGCAGCCCGCGCGGCGCAAGCGTTCCAAGAAGCCCCTCATCGCCCTTGCCGCGGTGCTTGCCGTGGCGGCGGGTGTCGGCGGTGGCGCGCTGTTCTACTTCACCCAGATCGCGACCACCCCAATTGACGAGAAAACCTTCCCGGACAGCGGCATGCGTGCGCTTGTCTCGACCAAGTACGACACTAACGGTGACGGCCGCATCTCACGCGACGAGGCCAAGGCGGTGACGTCGGTCGAGCTGGACGACATCACGTCGACGCAGGGCCTGGGCAAGGTGTTCCCCAACGTTACCAGTGTGGAAAATGGCGGGGACAAACTCGTCAACCTGGATCTTTCGGGCTGCGGCGACCTTAAGACCGTCGAGCTTAACTCGGCGAGTAATGTCACCGTCGTTAATCTGGACGGTTGCGACGACATCGAGAAGCTCGACCTCAAAAATGCCGAAAACCTTAAAAGCATCGATTTTTCGGGCAAAAAGAAGCTCGCCACGTTGGCGCTGCCGCAGGATACGAAGATTACCGGCATTAAGGACACACAGCTTGACGAGCTGTGGCTGCCGATGTCCTATGAAGGCACCGATAAGAGCGATGCGTACGGCGATATCTACGAGATCGAGCGTGACGAGAACGGTTACGTCACGGGCTTCACGTCTGCCGTCAAGCAAGGTGGCGGCGTAAGCTACAGCGTCGAGCACGATGAGTCGCATCGTATCTCTGAGATTGAGGAAGATCTGGCGGGCGGTTACGAGAACGTCAACACGTTTACGTACGACGCTGACGGTAACGTCACGCGCATCGACTGCGATGCCGACATTAGCGATTCGTCGAGCACCACGACGTTTACCTACGACGCGGACGGAAACCTGATCAACAAGACGACCCATGCGGGTTACGGCGAGAGTGCGAGCACGTATGTCTACCAGGACGGCAACATGGTGACCGACACCGATACCAGCCCGGGCAATCCTCGGACGGTCGTGTATTCGTACGGATACGACAAGGATCGCGTGACGTCCTTTACGCTGGACTGTCAGGGCGACACCGTGGGCACCAGGTGGACGATCACCGCTGGCTACGAGTATGACAAGGATGGCAACATTTCGCGTATCTCGCCTGTGGCATATGACTCGCACGGCAACGATTACGGCTCGCTGAACTCGTATGCCGCGGTGGATTATTCGTACAGCGACGGAAAGCTCGACAGGATCGATTCCGAGCGCGGCGGCTATGCGGAGTTTTACTACGACGACCACGGCAACCTGACGTCGGTCGACGAGTATGCCGGCCGCGGTTCGGATGCCGAGTTTGAGTTTGAGCACGAGGTCGAGTACCAGCGCTACTTCTGCAGCAAGCACGAGAAGAACAAGCCGGAGGAGTGGATTCGTCTGGATGCAGAGTACGACGTCGACCAGGGTAGCTGGAACAATGACTCCGATTATGGTCGTGAGTGCTTTGCAACCATGTACAAGCTCGATCCGCTGGCGGCAAGGCTGAACCCGTTCATCAAGTAACAGCCCACTCGCAAACCACCCAAAGGGGACAGGCACCTTTGTGGTGGTTTGGGCTGAGGCTAGCGTCCGTAGTGGTTTGTCTAAATCTGTAACAGTTACTCGGCAAAAATGGGCTCAGATGTTACAGATCGAGACAAAGGGCTGGTGTCATCCAGAACTGTCTCGATCTGTAACGTTTTGAGCCCATATTCCTGCCCAACTGTTACAGATTTAGACAAATCGGCGGGCGGTGCGGTGCATCCCGTGCCAAAGCCGGCTCGCTCCACCCCGCCCGTTAAAGAAAAAGGTAGATTTTTAGGCATGTCCTAAAAATCTACCTTTGTGCGTTAAGCGAACAGGTCGACGACGTTAAAGCCGGCGTTGCTCTTGGCGATGACGTCGCGGCCGCCAAAGACGCAGGTGGGCGACTCGGCTGCGATGCGCGTCACGTCGGCGCCGAGCGAGCGAAGCTCACCGGGCGTGGCAGCGAGCATCTGGGCGCGGCGCTCCTCGCGTGCGTGCGGATCGAGCCCGGCCAGGTAGGTCGTGTTGCGGCGCTTGGTGAGCGCGTACGGCTTCACCGGCGCGTCCATGCCGCTCACGCAGCTCACGATAAAGCCCTCAAAGGCGGCCTCGTCGGGCTCAAAGCTGCCAAGCCATGCACCCGCGCGCTCCACGCGCTCAATCGAAGGATCGATCGCCGGGTCGCGGTAGGTGTAGAACGCCGTCTGGCGCTCGCCGGCTGCGCGGAATCCGCAGCCGTACGCACCGCCCTTCACGCGGATCTCGTTCCACAGGTAGTCGTAGGAGAGCGCGTTGGCAGCCACGGCCCAAGCGCCTGTCACGTCGAGCCCCAAGCGACGCGGATCGCACGCACACGCGGCAAAGCAGATGTCGCTGGGGATCACGAAAGCCTCGTGGCGGTCGCACGGCGCCGGCACCACGAGCGCGTCGCGGCCGGCACCATCGCCCGCGCCAAGCCCCAGGTTGCCCGCGGCATCCCAGTACGCGTCAAAGTCCTCATCGCTGCCGGTAAAGCTCGCCATGCAGCCATCGGCCACAAAGATGCGGCCTGCCAGCTCGGCAAGCTTGGCGCGCAGGTCGTCCAGACGCTCGTCAAAGTGTTCGAGCAGATCGCGCAGGAACAGGTAGAAGTCTACGCCCGAGAGCTGTTCACGCACCACGGCAGAAGGCGAGCTGTAGCTCATCGCGCGACCGAGCGCCGCCGAGTGGCCGTTGTTGATAAAGCCCTGCTCAAGCCCAATGCGAATCTGCGTGAGCACGTCGCGCACGCGGTCGGCGTCGGCATCGAGCAAAAGCGTGCTCGACCACACCTCGCGCGGCAGACTCGCCAGCGCATCGATCTTCTCGGACAGGGCGCCGGCGCTCACCAGCAGGTAGGGGCGCACGCCGTCCACTTCGGGCTGCGTCATGACTTCGGTCGTAAAGCTCAAAAAGCCCAGCTTGCCAGCGAGCAAGTTGTCGAGTTCCTCGGCCGAGTGCTCGCGCGTGGGCAGCTGCTTAAGCAGGCGGCAGAGCAGCGTCACGTAGGGCAGGTCCTCAAACGCGACGCAGCTCAGGTCGAAATACTGCATGGCGTAGGCCAGGCGGTTGGTAGGGATGTCGTGGCGCAGACAGACGATGGGCGCGGTCGTGTCCACGACCAGCGGCGGCTCGGGGCGCGCCTCGCCAATGTCGGACACGCGCAGGCGCGGCAGCGTGGCCTTGGCCTCGGGCGTGTCTTCTGCCTCCTGCGCGGCACGCAGCGCGGCCGTGCGCTCGACCACGTCGGCCAGCTCGGCATCGGTCATGGCATCGCGCTTGGCTGCCAGCTCGGCGGCCTCGGCTCCCTCTGCGCCCTCGGCGGCGTCCACCGGCACCAGCTCGACCAGTGCCATGTGATCGTTCTGCAGCACCAGCTCGCGCAGCAGGTCCTCAAAGTAGCTGCCTTCCAGCTCGCCGCGCAGCTCCTCGTACACCGGGCCATACTTGAGCGCCAGCGTCGCGGCGTCGTCATCGTAGAGCCAGGTGCTCAGCGCGTCGCACGCAATGGCCACGCCGTCGGCGATACCGTAGTCGCGCTGGCGCAGGTCGTATTCGTTGCTGCTGATGATGGCCTCCAGGCGCTCGCGCGGAACGCCGCGCTCACACAGGTCGCGGCAGGCGTCCTGGAACACGCGGCGCAGCTCGCGCGCCACGCCGGGCTGCGCGTTTTGCAGCATGATGAGCTCGTAGGGCTGCAGGCTCTCGGCCGCGGTGTAGCTCACCACGTTGCCGCCCAGGCCGGCGGCCAGAATGGCCTTCTTAACCGGCGCTTCGTTGGAGCCCAGCAGCGCCTCGAACAGGATATCCGCCGCGATCGTGCGCTTGCGGTCGAGTGCGCTGCCCAGTACTAGGCCCAGGCCCACCAGGGCGTTCTCGGGCGTGGTGGCCATCTCGACGCGCTTATACTCGCAGGTCACAGGCGCCTGCACGTCCAGCGGATTGGGCGCCAGCGCGGACGGGTCCTCGCCGGCGGCAACGGCCGAGTCCATGCGGCGGCTCGCGGCACTCGGCTGCGACAGATAGCGCTCGTCCAAAAACGCCAGTGCGCGGTCCACATCCAGGTCGCCATAGAGCGTTATATAAGAGTTGGAAGGATTGTAGTGGCGCGCGTGCGTGTCCAGGAACTGCTCGTAGGTGAGCGCGGGAATCGCGCGCGGGTCGCCGCCGCTCTCGTGCGCATAGGCGGTGTCGGGATAGAGCGCGGCGTTGACGGCGTCGTCCAGCACGCTCATGGGGTCGGACAGCGCGCCCTTCATCTCGTTGAACACCACGCCGTTATAGCGCAGCGTACCCTCGCGCAGGCTCGCGGAGCTGTCGTCGCCCTCGCCCTCGGCGCCCTCCGGCAGGTCCAGCTCGTAGTGCCAGCCCTCCTGCTCAAAAATGGTGGGCTTGGTATAGATGGCCGGGTTGAACACCGCGTCCAGGTACACGTCCATCAGGTTGTACAGGTCCTGCTCGTTGGTGGTGGCGACGGGGTAGATGGTTTTGTCTGGGTAGGTCATGGCGTTGAGGAACGTCTGCATGGAGCTCTTGATCAGGTCGACAAACGGCTCCTTGACGGGGAACTTGGCCGATCCGCACAGCACCGAGTGCTCAAGAATATGGAACACGCCGGTGGAATCGGCCGGCGGCGTCTTAAAGCCAATGGCAAAGGCCTTGTTTTCGTCGTCGCACGCTAGGTACAGCAGGCGCGCGCCCGAGGTGGTATGGCGCAGTACGTAAGCGTCCGAGTCGAGCTCGGGCACGGTCTCGCAGCGCTCGACGGTAAAGCCGTGGCAGGTAGTGCCGGGCACCAGCAGCGCGGCAGCAGCGGCGCGCGGGTCGGTTGAGGTAGTGGACATATGCAGTCTCCTTTGACGCCCCAACGGGGGCGAATCGAGTCGAATCCTCGAGAGTATACCCATATGGGGCCTTCGACCAATCTGCGGGATGAGCGTGGATTTTCTGGCACACGAGCGTGGAAATTCGGACGTCTGCCGCATGAGCGTGGATTTTCGGACGAAATCGGCCGCCAAAAGCCCAAAAACCGTCCAAATATCCACGCTCGCGTGTCAAGTACGTATCTCTCACCTCACATTCATCTCTACGACGAGGGATGAATGTGAGACAGGTAGAAGATAAAAATCAATCGGCTTATCGGATGCATATACCGCCATCAGATTGAAGCTGTATGCGGAAATGGATGGACTCTACACCGTTTACGCAAAATAACCCCTCGTTTGCTAAAACATTATAAGAAATGGCGTGGAGTGCTAAAAAGTTCTAATACAATATAAGTCATTTATCTATAGGCTGCTGATTCCTTGTAAAGGTATGGTTGATATGGTTGAGGCAAATAGCGTTATCCCCCTGTACAAACAGATTGTTCGTGCGCTTTCTGATTCAATCGCCAACGGCACGTACCGCCCGGGAGATAAGCTTCCGACCGAGGCGGAGCTTATCGAGCAATTTGGCGTGAGCCGAATAACGGTTCGCTCCGCAATTAAAGAAATGGAAGATGCTGGGCTTGTTGAGAGGGCCCGCGGTAAGGGCACGTTCGTTTCGTCGGACACGCAGATGTATGCCGCGGACGACCGTGAGAGCTTTACCCATTCGTGCCAGCTTGCGGGCAAACAGGCGTCTACCAGGGTTCTCGAAATGGGCTGGGACTTCCCAAGTCTGCGAGACGCGAAGTTCCTGGGCGTAGACGATACCCAAAAGGTATTGCGTAGCCGTCGTCTGCGCCTTGTGGATGGCAAGCCCACGATGCTGGAAACCAATAGCTATTCCGCTGCGCTTTCTTTTTTGGAGCATGAGTCCCTCGACGATTCGCTGATGGCGGTACTCGATCGCCAGGGAATCAAGATGGGTCCCAACACGCGTACGCTCGAGGTCTGCTATGCGAGCGAGCTCGAGGCGGCATACCTTAACGTGGAGCTGGACTCTTCGCTGCTTCTGTTTGTCGATAGACGTTATGCCCCAAGTGGCGAGCCGCTTTTTATCTCCCGTCAGGTGTACTGCACCGAGCGACTGAAGTTCTATTTGTAAATTAGCGATAGATTGGTCGATTTACCGACCAATTGTTACCGTTCGCGGATTTGGAAAATAGACACACCACGTAGGGTAGATTGCTAATATACTTTGTTATGACAATATAGTACGTCCTATTGGTATTGGAGAACTATGAATAAGATATTGCTAGCGAGTCATGGTTATCTCGCCCAAGGCATGAAAAGCTCTCTGGAGATTCTGATGGGCACCAACGACCGAATCGAGTGCCTGTGCGCCTATGTCGATGACGATTCAAGGGACGTCGCGGCGTTGATTGATGCATGGATGGAGACGAGGGACCCTGCCGACTCTTGGTTTGTCGTGACTGACATCTTTGGCGGCTCTGTAAACAACGAATTCATTCAGAGGCAGACCGACGGATCGTTTACGTTAATCGCTGGAATGAACTTGCCGCTGCTGGTGGAAATGGTTACACAGCTGGACTCCCTGGATGCGGACAAGGCCAAAGCCGCGGTCGAGGGATCGCGTTCGTTTATTCAGCTTTGCGAGGCGGCGGACATGCTTGCCGGCGCCGAGGAAGAAGAGTTCTAGTTAGTTCTGGTTCGAGCCCTAGCTAGGGGCCACACCTGTCATTCCCTTTATCACGTGCGGAGATGATAACGATGATTAAGCTTACGAGAGTTGATTACCGACTGATTCACGGCCAAGTTGCCATGTCCTGGACTCACGCTTTGGATGTAGATTGCATCTTGCTTGCCAGCGATGCTGTGGCAAAAGACGACATGAGGAAGGCGGCCTTGAGGCTCGCCCGCCCCAACGGCGTTAAACTCGTCATCAAGGATGTTGACGCTGCTATCGAGGCGCTCAACAGCGGCGTTACCGACAAGTATTCGCTGTTTATCATCACTGAGACGATTGAAGATGTCTATCGTCTCGCTAAGGGTTGCAAAGACATCAAAGAGATCAATCTGGGCGGAACCCGAAAGACCCCTGAGACCACGCTTCATCCGACCCCTGCGATCTTTGCGACCGAGAAAGATGCCGAGCATATCCAAGAGCTCCTGGGCGATGGCGTGGCCATCGAAATCCGTCAGGTCCCCAATGACGCTAAGGTGTTTGCCAAGGACGTTTTCTAGCCGGAAACACGTTGATGCTCGGCATTTATTGAACCAATGCTCTATGCCTATGCCCGTCGATCATTTGATCGGCGGGCTTTTTATTAAAGAAAAATCAAAAAAATCTGAAATAGTTCTTGCATAGTTAGTTATATAAAGTATTATAACGTCATGGGATGAATGAAGGGTTCATCCAAGTGAGTTAGGAGTAAGGGATGTTCAATTTCGATGAGCCTCGTTACGAGAAGGTTGTGAGCGATGCCCTCGCTCTCCGTCCTCAGATTGAGGCTGCCGTGGACGAGGTCTGCGAGCAGGGTTATTCCAACATCTTCTTCATCGGCTGCGGCGGCACCTGGGCCCACACGCTCCCGATGAAGTATTGGGTCGAGACCACCACGGCCGACGTCGATGTCCACTGCGAGATCGCCGCAGAGTTCCTCGCCTGCCCGCCCAAGACCTTCAACAAGGATTCTGTCTGCGTCTTCTCCACCCGTACCGGCACCACCCCCGAGATCATTGAGGCTGCCAAGTTCTGCCAGGAGCAGGGCGCCCGCACGCTGATGTATGTCTCCAACGACAACACCCCGGCCACCGAGTACGCCGATTACAAGTTCTTCAGCTTCGCCGAGGACGACGTTCTGTGCGAGGCCATCTACACCTACCAGATCACGCTGGTCGCCCGCTTCCTCAAGAACGCCGGCGCCTTCCCCAAGTACGACACCTTCATGGAAGAGTTCGGCAACATCGCTCCGTACCTCATCAAGGCCAAGGACGCTCAGGACGAGCGCTGCGCCGCCATGGCCGAGGACTTCAAGGACACCGATTACCACATGGTGATTGGCTCCGGCATGCTCTGGGGTGAGGCCTACGACTACGCCATGTGCATCCTCGAGGAGATGCAGTGGATCAAGACCAAGTCCATCCACGCCGCCGAGTTCTTCCACGGCACCATCGAGCTGTGCGAGGAAGGCACGAGCCTCATCATGCTCTACGGCGAGGACGACACCCGTAAGCTCATGGACCGCGTGGACAACTTCACTCACATGCTCGCCGACGAGAAGGGCGTCAACGTCCGCGTGAACAAGTTTGACACCGCCGAGGTCGAGCTGCCGTTCAGCGACCCCGAGTTCCGCAAGATCGTCTCCCCGATGGTCACCTACACCATCACCGAGCGTCTGAGCTGCCATCTCGAGCACGTCCGTAACCACCCGCTCACCACGCGTCGTTACTATCACCAGATGAACTACTAATCCTCTCAAATTGCTGCGGTTGTCTGCAGGCGAGCTGCGCAGAATGCCTCGCCTGCAGACCTGTTTCTGGGGTTGATCGAAATGGTTGTCCAGTATCTTCTAGTTGCACTGGTCGCATTTATTGCGTCCATGGACGAGCAATTATTTGGCATTACGATGCTTGGTCGTCCGCTGTTTACGAGCCTGTTTGTCGGCTTGATCCTTGGCGATGTCCAGCAGGGCGTTATCGTCGGCGCTGCTTTGGAGTCCATGTTCATGGGCGCCATCATGGTCGGCGCGGCGGTTCCTCCCGAGGTCTATGCCTCCGGCGTGCTTGGCTGCGCGTTTGCCGTCATTACGGGTACGGGCACGGCAACTGCCGTCGCGCTCGCCCTTCCCGTCTCCGTCTTCCTTCAGGTGTGGCGCAACTTCTGCTACGCCGTTCCGGGTGCCTTTGCCTGCAAGAAGATTGAGACCGCTCTGGCAAATCGCGATCTTGCCAAGGCGAATCTGTACCATCTGACCATCGTGCCGCTGTCGATTGGCATTCCGTCTGCACTGCTGGTGTTTGGCTCGCTGTTCTTTGGTGCCGACCTTATCAACAATGCGCTCAACGCGATTCCGCAGTTTGTGATGGACGGCCTCAACGTTGCGTCCGGCGTCATGGTCTGCATCGGCTTCGCTCTTCTTATCAGGACCATGGGCGATAACAAGCTCCTTCCCTGGCTGTTCCTGGGCTTCATTATGGTCATCTACCTCAAGATGGACGTGGTCGGCGTCGCCGCAGCTGCCATTTGCGTCGCGCTGCTCCTGGCCTTCCGCGAGGGCTCGTCCGGTCCGCAGACGGTTGCTGCAGATGAAGAGGAGGACTTCTAATGGCTATCCAGAACACCGACCTCAAAGAGGCCAAGAAGGACGCGATTATGACTCCCGATATGTATCGGAGCATGTTCCTTCGCCAGTTTACGAGCCAGTGCTCGCAGTCGTACGACAAGATGATGGCAATGGGCTTCATGTACACCATTCAGAAGCCCCTGCGAAAGATCTATCCCAACGACGACGATTACTATGCGGCGCTCGATCGCCATACCGAGTTCTTTAACATCACGCCTCATGTGCTTCCGTTTGTAGCCGGCCTAACGGTTTCGATGGAAGAGCAGGCGGCTGCCGATAAGAACTTCGACACGTCCTCGATTAACGCCATGAAGGTCGGCCTTATGGGACCGCTTTCCGGCATCGGCGATTCGTTCTACTGGGGTACGTTCCGCGTGGTTGCCGCCGGCATTGGTATTGGCATCGCTTCGACGGGCAACCCGCTCGGCCCCATCGTGTACGCGCTCATCTACTCCGTGATTAACTTTGCAACGCGTATCGTCGCCGCCCATCTGGGTTACGACTTGGGAACCAAGTTTTTGCAGCAGTCCGAAGAGAGCAACCTTATGTCTCGCATGACGCATGCTGCCGGTGTTCTCGGAATGACCGTTATCGGCGCCATGATTGCGGCACAGGTCTCGCTGTCCACGGCTTTGACCTTTGACGTGGGTGGTTCGGAGATTGTCCTGCAGGATCTGTTCGATTCGATCTTCCCCGGTCTGCTGCCCTTGCTGGCAACGTTCGCTTGCGTTGCCCTCTATAAAAAGGGCGTCAAGACCATTTGGATCATCTTGGGCATCTTCGCAATCTGCATCATCGGAACGGGCTTGGGAGTGTTCGCGGCGGCGTAATGTTGACTGCTATGCTCGCGCGTTGGATAACTAACTGACCGTTTGAAAACGGGGCTCGGCGTAAGGCCGGCCCCGTTTTTTATTTGAGGGATTTTCCGACCGTCCAAAAAATCACACTCGTCCATCACTCACGCATCTCTCATCTCTCATTCGTCACTAATACGAGAGATAACAGAAAGACGAGAGATAAATATGAGAGATAACAATGCTGCAAGGTGGCTAGGGGATCGAGTCAAAGTTCCGGTATACATGAGTTTACCTGCGCGAACGTGATTTGCTTGAACCGATAACGGCATTTTTGTCTCTCATCTCTCACTCATCTCTAAGCTGAGAGATAAATGAGAGATGGCTGAGAGATAGACAGACGGCCTGTCGGGGACATGCATCGCTGTTAGATTGATGCCGCGCGCGGAGCAGCTGCACGTTCACCCGCGCCCTGCATCCCGCCATTTCGCGTACTGCCCACCGAAACCTGCGGCAAAGCAGGTACAATAGCCCAATGTGCATCGCGCACGACGATGATATCGGCGCCCGCGACTGGGGGAGACAACATGGCAGAGCAACAGATAACGCCGGGGACCAAGCTTCAGGTGGCATTCGACGTGCCCATGGGCCAAAAAACCGACTTCAACATGCTCGCCACGTACAAAGAGAACCTGGACGACGCGTACTTTCTTATGAGCGCGCCCATGCTCGCCGGCAAGCCGCTCATCATGGACGAAAACCAAAAGCTGCTGCTGCAATACAAAGTGGGCGAGGAGACGTTCGTGCTCGCCGGCTACCCCGAGTCGGTCGAGAAAAAGGGCATCCGCACCTACTGGAAAATGCGCAAAGTCGCCGAGCAGCGCACCTTTGTCAAGCGCCGCGACGAGCGTTTTAAGGTCGCCATGCGCCTGACCTACCAGCGCGACAACGCGCCGACCCCCGAGCCCGAGGACGCCATGACCATCGACGTCTCGGCCGGCGGCCTGGCCGTCTACCTCAACGATTATCCCGATGTGGGCGAGGCCCTGGCCGTGCAAATGCCCACGATCCGCCTGCAGGGCGAGCGCCACGAGCTGCCCGAGCAGCTGGGCATCGTGTGCTGGGTACGCCGCGCGCCCAAGGGCAGCCTGTACCGCAACGTCTGCGGCCTGCAGTTCCGCTACGCCGACGACATGGAGCGCGAGCTCGTCAAAGAATACGTCGGCTACATCCGCGCCAAATATAAGCTCTGATCGCCATGGCTCTGCTCAAGCGTAACGACAACAAAGATCAAGCTGCCGAGGATTTGGCCGAGAGCCAGGCCGAGGGCGCGGCTGAGGATTTGGCCGAGGGTCAGCCCGAGGACGCCCCCAGCACCGATCCCGCCCCGCGCAAGCGCCTCGGCAAACCCAAACGCAAACCCAAGCGCGACCTTCGCGGCGTGGTGCGCATCGAGGAGCTGGAGCAGGCACTGGCCGACCAGGACCTCGAGGACATCGACCCCGACGCGGTCGTCTCCATGTACATGCCCAAGCGCCGCATGGAGCGCATCGGCGCGGCGCTGCTGCGCATGGACAAACTGCAAAAGGCCCTCGTGGTGCTGGCGCTTGCCTTTGGCGTGCTGTTCGCCCTGTCGTTTATGCAGGAAAACATGGGTAACTTCACTATCAACCTCAACCGCCTGGAGCTGTTCCGCCGCGGCGTGGCCATTGCCGACAACGGCGACTTTAACAACGCCACCGCGCGCCTGGCCGCCGACGCCTTGGACAACGGCACCAATATCGCTGCCGAGGACCTGCCCGACAACCTGGACGATATCGACGGCAGCCACAACGGCAAGAACTACGTGGCGTACACCTTCTATATCCGCAACGCCGGCAAGACCGATCTGGGCTACAGCGCCAAGCTCAAGGTGGTCAGCGCCAGCAAGGGCGTGGAGAAGGCGGCGCGCGTGAGGGTGTATCGTAACGGCGAGCCCACCACCTACGCGGCCGCCGCGGCCGACGGTAACCCCGAGCCCAACACCGAGCCGTTTGCGTCCAAAGACGTGGTGACGACCATTAGCCACGCGAACTTCCGCGTGGGCGATGTGGACAAGTACACCGTGGTCATTTGGCTGGACGGCGACGACCCGGAGTGCGTGGACAAGATCATCGGCGGCGCTGTGGAGTTCGGTTTTGATTTTGATTCGTCCGAGACCGACGACTCGAGCCTGTTCGTTAAGTTCGTGCAGGATATTGCCGATACCCTGACCGGCAGCGATCCCATTAGCGCGAGCGGCAACGAGGCGCCTGATTACTACAAGGAACACAACGTGACTTGGAGTAACCGTCGCAACCAAAAGAACTCGCCCGCAGGGGACGGGGACAAGTAGAACGAACAGGCGCCGGGCCGGAATCGATTTTCCGGCCCGGCGCTTTTGTTATGCGGAGGCGTTGTCTTTGGAGGAGGCGACGTCGCCAGCGGCGCCGTCCAGCAAGAACAACCGCAGCACGAGTTTGATCGCGTAGCCCGGTTTGACCTGCGCCGCGTCTCCCATGCGTTCGCCCAGGTCGCCGCAGTAGGCATAAAGGTCGCGGATCAGATCCGCGCCCGAGAGGGTGAACATGTAGCCCGCGTCCGAAAGCGCGTTGGGTGCTGCGGGCAGCCCCGCAGCCAGGCAAAAGCTCGCAAGGTCGGGGCCCATGACGGCCTCGTAGTCAATCGCGTGCTCACCGTCCCGGGCGGCCTGCTCCTGCTCGCGGGTGTATGACAACGCGGCCGCCAGCACAAAGCTGGGCGTGGGCGCGTTGACGTCGTCGGTGGTGGCGACGAGCTTGCCGGCCGCCTGCGTGACCAGCCAGGCGACCTCGCGCTGGCAGCGAACGGCTTTGCGCGTCACCGGCTTGATCGATCCGGCAGAAACGCTTCCCTTGGGTTGATTGGCGGCAGCCATAGAGCCCTCCCGGCAAATAGCCCGCACAAGCAGGCAGAAATTACACGTGCTACATCAGTATAGCGGGTGGGGAAGGACTAGGGCGAAGCTCGGCGGAGGGTGAATGTGTGCGATGGTGTGGAACTGCGGTCGCAAGGCTTAAGAGGGACTTACGGCTTTGCAGGAGAGAGATCAAATAAGGTAACGATGTTCACATAGCACCACATATAACCCGAGGTAGACCTATGAATCTGCCGGAATGTAGGCTGCCGAAAACTCATAAGGAAATCGTAAGAATTATGGTATTCTCAACTCTATATCAAAAGGATGGGCAAGCAACATCCAACACGAAAGCGCGGGCTCCCCTTCCGGGCTTCTCGAGGGTCATCTGGGATGAATGGGGAAAGAAAGGGGTCCGTATGGATACCAAGGCATTAAAGAAGCAGATGGGCGCCGCCATCGCCATGGTCCTCGTGGCAGCCGTAGCCCTCGGCTCCGCCACCTTCGCATGGTTTGTCAGCAACAACACGGTTAAGGCGACGACTACCAACATTAGCGCGCAGTCGAATTCTGCATATCTGGTGATTGATAATGCGGATGCCGGTTCTACGAAGACAACGTCCACGGGTTCGGCTACCGCTTCTGAGACGTTTGATGCTGATACCAAGCTTTATCCCGCTCAGTGGAAGAGGAATTTCGATAACACTGGTAATAAAGCTGCCAGTGAGGCGGATGGCGTCTGGCAATTCGAAAGTGCCTATGCAAAGGATAAGGCCAAGCCCGATGAGAAGGATGACACGCGTTTCGCCGTTGGTAATCCTGAAACGGCTGCGACCAAGGATTACACCCTTGCAAATACTTTTTATATCGGTACCGGTACTTATGATGGTACCTTTACCAACTTGAAGGTAACTGGCGTTGAGATTAACAATACGTCTAATTCCAAACTCGACTCTGCTATGCGCGTGCTTGTAATGTGCGATAATGAATGGGCCGTTTGGTCAAAAGCAGGCAAAGAGAGCAGCTCGAACACTAATGGAATCATCAAGGCCGACGGTATTGCAAAGAACAAGGATGCTACCGTAAAGGTCTATGTCTACTACGATGGCGCTGACTCCGAGGTTTATACCACCAACCTGGAGAACATCGCAAAGGATTGCGGCGTGACGGTTACTTTCGAGGCGACGCCGACCGAGTTTAAGTAATCAATCCATTTATACATAAAGCTCGACTTTCGCCGGGGGCCGAACCGTCGGCCCCTGGTTTTTTAGAATAGGTTAATCGGATGGCAAAACGATCTCAACAATTAAAGGTTCAGCTCGTTGCCGCGGCTGCCGCGGTTGTGCTGTCTGGTTTCGCACTATCCGCCGCCACGTATGCTTGGTATGTTGCCAACAATACGGTCAGCGCAAAAACGTCTACGATCGGTGCCACCACGAACGGGTTTATTCTTCAGATCGCTCAGAAGTCGAAAGGCGCCCAGCATGGTGGCGCTCAGGATTCTCTCGCGGCGACCGAGCTTGGAGGCAAAATCACTCCTTCCTCGACTGACAATATGGCGGATTGGTATGCCTGCCAGGGTTGGGGTGAAGATGGAAAGGTCACCACTTATACCAAGCTCAATTTCACCGCAGGTGGCAAGGCTGGAGAGTACGAAGCTGGCGGAGAGACGCACTATGCGTTTCTAAAAGGTGAGTACATCCTCTATACGATTTCGGATACCGGATTTGCAGACGTATATCTTGCGGATCCTTCTGAAAATCCCGTCGAAGTAACGGTCAACGGTGATGCTACGACTGACACCATCCCCAAATCCTTGCGCGTTGGATTGACGATTCAGAATGCCGATGCGGATGGTAACGGTACTGGAGCAGAGACTCTGAAATGCGTCTATGCCCCCTATGCAGTTGAAGGCAAGGGAAATGATGCTTCGGCAATTGACGGCTGGGCGTGCATCAACGGTTCTGCTGCGCCTGTTACTCCTTCCTACCAGCATATCGAGGCAGACAACTATGACGGTTGGTGTGCCTCGAAAGTCGGAGAAGATTACGTCGCGGGCTCTAAAGCGATAGCCAAACGGGTTGGTTACAACGGAGTGATTCTTCGAGTGTATATTTGGATGGAAGGTACGGACGCGGATTGCGTTAATAACGAAGCTGCAGAAGATACGGCTACATACAACGTAACCGTCCGTCTTGCCGGCGTTTCTGCTGAATAGCATCCATTATCCTGATCTACTCGAAATTGATAGGGGCCGCTTCAATCGAAGCAGTCCCTTTCTTTTGTGGCGACTTTGCGCAAAACAGCTGCATATGAGCCCGCGTGGATCGGCGATAATGTGAAGAACTGTTCTTCCTGGAGGTTCCTTATGGACGGTATCGCTTCTAGTGTTCCGCTGATTGCTCGGCCGAGTTTCGACCGCGCTTGCAGCTTTGTGCCGTCCGAATATGTCCAGGCCTGGGAGCGGTTCTTGCGCGAGGAGCAGCGTGGCGGCCTGTGGGACAAGCTTCCGCATCGCACCAATGCCGATAGCCCTCAATATCCCTTCCGTCTGACGATTGATTCCGAGCTCTTTCCGGTGCCGCGCGATTCGGGCATCTTTTGGCCTGGTCGCGGGCGCGTTAAGCATCCGCGCAAGAAGACCTTTGCCCTTTCGGTGCACAATTCCAAGCGCGGCGCCTACCCTGATGTTCCGCCGCTCTATCTTGAGGACGGCACGTGGGTGCTCAAGTACTCGTCGCAAAGTGCTTCGGTCGAAAACTGGCGCGACCAGGACTACAACCAAAAGATGATCAACTGCATGGAGTGCGGCGTTCCCGTTGGCGTTTTCTTTGCAACGAGCGCTGGCTACAAGGTTCTGGGCCTAGCGTTTGTTGAGCGTTACGAGCCGGAGAACAGCTGGTTTGTACTGCACGGCCCCGTCCATAAGGGCGGACCCGACGCGCGTTTCTTCCCCGATATGAGCTACATGAAGGAGGCTCCGGTCGCGGCGGAGTTTTCTGGCGCTCCCGTGAGCGACGATGATAAGGTCCGCTACGCGTTGCGTCGCGAACGAATCGGCCAGCAGCGTTTCCGCAATCAGCTCTTTGAGGCCTATACCGGTCGATGCGCCGTCTCGGGCTGCAATGTCGACGAGGCGCTCGAAGCCGCGCATATCGAGAACTATTCGGGTCCCAAGTCGCAGATTGTCAGCAACGGTATTCTGCTGCGCCGCGACCTGCACTCGCTGTTCGACGCCCATCTGATTTCGTTTGAGCTGGTACGCGGCGACTATCAACTTTGCGGGTCGTATCTTCTGCAGCATACGGATTATGCGGCGTTTGCAGGTTCGGTGTTGCGCGAGCCAGACGAACATCGCTTGCGCCCCAACGCTCGATTCCTCGAAGCCCATCGCGCCGAGTTCGATTTCTCGGAATCGCGCCGCCGGGCAGAGGCTGTTGCTCCGTATTAGTCGGGTGCGGTCCGCTGTAACCCGATCATGTCGATTGATCGGATCGCAACAGGCCACCATTCGAAGCCATTCGATCCTGCCATCCTCTCCTCAACGGTTAAAACAGGAAAGGGGAGACCATGGGATGGCGAAGCGATATCGCGCGAGGCGTGTACGGAAACCTACCGCGAGCGTTAATGGACCGGAGCCTGTTCCCGCTCGTCGAGGCCACCTGCAGCCAAATCTGTCTGCCCTGCCCAAGCTGCGGCGCAGACCTTCCATGCCTAGACATCAACTTCATCGACATTCGCGACAAGCAGTCTACTGACCCGCGGGCTCGAACGGGTCTGCGTCTCCCGGTCTATCCTCAGCAATGCCCAACCTGCGGATGCGCCATCACCTATGACGAGGTGGAACCGTAGCTTCGATGGCCCAATTGCCAGTCAACAAAATCAAGTGGTTCGACATGCAGTGCGCTATGCCCGCAGCGCCCCAATGGGGAACACGTAGACATCGTGTTCGGCATCGTAGCGGCAGAAGGGCGAGGTCGCGGTAACGACGGCGCAGAACTCTGGCTGAGGGTTGCGTGCGGCAGGGTTCAGAGCGACCTTGCGGCGCAGGCGTTCGATGTTGCGGATTCCGTCGCTTACCTTGGATTCGCCGAGCTTGATTTCTATCGCCGCCCAGCGGCCATCGTTCAGCTCGATGATGGCATCGACTTCAAGCCCGTCGGAGTCGCCATAGTAGTGGAGTGAGCCCGGATACGAGCCGGGCAGGCACGAGGTGTAGACGCTCAGATCGTGAATGCACAGAGACTCAAAGAGCAGGCCAAATGTTTGGCCGTCTGCAAGGAGCCTCTCGGGGTTCATTCCGAGTGCGGCTGCGGGAATGGAGGGGTCGACGAAATAACGTTTTGGCTTGGTACGCAGGCGAGACTTGGCGCGGACGGGCGCATCCCAACCGGGCAGATTTACGATCGCATACATGCTCTCCAACATGTCGAGGTAAAACGCCACGGTTGAAGTTGCCGGCTGGGCATCGCTGTCGCCCAACGAGGCGTCTGCCGCAATGGTGTTGAGCGTGGCAGATGTCGCAACGTTGCGCGCGAGCGAGGACACGATGTGTCGCGCCGTAGACCCCACGCCTCCTTTTTGCGGAACGCTGACTTCGTACATGGCATCGAGATACTGGTTAACGACCTCTGCGGCCATCTGGGGGCTCGCTCCGACAAGCGCCGGCCATCCCCCGCAACAAATTGCGTCGGCCAACATCGGGAGCGATCCTGTATAGGCGGAAGGTTCGAATGATCCTTCGAATAGGTTTTTCAGCGAAACGGACCCCGTTGAAAGTCCGCGTTCCCAAAGCGTCATGGTGCTCATGTCGAGACGCGCTATGCGACCGGCACCGCTGTGGGTAACAGAGTTTTTTGCTGGCGTTGATGATCCAGTGAGGATATAGAGGCCCTTTTCGCCGCCGGATGCATCTACGGCGCGGCGTGTGGCGTCCCATGTTGCGGGGGTCTCCTGCCATTCGTCGATGACATGCGGCTTATTGCCCTGAAGGGCGAGCGAAGGATCGGCTTCGACCAGCGACTTTACGTTTGGGTCGTCAAGATGGATGACACTCTCGCCGAATGCAAGCGCTGTCCATGATTTGCCACACCATTTGGTGCCCCGAATCTCGACAGCCCCAAATATCTGGAGCAGAGTTTGCAACCGTTCGTCCAAAAGGCGAGGACGGTAGGATTTGGGCTGCTCCGAACCATAGGAAATCATGATTAGATAAACCTCACTACCTGGGCATACTCGATTTTCGAGGATAATCATACTCGATTTTCGAGGATTTCCACACTCGATTTTCGAGGAAATCTGGACTCGATTTTCGAGTTTTGCCCTACAGGTAAATCCCCTCGCACAGGGTTTTGTGGAACTGGGTGTGGTGGTCGCGTGCCCAGGTGAAGAGCGCCTGGTCAAAGTTGTCCTGACTGGCGGGGATGCCATAGACGCCGGCGACTTCCACGCGCACGAACTCCAGCGCGGGCAGTTTGTTGATGGCCGTGAGCGCAAACGGCGACGTGGGCTCCTCGAACAGGTAATGGCTGCCTTGCAGCGCGCCGCAGGCGGTGCAGGTGCTGGCGAGCGATACGGTCTTGGTGGTGCGCGACGTTACGGGCTTGTAGCCGCAGCGCTCGCGCAGGTAGTCGCGGATCTCGGACGGCACGCAGCCCAGTGCGGGGACGATGGCTATGGCGTTGGCGCGGGCGGTGTCGATCGCGATGTGGCCCGCGTCATCCATGGCGGGCGCGGCACTGGGCGCAGTCTTGCTGCCCGAGTTCTCGACCACCCGATACGGAATGCCAAAGGCCGCGACCGTCGTCTGCTCGTGGCACTTCCAGCATTCGCGCTTGCCCAGCACCAGGTAGATGTAGGGCGCGCTGGGGTCGGAGCGATCCACGCCGGGCAGCCACGCGGCAAAGGGCTCGGGGTTGACGCCATCGGGCACGTACCAGATCTTCTTGACCCGGTCCCACTTGGCGCCCAGGGCCTTGGCCTCGTCTTTGTGCGAAAAGGGAACATCGAGCTCGGTGCGCATGGCGGCTCCTTTGTGCGGCTTGCGGTGCATGTGCTCCAAGGATACCCCAGCGGCAGGTGCGTGGGCGCTAAACGAGCACTTCGACCGTCCGAGAAGTCGGGGAGCATTTTGGCGAGGGCGTGCCGTCAAGCAAATGGGCAAGCAAATGGTCAGCTTTTGGTCAGTTGAGCGGCAACCTTGCCAAAAGCTTGACGGATTTGCATTTAGACGTCGACGAATGAACACTTTGGTTGCGCCACAGCAAAAAACTGCTGGTCGTTTGCCGAAAACTCGCCAGGGTCGCGGGCCGCCGCCGACGCGCGTGCTATCTTCGCGCCATGGGGTACTTTATCGTTTCACATAACGCTGCGTTGGCGCTTTTGGCGCACATTCCGAACCCGCGCTTTGGGGATTCGGAACCAGAGGTCGTGTCGATCGCGGGCGCCTGCGCGCTCTGTGACCAGGAGGCGCAGGAGTTTATCGATCGCTATGATCTGGGGATCCAAACGCTGGATTTGCTGGTGCCGACGCGCGCCGACCGCCGGCGGACCAAGCATGTTAAGACGCACCTGTGCACCAACGAGCTCCCGGCGGGCTCGTTTATCTCGCTGGGCCACTGGATGGGCGGCCTGGATGCGTACGTGTGCTCTCCCGAGCTAGCGTATTTGCAGGCCGCGAACGATGGCGATGCGGCGGCCATCTATGCTGGCTATGCCATGACATCGGACTACCGGCTGGACAACCTTGCTCCCGGTGGGGTGACAAGCAGGGATGGGGGAATGCGCGATAGCAGGCTCACGACCAAGGAGCTCATTGCGGCGTACCTTGACCGGGCGTCAAAGGTGAGAGGTGTCGCCAAGGCGAAGGCGTTGCTTCCGTACGTGGAAGAGGGCTCGCGGTCTCCAAGGGAGTCGGGGCTTTGCATGTTTATGTCGGTGCCCGCGCATTACGGCGGGCTTGCGCTGGGCAAGGCCGAGCTGAACAAGAAATACTATATTCGTGACGGTTACAACGATGGGCGCAACCGCAAACTGCGCGTGTTGGAGCGCACGCCCGACATCACGCTTACGGTGAAAGCGGAGGTGGGCCTGGATAAAGTAAGGGCTGGCTTGCTGCCCGAGGTGCTTACCGCGCTGGTCGATTACGACAGCGACACTATCCATGATGGAAGCGAGAAAATCCACAAGGATGCCGAGCGCCGCAACGAGCTGCAGATGCTCAATGGGGTCGCGTACTTTACGGTGACGACTGACCAGGCGAGCGACTACGAAAAGCTCGTTCGCCTGTGCGAACGCATCCGGCGCAAGCTGCATCGGAATAAGCGACCTATCTTTAACAGGCCCATGACGGAGGAGCAGCGATATCTTGCCCTTGCGCGCGTCGAAACGAAGCGGTTTAAGCTTTGGCAAACCGTCATCGACGCGCATCGGCATTGGTAGAGGCGGTTGTTGGTCGTGGGGGCTAACGGCCTTATTTCCAGGTCTAATACTTTTCCGCGAAGTGAACGAGTCAAAACGGGGCCCCGAAGCAGCGACACTTTTGGCGACTCGTTTCCTGCAGTTTTGCCATTGGGATCCTGCGGTTTTGGCTTCGAAAAGTGTGCATGCTTCGGGGATCCAAATAAGCTCGTTCACTTCGCGGAAAAGTATTAGACCTGACTATAGGAAGGTTGTCCGGATGTGCATCGAGGCCCATTCGGGCCCGATCGGGGCGCTCGTTGAGGGTTGTTTGGGCGACTTTAGGCTTGGTTGGGGTGGTTGCTGGCGTTGTTGAGGCGACTTTGGGTGCCGCGGCGCCCTTTTGGCTTGGCGGCGTAAAACAAAACAGCTCAGAGGCGAAGCCTCTGAGCTGCGAACATTTGGTGGGCGTTAGAAGATTTGAACTTCTGACCTCTTCCGTGTCAGGGAAGCGCTCTCCCCCTGAGCTAAACGCCCGATCAAGGGTGCGCGGGTGCGCAGGGAATAATATAACGGAGCTCCCGCCCAGTGGCAAGAACTATTTTTTAAAAAGCGGCGATTTGCGACCCTGTCCGCCCCGATGCAGCGCGAACAGCACGCGGAAAGTCACGTTTGTACCCCCGATGAACTGCATGTTCGCGTAAAATAATTCCATTATGGGCAAATGGTGTCCAGGTAGTTTACAACACGGCATCTGGGGGAGGGGCATGTCAGACGCGCGCTCGCTGCGAAAACAGTTCAATCGCATGCTCGCCACGTTGCTGGTGGCCCTTGCTGCTGCCGGAGCCGTAACGTATGCCTGGTACATCTACAACGCCAACCGCCATATCACCGACGTCAAGATGGCCGCGGGCACGGGCGTGACCTTCCTCATCTCCAACGAATACGATGGCGAGTACAAGACCAACGCCGGTTTGAGCTTTGCGGGCCTGCTCGATCCCGTCTCGACCGACAACGTGCTCAACGGCTTCCAAAAGGTTACGGGCTTTACCGGCGGAACCACCCAGGACTCGCTCTTTGCCAGCATGTTTGGCGCGGCCGAGCATTCCGACTACTACAAGACTTCCCTGTACCTGGCCACCAACTCGGCCGCGACCGACGTGTACCTGTCGGGTATCGACTTTACCGAACAGGACCCGGCAAACCCCATCTCCACCGCGCTGCGCGTGGGGCTGGTAGCCTATGCCCCAGGCAAGAGTGACACCGTAACTGGCCAGTACATCTTTGAGGTCTCGAGCGAGCGCAATCCCCAGGCGCGCTACAACACACTCGACGGCAAGGATGCCGGCGAGAACGAGCAGAATCACCTGGTGCTCGACAGCACCCGCTCCGATGGAACAACGGTTCATTTTGACCAGCTGACTAGCGCAAACTTTTGCGACTATAACGAAGACACCGGCATCGTGAGCCTCAAGGAGGCCACGACCAAGATCTGCAGCCTGCCCGCCGCTGCCGAGGGCGCCAACCGCAGCACGCCCGTGCGCGTGGATGTGTACGTGTGGCTGGAAGGCTGCGACCCCGACTGCACCAACAACCTGGCCGCCACCAGCCTGCAATCTCTGGCGCTGCGCTTTGCCGGCAAGCGTTCGTAAGGGGGCTGGACATGAGTGCATCGAACATCAAAGACATCCTGGGTTCGCGCCGTCGCATGGTTGCCGCGGCCGCATGGATGTTGGTGCTGGTGGCAGCCCTGAGCGCGGCCACTTACGCTTGGTTTAGCAACTCGCGCTATACCAACGTGACGCCCGTGGCGCACACGGTAAGCGACGAGGGCTCCGACCTGCAGATTGGCCTTTCGGCCAACGGGCCCTGGGACACGACGGCAACGCTTGCCGCCGCCGACAAGACACTCTATCCCATCTCGACGGCAGACCTTTCCCGCTTTTGGCGCGGCACGTTCCAAAACGCCGCCGGCGTTACGACCGACTACGCCGACTGCACCGCGCAGCTGGACGACTACGCCCTTTCGGGCACGCTGTACCTTAAGGGCAGCGATAGCGCGCTCAACGTGTACCTGTATCAGGGCCAGATGAGCGTGACGAGCGACCCGCAGCTGCTGGCCGCGCTGCGCCTGGGTCTGGTAATTACAACCCAGTCGGGCACGCAAACGCATATCTTTACCTGCGACGATCTGGGCAATACCGCGGGCGCCACCAGTAGGCGCACCACCGCGCAAGACGGCGTGGTCGTGGCAGCTGGCGCCTCGGGCTGGACCTACACCGCCGATCCCGCACGCGCCATAAGCGCCTACAGCATGGACGGCACCGGCGACACGCCCACGGCGCGCGCAGCCGCCACGCCCATCTGCACGCTGGCCGCCAACGAGGTGGCAAGCGTTCGCTACGTTGTGTACATGGAAGGCTGCGACGCCAATTGCATCGACGAGGCCCAGGCCCGCGATGTGGTGCTGCAGCTTGCCTTTGCCGCGGCCAAGGCATAAGGGGGCGAGTGGCATGCAAGATAAGAAGCAGGTGCAGCTAGACGGCAGCGAGGCAGAGACGGCGCGCGTCAACACGGCGGCAACCGCCGCCTTCGAGCCCACCGAGCCCGCAACCACCACCCGCCGCCACACCCGCCGCGCGTGTGCTTACATTGCACTCGTTATGGTGGCTCTCGCTGCCACTTTGGGCGCCGCCACCTACGCGTGGTTCACGAGCAACATGAAGGTCAATACCAACTCGGTGAGCGTGCACAGCGACACGTCCAAGCTGGTGCTGGAGCTGGGCGACGCCGATCGCGGCAGCTGGTCGCAGCAGGGCGATGTTTCCCTGACTTCCAATGCGGCTGGCGCCGTGACGCTCTACCCGGTCTCGACCTTCGATCTCAACGGCTTTGCTGCCTGCGCGCAAAACAACTCCGCCGGCGATGCCACGGTGTTTGAGCAGGAAAAGACAACGGCTCCGCGTTCTACCACGGCTGGATCAATCTGCGCCCCACCATTACCGGAACGGGCGCCAGCAAAGTAAAGGGTAAGGTCAGCTTGTATCTGGCCGAGTCGTTGGTTCCCCAGGGTGCCGATGCCGAGCTGCTGCGCGCGGCCCGCGTGGGCATAAAGATCTCGAGCGGCAACCAGGTGCTTGCCACCAACATCTTTGAACTCGACGGCTCCGATAGTGGTCACCGCGCCGAGCACCCGGCGACTGCCCCTGCAGGCCTGGCGGGCTACACCGAGGGCATGCTCCTGGGCTGGCAAAACGGCCAGCTCGCTTGCGGCACCAACGTGACGCAGGACCCTGCCGCCTTTACGCTGGACACGAGCGAGACGGCCACGCGTCCGCAAAACACGCTTGCCACGCTGGGGCTTGGCCAGACCTATCGTCTGGATATCTATTACTACATCGAGGGCACCGACCCCGATAGCGCTGACTACCTGCATCAAGACCCGGGCACCCTGCACCTGGCCCTCTTTGCGACCTTGGACGGTGAGTAGCCATGACGCGTAAGCAACCCGCCGCCAACTGTGCGTCCGCCACCGGTAAGCCCAACGCCCCCGCCGACACCGACCTGCGCCGCAAGCTCACCACCACCGTGGTGCTGGTGCTGTTTGCCCTGGTGGCAATAGCCATGGCAACGTTTGCCTGGTTTTCCATCGCCGATAGCGCCAAGACCCGCATGCTCATGATCGACGCCAACGCCGACGGTTCGCTGCGCTTTGACCTGGACGAGCACGCCACCTTCGAAGAGTACGTCCACAGCCTGGGCTTCGACCAGATCTCGGCACGCATCGCCAGCGAAAAGGGCGTGGACATCGACGCATCCAAGCTCAAACCCGTCACTACGAGCGACTACCAGACCTTCACCTTCGAAGACGGCTCCACCGCCGACCCTGCCACCGGCGCCTACCTGGAGTTTACGCTGCACTTTATGAGTAGCACGGACCTGCGTGTGCGCCTGACCGGGCAGGATGGCGACGGCGGCGTGTCCGGCACGCGGTTTAGCTCCGATACGCAGGGCATGGCCAGCGCCATGCGCATGAGCTTTACTGCCGACGGCCACACCTGGGTCTACAACCCCAACGGGGGCGGGGGCTCATCCGGCGCGGCCACCGTCTTTGGGCTCGACTCGGGCACGGCCACCGCGGCCAGCGATATGTTCGACCTGATAAAAGATACGGATAAGCCGGTAACCGTTCGCATATGGCTCGAGGGAACGGACCCAAATTGCACTAATATGCTAAAGGGAGCTAACTATTCGGTTTCGATGCGCTTTGAGGGCATCGAGGAACAGTAGATACGCACGGCGGCCACCGGGCCGCGCACGACCTAGTCAGACACGGTAGTAAGGGACATCATGCAATCTGTTAAAAAAGTCGCATCCATCGCACTGAGCGTCGTCATGTGGATCATCATCCTGGTGGCGGCCCTGTATGCGTTTACCACGCTCGCCACGCGCGAGGACGGCAGCGTCTCCGACATCGCCGGCTTTACCCCGCTCGCCGTGCAGTCCGACTCCATGGCGCCCACGTTTAACAAGGGCGACCTCATCATCATCCAAAAGTGCGACACCTCCAAGCTCGAGGTGGGCGACATCGTGACGTTCCACACCATCATCGACAACGAGTACGCGCTCAACACGCACCGCATCGCCGCCATCGACGAGGTCAACGGCATGCGCAGCTTTACCACCAAGGGCGATAACAACGACGTGGCCGATACGCACATCATCAGCGACGGAGACATCGTTGGTAAGTACCTGTTCGCGTTGCCGCAGATGGGCAAGGTCATGGACTTCCTGTCCAGCTCCATGGGCTTCCTCATCGTGATTGTCCTGCCCATGCTGCTGTTCTTTATCTACCAGGTGTATCACCTCATCGTGGTGGGCATGAACCTTAAGCGCGCCATGGCCGAGGAGGACCGCCTGGCCGCCGCGGCTGCCATCGTGGACGCCGAGGGCAAGGGTGACACTGCCACCGTCACCGCCGATAACGCCGCCGAGCAGCTTGCCCAGGCCGAGGCCAAGCTCGAGGAAGCCCGTCGTCTGAAGGCCGAGGCCGAGGCGGCGATGAACGCGACCAAGCAGGAGGGTACCGACGGTGAGTGAGTTTCTGGGATTTGCCTGGGAGCTGCTGGCAAAGGTCGTCTACAACGTCGTTGCCGTCGTGAGCTCTATCCTTAACCTGCTGGTGTTTGGCTGGGTTGAGTACTTCAACATCTTTATGACCTACTTCACCACGTTTGACCTGGTGGGCAAGATCGGTGCGGTCATTCTGTTTGCCATGCTCATTGCGGTCCCCGTGCTGATCGTGGCCATCCTGGTTCACCGTTACCGTATCAACCGCCGCCTGCATCGCGACGACACGTCCAACAAGGCGCTCTATCGCGAGATCGGTCGCCTGAACAAGCAGGTGCTCGACCTGATGGACGAGAAGAACAAGCTGCTGGCGCTCAAGGTCAACGCCATGGGCGGCACCAAGCAGATTCCGTACGTGGGTGCCTCGGCCCTGGCCGACGACCACCTGCCCACGGTGGGCAACGTGGTGGGCGCCGCTGCGGGCGCCGGTGCGGCTGCTGGCGAGGGCGCTGCGGTGACGGCCGTCATGTCGGGCAACGCGTCGCTCGCGCTCGATGGCGAGGGCGTCAAGGACGCCGCGGCCGCCATGGCCAAGGCCACCGTCGAGGCCAAGACCCTTGCCGAGGAAAAAGAGATCGCCCAGGCCAACCGCTTCCCCAAGCTGTCCCTTGTGGACCTTAAGTACCGCGACTGGGAATCGCCGGTTTACGACGATGCCATCTCGCTGGAGGACTTTGTCGACAGCTTCCGCGCGTTCGCCTGCAGCCAGATGAAGCTCTACTACACGCCCGAGATCATCCGCCGCTTTGTGGCCGGCATGGCCGCCTCCAAACTGCTGATCCTGGAAGGCATCTCGGGTACCGGTAAGACCTCGCTGCCCTACAGCTTTAGCCGCTACCTGGACAACCCCGCGACCATCGTGTCGGTGCAGCCGAGCTTCCGCGACCGCACCGAGGTGCTCGGCTACTTTAACGAGTTCTCCAAGCGCTTTAACGAGACCGAGTTCCTCCGCGCCGTGTACGAGGCGGGCCTTCGCCAGGACCCGTCCATGATCGTGCTCGACGAGATGAACCTCGCCCGCGTGGAGTACTACTTTGCCGAGATCCTGTCGGTGCTCGAGATGCCCAGCCACGACGAGTGGGTGCTCGATCTGGTGCCCACCCAGTGGGCCGCCGACCCCAAGGGCCTGCACGACGGCAAGCTCACCATCCCCGATAGCCTATGGTTTATCGGCACCGCCAACAACGACGACTCCACCTTTACCATCACGGACAAGGTGTACGACCGCGCGATCCCCATCGAGCTCAACGAGCGTGCCGACGCGTTTGAGTGCGAGCCGCACGAGCGCGTGCACGTGACGGCCGACCACCTGCAGTATCTGTTCCAAAAGGCCAAGGTCGAGTACGTGATCGACAACGAGCTGCTCCAGAAGATGCACAAGCTGGACCAGTACCTGCAGACCCGCTTTAAGCTGGCCTTTGGCAACCGTATCATCAAGCAGATGTACGACTTTATCCCCGTGTACGTGGCGTGCGGCGGCACCGAGCTGGGCGGCATGGACTACATCATCGCCCGCAAGGTGCTTAAGAAGTTTGAGTCCATGAACGTGAGCTTTGTGCGCGACGAGATGAAGGGCCTGATCGAGTATATCGAGAAGACCTTTGGCGAGGGCGGCCTGCCCGATTCCGTCATGTACCTGCAGCGGATCCAGAACTTCTACTAATGGCGTAAGTGCGGGGCGGCGTGATGTCGCCCCGCCCCTTTCCGATCGATCCAACCTATGGAGTAACCCATGTCCGAGACCATTCAGGACCTCTATACCAGCTTCTCCGAGCAGATGGAGCCTATCCAGGAGGACAGCCGCTACTTCCGCTATCTGTTTGAGATGGCGCAGGCCTCGGGCACCACGATCGAGCAGCAGCGCGAGGAGCTCGTCAAGGTGGTGGACGAGGAGTGGATCAGCATGATCGAGGACTCGCTCGACGCCATCAACACCATCATTGAAAAGCCGCGCCGCTTTATCACCACCGAGGAAGAGGTGGTGCCGGTCTCGCGCGCTAAAAAGATCAGCGCCGACAGCGTCCGTCATCTGAGCCAGAACACGCAGTTCCTGGCGCCGAGCGAGGACGGCGGCGTCCATCCAACGCGCATCCTCAACGTCAATACCGTTGAGACGTACGACCTGTACGAGAACCGCTTTATCTACCACCTGATTCAGCGCCTGCTGACGTTTGTGGACAAGCGCACCGACGTGATCTTTTGGTCGACGGGCAACGAGATCCGCAACCGCTTTAAGATGCACAGCAAGATCGACGATGCGTACGAAGAGATCGAGTACAACGTCGAGATGACGGTCAAGAACCACCAGAGCTTTGCCGAGAACGATGCCGACAACATGGACGTCTTTATGCGCATCGACCGCGTGCGCCGCCTGGTCATGGCGCTGCGCGGTGCGTCGTTCTGCCAGATCATGAACGGCTGCAGCGCGGTCCGCAGCCCCATTCAGCGCACCAACCTCATCATGAAGGACCCCAACTACCGCAAGTGCTACCAGCTGTGGCAGTTTATGGAGCGCTACGACAAGGTGGGATACAACATCGACGTGCAGCAGCAGGCGCTGGCGTTCGATGACGAGTACATGGTGCAGATGTACACCAACCTCATCAACAACTACACCGTCTTTAAGAGCCTGACCGATGACGAGCGCAACCTGCAGGAGCTTGAGAGCGTGCAACACGCGCCGGTGGCGCCCAAGTTTATTAAGGAGATTAAGGAAGAGCAGGTCGATAGTCCTGATCTGCCCGATGTTGAGGTCCGGCGCGTGTTTGTGGAGGAGGTCACGCAGGCCCAGCTCGACGCCGAGCAGGCGCTGGCCGAGGCTCGCGAGCAGATTGAGGAGCTGCAGGGGCAGCTGAAGTCCTGGAAGGTGCAGACACACGCGCTGACCGACGAGCGCGACGACCTGGCCGACGAGCTGGACGAGGCAAAGACGCGTGAGCTGGCGTTGACGCAGCGCGCACAGATTGCCGAGGCCGATGCCGAGGAGCTGCGTGGCTCGCTGGAGGATGTCGAGGCCGGCAAGAAGGCTGCCGAGGATGCTGCCGTTGAGGCACGCTCGACCGCGGCGGCGCAGCTTGAGCGGATGCGCGCCGAGGCCGATGCCGAGGTCTCAGTCGCCCGCGCCGACGCAGATGCTAGGGTCGCGGCTGCCGAGCAGGCTGCTGCCGAGCAAGTCGCGCGGGTCAAGAGCGAGTCCGCCGCAGCCCTGGCCGCCAAGACGGCCGCCGAGGCCGCCGAGCTGCAGGCCGCCAAGGACGCCGCCGCAGCCGAGCTTGCCGGTGTGCGCGAGGCGTCTGCCAAGGAGCTCGCCGAGGTGCATGCCAAGCTGGACGCCGCCAAGCTGCAGATCGAGGAAGTGCGGCTGGCGGCCGAGCGCGATGCCCGTGCCGCGCAGGAGACTGCCGACGTCGCCGCGGCCGAGGCGGAGCAGAAGCTCGCCGACACCGTTGCCGCGGCCGAGGAGAAGGTTTCCGCTGCTCAGCAGGCAGCCGATGCCGCGATCGACGCCGCGCGTGCGGCCGCCGATTCTGCCGTCGAGCAGGCTACGGTGGACGCCAGCGAGAAGGTCGCCGCAGCCGCTGCCGAGCGCGATGCCGCCGTGCGTGCCGCCGAGGAGGCTCGTGCCGACGCCGACGCGCGTGCCGCCGCAGCCGAGCTTGCGGCAGGGGAGCGCATCGAGCAGGAAGTCGCCGCCGTCCGTGCCGCTTGCGAGCGCGAGGTCGAAGCTGCTCGCGCGGAGATGCAGCAGCGCCTGGACGCGCTGGCGCAAGAGCTGGAGCGGGCCGAGCGCAACCGTGAGCGTGCCGAGCGCCGTGCCGAGGGCAACAGCCTGTCGCGCTATCTGCTGGCCCGCTTGCGCGGCGAGGCTGGCGAGGGCGTGGTCGCCGCGCCTGACGAGGATGGCGCTTCTGCGGCGGATGCCACCGAGGGCGAGGTCGCTGCCGACCCCGAGACTTCCGCAAAGGACGACGACAAGTGATGAAGCACGTGCTCCGCGTGATCAACGTGCTGGCGACCGTGGTGATCCTGGTCGCCTTTGTGGTGTTGCTGCGCACGGTGTTCACGCCCGCCGGCGAGATCCCCACCATCATGGGCTATGGCTTTATGCGCACGCTGACCGGTTCGATGGAGCCGGCGATTCCCGTGCACTCGTTTATCGTCGTTGATACCGGCGACGGCCAGGCCTATCAGGTGGGCGACATCATCACCTTCCATTCGTCCGATGACGCGCTGGAGGGTTCGCTCAACACGCACCGCATCGTTGCCGTGGAGGCCGCCGCCGACGGCGCCCCGATCTACCGCACCAAGGGCGATGCCAATCCGGTCGAGGATGCCGCGCCCGTGCCCGCCGCCGACGTGGTGGGCCGCGTGGTCTTTGTCTCGGCAGGCCTGGGCGTTGTGGTGTCGCTGCTCACCAATCCGCTGCTGTTCTTTCCGCTCATCGTGGTGCCGCTGATCGTGCTGCTGGTGCTCGAAATTCGCCATATGGTCAAGACCACGCAAGAGGTGGCGCGCGCTGAAGACGAGGCTGCCCTGCGCGCGGCTGTGGAGCAGATTCGCGAAAAGCGCCGCCGCGAGCAGGAGGAGCAGGGCGACGCCGGTGACGAGGGCGATGCCGACGGTGGCCATACCGATGAAAGTGCGGAAGCCGATCCCGGCGCCCCAGGCGATTCCAACCGCTCGGCATAGCTCATCGGTGCCTTTCGTCCCTGCAATTTGGACGCTCGCAGATGCTCCGCATCATCTGCTATTTCATACCAATATTCGTGCTACAGTTTGGACGCTTTATTGCCAATTGATTTCGGGGGAGTGGGATGGAACAGAAGCGCTCGGCGCAGTGTGCACGTGAAAGGGCTTCGGTACCGATGACGGCGGCGTCTGATTTTATCGTGCCCGAGGGGACTGACGAGCTGAGCCGCAGCACCCGCCGCGCATGGCGCGACCGCCTCAACGACGCCCAGGCGCGCAAGATGGCCCTGGGCACGCTCGCCGCGTTTGCCGGCGGTACGTTTTGGGGTTTTTCTGGCACCAGTGCCAGCTACCTCTTTGACGTGTGCCATATCGAGACATTTTGGCTGATGAGCGTGCGCCAAGTTATCGCTGGCCTGCTCTTTATGTTCGTCGTGCTCAGAAAAGATCGCGACCGCCTGGTCAGGCTGTGGACCACCCCTGCCGATCGCAAGCAGCTCATCCTATTTACGATCTTTGGCCTGCTGTTCAACCAGCTTTGCTATCTGTCAGCCGTGCGTCTGACCAACGCGGGCACCGCGACCGTCTTTCAGTGTCTGCAGCTGGTGGTAGTCATGGGGTATGCCTGCGTCACCGCGCATCGACTGCCGCGCACGCGCGAGGCGCTTGGCATTTTGCTCGCCTTGGGCGGAACGTTTTTAATTGCCACGGGCGGCGACCCTAGTACGCTCAGTATCTCGCCAATGGGCCTGCTCGCGGGCCTTTTGTGCGCAGTGGGCGGTGCCTGCATAGCAATCATCCCTGCCGGAATCCTCAACAAATACGGCAGCTCGGTCGTCACGGGCTCGGCCATGCTTTCGGCGGGAATCGTGATGAGTATCTTTACCCAGCCGTGGGCGCACATGCCGGCGCTCGGCCCCTCGGGTGTCGGCGCGCTCGCGATATTTATTGTGGTGGGGTCGTTCTTCGCCTATATGTTCTACATGCAGGGCGTTAAGGAGATTGGCTCGGTGCGCGCGAGCCTTCTTGGAACCATGGAGCCGGTTTCGGCCACCATCACCAGCGCCCTTATGCTGGGAACGGTGTTTTTGCCCACCGACCTGGCAGGTTTTGCCATGATTATCGCGATGGTGTTTTTGACGGTGTAGCTGGCGCCAAGACGGAAAAGGTGTTGTGCCACATTTTCGCCAATTGATGTCCGTGTCTGGAGTTTAGCTGTCGATGCCCAAAATGCCATAAACTAGTAACGTTATGGACTTTTTCATTGCGACTCAATTGCGAGGATTTCTTTATGGCTGGTAATCACTTTAAGGACAGCGATAGCGGCCGTCCTGCAGTTCCGCCGCGCCCGAACGGGGCTGGTAAGGCCGGCACGCCGGGCGGCGCTGGACAGGGCGGTTCCGGTAAGCGCGTGTCCCCGGGCGAGACGGCGATGTTTACCGCTCTGTACGAGCAGTCTCAAAAGGCAAAAAAGACCGGCCGTGCAAGAGGGAATGTCTTTGCGGGCGGTGCAACCTCTACGTCGCAGCCGAGCGGGGCTCCTTCGGCACCTGCGAACAACGCAGGCGCTGCCAACGCCGCGAATACCGCCGGCGACGTTAATGCCAGCAAGGCCGCCAACAATACTCCCTCTGCCGGTGGCGCGGGGCTTACGGGTAACCTTGGCACGATTTACACCGGCGCCTCCGAGACTGGCACGTTCGCCCGCCTGGATGATGGCGGTGCCCAGTTTGCGGGCTCGGGTTCCAAGGAAGATTATTACGATTTTGGCTTGAACTACGGTAGCGACGCTTCGTCGAGTTCGACCTCTGACGGTCTGGTCCGTCATCGCCATCGCAAGGGCGAGCGCAAAAAGCGTCACACTGGCGCCATTATTGCCGCTGTAGTCGCGGTGCTTCTCGTTGCGCTTGGCGCAAGCGGCTTTATGCTGCTTAACTCGGCAAAGACCGTAAAGAGCGAAGCGAAGGAGGCTGTCGAGATCGTCGGTGGCCTTAAGGACAAGGTCACGTCGGGCGATTTTTCGACGCTGCCTGACGACGCGAAGAAGATTGACGAGCTCTGCGACAGCATGAAGGCGGAGACTTCGAGCCCGCTGTGGACGGCGGCTTCGTTTATCCCGGTGTATGGCGGCGACATCAATGCTGCCCGCACCATGATCGACGCCCTGTCCGATGTCTCGAGCAATGCGCTGGTTCCCATGGCCGATAACCTTTCGCAGGCCACGCCCGGCAAGCTGTTCCAGGATGGGACTATCAACGTGTCCGCGCTGCAGGCGGTCGCCGATTCGCTCTCCGATAGCTCGAAGGTGTTCAAGAGCGCCAACGAGAAGATCCAGGGCATTGGCGATACTCATATTTCCCAGGTGACCGAGCTGGTCGATAAGGCCAAGGACGGCTTTGCCACCCTCAACGGCGCGGTTGACGCGGCGGAGAAGGTCGCCCCCGTCCTTCCCCAGATGCTCGGCGCCAACGGCCAGACGCGCAACTATCTTGTGTACGCCATGAACAACGTCGAGATTCGTGCCTGCGGCGGCTTTGGCGGTTCGCAGGGCCTGATTTCGGTCACCGACGGCCAGATGTCGATTGGCGAGTTTGTCCCCCGCATTGGACTCAGCGAGGATGAGGCAGTCGAGAGCGTCGACGAAGAGGATGAGGCGCTGTTCGGCAACCACAGTAACCTGTACAACTCGGGCAATACCTATTCGCCTGATTGGCCCCGCAACTCGCAGCGTGTCGCAGCCCTGTGGAAATCTCAATATGGCCAGGACGTTGACGGCGTCGTGGGTATCGACCCGGTGTTCCTGCAGTATCTACTGGGCCTGGTCGGTAACGTGTCGCTGCCCGACGGAACGGTTGTCGACGGCACCAACGCCGCAAAGGTCCTCATGCACGATGTGTACTGGAACTATCCGGTCGAGGAGTCGGACGGCATCTTTGCATCCGTCGCCAGCGCTGCCTTCGACAAGATCCTTGGCGGTATCGGCGATGTCGATGTTACGAAGCTTGTCAGCGCCGTTGAGCGCGGTGCCGAAGAGGGCCGCCTGATCGCGTGGATGAAAAACGATGACGAGCAGAACGCTATCAAGGAGATGAACATCGACGCCTCGCTGCCCGATCCGGATGACCCGAGTGAAGATCCCGTTGCTGGTGTCTACTTTAACAACCTGAGCTTCTCCAAGCTCGACTGGTACCTGAATGCCGATACGCAGATTGGCCAGGGCATCAAGAACGGTGACGGCACATGCTCGTATCGCATCACCGTTACCCTGACGAACATCATGACGCAGGAGGAGGCCGGCAAGCTGCCCGACTACGTCGCGGCGAGCGCGCCTGATGCCGCGCGCGACGACGAGCGTCTGAATGTCTCGTTGTTTGCCCCGACGGGCGGCAACATTACTGACCTGACCGTCGAGGGCACCCAGTTTGGTCTTGGCGCCGCTACATGGCATGGAATCCCCTTCTATTCGGGCACCGTTGACCTGCATGCTGGCGAGACGACGACGATCACATATACGCTGACCACGTCAGCCGAGGCGGGGGACAAGCCGCTTACGCTGCGTCAGACTCCTACATGCCAGGCGGCTCGCGACAGCGCGTCGGCGTAGGGTTTTTCTGGTAGCGCAGATAATCGAGTAACATTTTGGGGCGGACAGGCAATCTGTTCGCCCCTATTTTGTAAGGAGAGCGCATGAAGTACTTTGGCACCGACGGCTTTCGCGGTGAGGCTAACGTTGGGCTGACGGTAGAGCACGCTTATAGGATTGGCCGTTTTGTGGGCTGGTATTACGGCGCCAACCGCGAGCGCAAGGCGCGCGTCATCGTGGGTAAGGACACGCGTCGCTCGAGCTATATGTTCGAGGCGGCGCTGGTGAGTGGCCTGGTCGCGAGCGGTGCGGACGCCTATATGCTGCACGTGATCCCCACGCCGGGCGTAGCGCATCAGACCGTGGAAGGCTGCTTCGATTGCGGCATCATGATCAGCGCGAGCCACAACCCGTTTTGCGATAACGGCATTAAGCTCGTCAATAGCGACGGTTTTAAGATGGACGAGGACGTACTGGAGCTCATCGAGGACTACGTCGATGGCAAGAGCGAGGTGCCGCTGGCCACGGGCAACCACATCGGCGCCACGGTGGACTACATGCAGGGCCGCAACCGCTACATTGCCTCGCTCATCGCCAGCGCGAACTTTTCGCTGCAGGGCGTCAAGATCGGCATCGACTGCGCCAACGGCTCGGCGTCCTCGGTGGCCAAGCCGGTGTTCGACGCGCTGGGCGCCGACGTGCGCGTGATCAATGCCGCGCCCGATGGTTTTAACATCAACGTCGACTGCGGCTCCACGCATATGGAGCGTCTGCAGCGCCACGTGGTGGAGCAGGGCCTGGACGTGGGCTTTGCCTATGACGGCGATGCCGACCGCTGCCTGGCCGTGGACGAGCGCGGGCGCGTGGTCGATGGCGACCAGATCCTGTACGTGTGCGGCGTGTACCTGAACAAGCACGGTCGCCTTTCGGGCGGTACCGTGGTTCCGACGATTGCCAGCAACTTTGGCCTGATCAAGTCGTTGGAGCTTGCCGGCCTAAGTGCCGTGACCAGCGGTGTGGGCGACCGTCACGTGTATGCCAAGATGCGCGAGGGCGGTTACAGCCTAGGCGGCGAGCAGACGGGCCATACGATCTTTGGCGATATCGAGCGCACGGGCGACGGCATTATGACCTCGCTGCGCGTGATGGAAGTGATTCGTGCCGAGCGCGAGACGCTCTCGCAGCTCACGGCTCCGTGCAAGCTGCTGCCGCAGGCGCAGGTGGCCGTGCGCGTGGCGGACAAGGACGCCGCGCTCGAGAACATGGGCGTGCAGAACGCCATCGCCGAGGCCGAGGCTGCGCTGGCAGGCGAGGGCCGCGTGCTCGTACGCAAGAGTGGAACCGAGTCGGTTATCCGCGTGCTGGCCGAGGCGCCCGACCAAGCATCCGCCGATGCCGCCATGAAGCGCATTGCCAACGCGCTCGAGGCTTTATAGCTACGCGGTTTTACCAAACCGCGTAGCTGCTCGACGCTGCAAACGGCCCCAAGCGGCAATCTGACGCTCAATTTCAAGGGCGCGACCAGAAGGTCAGCGCCCTTTCATTTCACGTCACCTTGCTCGCTTGGGGCCGTTTTCGCTGACGTTGCCAAGACATCGGCGTCAACATGGTTGGCGTTGGCGATGGCGTGCTGGTCAATCCTTACAGCTCGTACAGCGTGGTGAACTTGTCCTGCAGGTAGCTGCAGTAGTAGCGGGCGTCAAAGTCCATGCCGCAGGCGCCCTTGATGAGTTCCGGCGCGTCCTTGGCGCGGCCCCACTGCCAAATGTGCTCGCCCAGCCAGGCACGGACGGGTGCCAAGTCGCCGCTCGCGCAGGCACCGGTAAGGTCGACGCCGTCGCGGCACATGGCCGGCACAAACATGGCGTCGTAGGCGCTACCCAGCGCATACGTGGGGAAGTAGCCAAACGAGCCGCCGCTCCAGTGCGTATCCTGCAGACAGCCGCGCGTGTCGTCAGGAACGGGAATGCCCAGGTATTCGTCCATAAAGCGGTTCCAAAGCGCGGGGATATCCTTGGCCGTGGCCTCGCCGGCAAACAGCATACGCTCGATCTGGTAGCGCACCATAATATGCAGCGGGTAGGTGAGCTCGTCGGCCTCGGTGCGGATCAACGATGGCTGCGCGATGTTCACGGCGCGGTAGAGCGTGTCCTCGTCAACGTCGCCGTAGACCTCGGGCGCGTGGCGGCGCAGTACCTCAAGCAGCGGGCCCATAAAGGCGCGGCTGCGGCCCACGGTGTTCTCGAAAAAGCGGCTCTGGCTCTCGTGGATGCCCATGGAGGTGCCACCTTCAAGACAGGTGCGCGCATAGGCAGGATTGACGCCCAGCTCGTACATGGCGTGGCCCGCCTCGTGGATGATGCTGTAGACGTTGGAGATGCAGTCGTCCTCGTAGATGTGCGTCGCGATGCGCGCGTCGCCCACGGCAAAGCCCTCGCTAAACGGGTGCTCGGTAAAGGCAAGCGTGGTGTCGTTCAGGTCCAGGCCGACGAGCTTCATAAGGTCGAAGCTCATGGCGCGCTGGGCGGCCTCGGGCACGCGGGCGTGCAAAAAGTCGGCAGCGGGCTGCTGGCCGCGCTCGCCGATGGCGTGCACGAGCGGCACGACCGTCGCCTTGACCTCATCGCAAAACGCGTCGAAGCTCTTGGTGGAAAGGCCGCGCTCGTACTGGTCGAGCCAAACGTCGTATGGGTCGCGCTTGGGGTCCATGAGCTCGGCCTGATGCTTAAGTTGGGCGACGATTCTATCCACATAGGGCTCAAAACTCGCCCAGTCATTGGCCGTCTTGGCCTTGTGCCACACGGCGTCGGCCTCGCAGGTGAGCCTGGTCCAGGCCGCGGCCTCCTCGGTGGGGATGGCGCTTGCCTCGCGCTGGTCGCGGCCGAGCACGCGGATCTCGTCGAGCAGCTGCGGGTCGTCGATCTTGCCGCCGGCGACGGTCTCGCGTGCCAGCGAGCGCACGAGTTCAACGGACTTCTCACTGGTCAGGAGCTTATGGTGCTCGCCGGCAAGGGTGCCCATGGCATCGGCGCGCGCTGCGGCGCCGTTGGCGGGGGCAATGGTCGCGCCGTCAAACTCGGCAATCTTGAGCAGGTACTCGCGAGTCCACAGCTTGCCCTCGAGCTTACGGAATTTTTTGACGGCCTTATCGACCTTCATGCCTTTGGGCATCTTGCCCGCTGCGGGCTTGGCCTTCTTATCGAGTTTCTTTCCCATACCATATCCTTGATCTCGTGAGCCGAGCGCTTCGGGTGGGCGCGCGGCCAGTTTGCACAGCTACCTGCCTTGTACCCAGCACGAACAAAACGGAACGCGGCGATACGCCCACACAATGTGGTATCCTGTAGCCCAATGCGTTGACGGAGAGGGTTTTGCCCGCCGCGTCGCCGGCAAGAGAGGGAAGGTCATGGGCTGCAAGCCTTCCTGCGGTGACAAGGGCCAAGCGTTCACTCCCGAGCAGCGACCTCAACGGGCACGCGGCCAGCGGCGGCGATGTCCCCAGTAGGGAAGCCGTGAGCCTCGCGATAAGGGGCGCAGAGTGGGCACGGCGGGCTAGACATCCGCCGCGTCAAACAAGGTGGTACCGCGGAATTCAACCGTCCTTGGGCAATGTACATGCCCGAGGGCGGTTTTTTGTTACCGAACCGGGCCGCGTTTTCACAACGCCAGGCGGCGGCAGTCGTCCCGGCGAGCGGGGAGCGCGAGAGACGAAAGGGAAGACATGAGTCTGATTGATGATCTGGTCAAACTCGAGGAAGAGGCCAAGGAGCTCGTCGCAGGCGCCGACGACGCAGCCAAGCTCGAGGCTGCGCGCGTTGAGCTGCTCGGCCGCAAGGGCCGCATCACCGGCCTGATGCGCATGATGGGCAAGCTCGCCCCCGAGGATCGTCCCGTGATGGGCAAGCGCGCCAACGAGATGCGCCAGCTGATTGAGGGCATGCTCGACGAGCGCAACACCGAGATGAAGGCCGCCGCCCTCAAGCGCGCACTGGAGCACGACGCCGTCGACATCACGCTGCCGGGCATCCGTCCGCAGATCGGCCATCAGCACCTGATCAAGCAGATTATCGAGGAGGCCGAGGACATCTTCTGCGGCATCGGCTACACCGTCGAGTCCGGCCCCATGGTCGACACCTCCTACTACAACTTCACCGCGCTCAACGCCCCCATGGATCACCCGAGCCGCTCGGCCCGCGATACCTTCTACGTGGTCGACAACAACCCCGGCAGCGTCGCGCACCCCGAGGCTCACGCCCACGGCGAGTCCGACGTGCTGCTGCGCACCCAGACTTCGGGCGTGCAGATCCACACTATGGAGTCGCAGAAGCCGCCCATCTACATGATCTGCCCGGGCACCGTCTATCGTCCCGACACGGCCGACGCCTGCCACCTGCCGCAGTTCAACCAGATCGAGGGCCTGGTCGTTGACGAGGGCATCACCTTTGGCGACCTTAAGGGCACGCTCGACTACTTTGTTAAGTGCATGTTTGGCGAGGATCGCAAGACGCGTTACCGCCCGCACTTCTTCCCCTTCACCGAGCCCAGCTGTGAGGTGGACGTGAGCTGCCACGTCTGCGGCGGCAAGGGCTGCAACTTCTGCAAGCACAGCGGTTGGATCGAGATCCTGGGCTGCGGCATGGTCGACCCCAACGTCCTGATCAACTGCGGCATCGACCCCGAGAAGTACACCGGCTTCGCCTTTGGCATTGGCGCCGAGCGCGTCGCGGCCCTGCGCTACGACCTGCCCGACCTCAGAACTCTCATGACAGGCGATATGCGCTTCTTGAATCAGTTCTAGGCTGCGGCTTGCCCAAGCACGGCACCTCGGCGCTCATTCGTCGCTTGCGTACCAAAGTACGCGGCGCTCCTCTTTCGGGCCGATCTGCCGCACTTGGACAACCCTCGCTTTGTAAGGAATGTTCACAAAGTTGAAGTTTCCACCTGCATCTCTTCGCAGGCTTTCAGTATGAAAGGAGAGCTAAATGCGTGTTTCTTACGACTGGCTCAAGACCATGATCGATATTCCGGAGGATCCCAAGACCCTTTCGGACGAATATATCCGTACCGGCACCGAGGTCGAGGCGATTGACACCGTGGGAGAATCCTTCGACCACGTGGTGACCGCCAAGGTGCTCACCAAGACCCCTCACCCCGATAGCGACCACATGTATGTGTGCTCGGTCGATGTGGGCGACAAGAATCTCGACGCCGACGGTAACCCCGCTCCGCTGCAGATCGTCTGCGGCGCGCAGAACTTCGAGGCCGGCAACCACATCGTCACGGCCATGATTGGCGCTGTCCTGCCCGGCGACGTCAAGATCAAGAAGAGCAAGCTTCGCGGCGTCGTGTCCATGGGCATGAACTGCTCTGCGCGCGAACTCGGCCTGGGCGGCGACCACTCCGGCATCATGATCCTGCCCGAGGACACGCCCTGCGGCATGCCGTTTGCCGAGTATGTGGGCTCGAGTGATACTGTGCTCGACTGCGAGATCACGCCCAACCGCCCCGACTGCCTGTCCATGATCGGCATGGCCCGCGAGACCGGCGCCATTTTCGATCGCGATTTCCACGTTGAGTTGCCCGTCATCAAGGCGGAGACTGGCCGCGCGACCGACGACGAGCTTTCCGTCGAGATTGCCGACGAGGGCCTGTGCGACCGCTATGTCGCCCGCATCGTGCGCAACGTGAAGGTCGGCCCGTCGCCCGACTGGATGGTCAAGCGCCTTAACGCCCTGGGCGTGCGTCCGCACAACAACATCGTCGACATCACCAACTACGTGATGATGCTCACCGGTCAGCCGCTGCACGCCTTTGACCTGGACACCTTTGCCGAGCGCGATGGCCACCGTCGCGTGGTGGTTCGCGCCGCCCAGCAGGATGAGAAATTCACGACGCTCGATGGCGAAGAGCGCGTGCTCGACGCCGGCATGGGCCTTATCACCGACGGCGAGCGCCCCGTGGCGTTGGCCGGCGTTATGGGCGGCATGGATTCCGAGATCGAGGACGACACCGTCGACGTGATGGTCGAGAGCGCTTGCTTCAACGCCGGTCGCACCTCGCACACCAGCCGCGATCTGTCGCTGATCTCCGACGCCTCCATTCGCTTTGAGCGCCAGGTTGACGAGACTGGCTGCGTGGATGTCGCCAACGTTACCTGCGCGCTCATCGAGGAGATCGCCGGCGGCGAGGTTGCTCCCGGCTATGTCGATGTTTTCCCCGCGCCCAAGACCATCGACAGCATCAAGCTGCGCCTGGCCCGCGTGCATGCCATCTGCGGTGCCGACATCGAGCCCGACTTTATCGAGCGTTCGCTTACCCGTCTGGGCTGCACCGTCGAGCGCGACGGCGAGGACTTTATGGTTACCCCGCCGAGCTTCCGTCCCGACCTGCCGCGCGAGATTGACCTGATCGAGGAGATCCTGCGCCTATGGGGCATGGGCCGTGTGACGGCGACCATCCCGGCTGCCAAGAACCACATCGGCGGCCTGACCCGCGAGCAGAAGCTCACCCGCAAGGTCGGCGAGATCCTGCGCGCCTGCGGCCTCAACGAGACCACGACCTTTGGCTTTGCCGCCCCGGGCGACCTGGAGAAGATTGGCATGTCCACCGAAGGCCGCGGCTGCCCCGTGGTGCTCATGAACCCGCTGGTGGCCGAGCAGACCGAGATGCGTCGTTCGCTGCTGCCGGGCCTGCTGCAGTCCGTGGCCTACAACGAGGCGCACGGTACGCCCAACGTGCACCTGTACGAGGTCGGCAGCCTGTTCCACGGTCGCGAGAACGCCAGCCTGCCCAAGGAGACCAAGTCCGTGGCGGGTGTGCTCTCGGGCCAGTGGAGCGAGCAGTCCTGGAACATGAAGTACCGTAAGCTGCGCTTCTTCTTTGGCAAGGGCATTGTCGAGGAGCTGCTCGCCCAGCTGCGCATCGAGAAGGTTCGCTTCCGTCCCGTCGAGGGCGAGGGCTACGCTTTCTTGCAGCCGGGTCGTGCGGCCGAGGTTCTGTCCGGCGGAACCGTGCTGGGCTGGGTCGGCGAGATTCACCCCGAGGCGCGCGAGGCGATGGGCATCGATGAGGTCGTCGTTGCCTTTGAGCTCGACTTGGACAAGCTGATCAAGGGCGCCCGCAACCAGGAGAACTATCGCGAGTTCTCGCAGTACCCGGCCGTTGAGCACGACCTTGCCATTGTGGTTGACAACTCCGTGACCTGTGAGGATCTTGAGCGCCGCATTACGAGCGCCGGCGGTAAGTTGCTCGAGGGCGTGCGCCTGTTCGACGTCTACCGCGATCCCATCCGCATCGGAGCGGGCAAAAAGTCCATGGCCTTTGCGCTTACGTATCGCTCCGACGACCACACGCTTACCAGCGAAGAGGTCGAGAAAGCGCACCAGAAGATTGTCACCAAGGTGTGCAAGGGCGTAAACGGCGAGGTCCGCTCGTAATCTTTGCTGTTCGGAACCCGCCCCCTGCGGGGTTTTCACGGCAACGTCCTCGCCGCTTCGCGGCTGCGGGATGTTGCCTTAGAAAACCCCTCTCGGGGGCGGGTTCCTGCGCTAACCTTGTTGCGAGCGGACCGCACCTTCTTCCGGGTGACCGGATAGTTGGGAGTGCAAGGGCCCTTTATTGGGCGGTGCGTGGGCCTGGGTTAATAACGTACGTATTGCAAGGGCGTGCTGCGTTGTGGGCGGGGCGCCTTTTTGTTAGTATGCAGAGTCGGTGTTACGGATTGTTAGAAACGTAATACGCAACGTTCTGATTGAGAGGGCTCATGCATATTCCCGATAATTATCTGTCCCCGCAGACCGATGCCGTTATGGCGGTGGCGACGGTGCCCGTATGGGTTCACTGCATCAAGAAAGTGCGCGCCACGCTCGATCGCGAGCATATGGCCTTTCTGGGTATTTGCGCTGCGTTCTCCTTTTTGCTCATGATGTTTAACGTTCCGCTGCCCGGCGGCACCACAGGCCACGCTGTCGGCGGCGCACTCATCGCGCTGCTGCTGGGCCCCGAGGCCGCGGCTATCGCTGTCTCGGTCGCGCTGGCGCTGCAGGCGCTGCTGTTTGGCGACGGCGGCGTTCTGTCGTTTGGCGCCAACTGCTTTAACATGGCCTTTGTGCTGCCGTTTGTCGCTGCTATCGTGTTCCGTGCGCTCAACAGCCGTCTGCACGACAAGAGCTGGGGCACCTCGGTTTCTGCCATCGTGAGCGGCTGGGTCGGCCTGTGCCTGGCGGCCCTGTGCGCGGCAATCGAGTTTGGTATTCAGCCGATGCTCTTCACCAACGCTTCGGGCGCGCCGCTGTACTGCCCCTTCCCGCTGTCCGTGGCTATTCCGGCCATGTTGATCCCGCATATGCTGGTTGCCGGCGTGATCGAGGGCGTGGCGACGGCCGCCATCTACGGTTTCATTAAGAAGACGGCGCCGAGCATTATCGTCGGGCCCGAGGCCGCCGATGGCCAGCTTGCTGCCGAGGGCGCTGCTGCCAAGAAGACCTCGCTGGTCCCCACGCTCATCCTGATCGCCGTGCTTGTCGTAGCTACGCCGCTGGGCCTGCTGGCCACGGGTGACGCCTGGGGTGAGTGGGACGCCGAGGGCGCCGCGACCGCCGTTCAGGAGGCTGGCGATGACAGCCTGCAGGCTTCGGTCGGCCTCGATACCCCGACCTTTGCCGATGCCCTGCCCACGGGCGATTATCTGCAGGCCTATTCCGAGGAGCAGGGCCTTGGCTTTGCCGGCCAGGCCGCGATGTATATCCTTTCCGGCGTGATTGGCGTGGCGGTGCTCACCATCGCATTCCGTCTGGTCTCGCTTACGGTCAAGGAAAGCGGTGCTCATGGCAATAGCCGAGCTGCCTAGTTGGCTTGCGGTCGAGCAGCGTTACGAGCCCACGGGGGCTCGGCATCGCGGGATGCAAAAGAACGTCCTGCACCTGACGAGCCTGCTTGAGCGGGTTCGCCTGGGTGGAGGCGCGCACGAGGGCGGGTCGATGGTCGACCGCGCCCTTTCTTGCGTTTCGGCTCCGGTGCGCCTGGTGGGGATGTTCGTCTGCGTTCTGTGCGTGTGCCTGACGCAAAGCCCGCTGTATCTGATGTTGATGGCGGCTATCGCGCTGGTGCTCGTTGCCGTGCGCCCCGTACGCGGGCTGCGGGCAACCTTTGTGCCGGCACTTGGCGCTGCGGGGCTCGCGGTGGTTTTGGCGCTGCCTGCCCTGCTGCTGGGCGCTTCTGCCGCGGGCGCCATGCTCAAGATCGCGCTCAAGACGTTCATTAATGTGTCGCTTGTGCTGGGCGTTTCATGGACGCTTACCTGGAGCCGCATGTCGGCGGCGCTCAAGACGTTGCATCTGCCCGACGAGGTCATCTTTACGTTTGATATGACGCTCAAGCATATCGAAGTGCTGGGACGCACGGCGCACGATCTGTGCGAATCGGTCATGCTGCGCAGTGTGGGTCGTGCGCCTGCGGGTTTTTCGCGCACCGACTCGCTGGCGGGTATCATGGGCATGACGTTCATCAAGGCGATGGAATGTAGCCACGCGATGGACGAGGCTATGCTTTGCCGTGGCTTTGCCGGTGCGTATCCGGCGCCCGCGCGCGCCGGGTTTGGCTGGCGCGATGCGGTCTATGCGGCCGGCGTGGCACTGCTGGCAGTGTTGTGCGCCGTGCTGTAGGCGCTGCTGGTTCTTGCTGGGGATGCAAATAGGGAAGGGCGACGTTTTGACGATCGATATGAATAGTGCGGCGGGCACGAACGGTGCGGGCGGCGAGGCCGCGCCGCTCATCGAGCTGCGCAACGTGGTGTTCTCATATACGGGGCATACGGTGGTCGACGGCGTTTCGCTGCAGGTCGATCGTGGTGAACTCGTTGCCCTGCTTGGTCCTAACGGTTGTGGCAAGACGACGATCATGCGCCTTATTAACGGCCTTGAGCTTACGGACGCGGGTGCGTACCTGTTCGATGGGCGCGTGGTCGATGCGGCATATCTCAAGGATTCCGCAGCCGCTCAGCGTTTTCATCAGCGCGTGGGCTTTGTGTTCCAGAATGCCGACGCCCAGCTGTTCTGTGCCACGGTGGGCGAGGAAGTTGCTTTTGGTCCCGCGCAGATGGGGCTGCCGACAGACGAGCTCGAGCGCTGCGTCCGCGATGCCATGGAGCTGTTCCAGGTTGCCGATCTGGTCGATGCCTCGCCCTATCAGCTTTCGGGCGGGCAAAAGAAACGCGTTGCGCTGGCGGCGGTCGTATCGATGAACCCCGATATCCTAGTGCTCGATGAGCCTACCAATGGGCTCGACGAGGATTCATGCGACATCGTGGTTAACTTCTTGCTGGCTTACGTCGCGGCGGGCAAGACGGTCTTGATGAGCACACATCACCAGGATTTGGTGCGACGCCTGGGTGCCCGTGCAATCTATATCGATCGATATCACCATGTGGTCGAGGCGCCTTCGCCGTCGTATGGGACCGAAAGCGGTGCTACGGACTAGTTGCTGCGTAGAGCGTGCGTAGCCGCCCGCGCGGCTTTGCCGTGATGGTATAGTTATCCAGGTTTTTATGGGGGTGGCTATGCCAAGCTGGAACATTCATATCGCTCAGACGGAGCGTTTGCTGGAGCGCACCGGTGCGCTTGCCAATAGCGTGCGCGACCGCAATGCCTTTTTGTTTGGCTGCGTGGTTCCGGATATCTTCGTGGGCTATATGGTCCCTGGCATCGCCGATCCCATCCCGTACCGCATTACGCACTTTGCAAAGCCCGAGCCTATCCCTAAGCCGCGCGAGCACGAGTTCTGGGATACCTATGTGGCGCCGCTGCTCAAAGGGGCGCCTGTTGGTACGCCGGCTGCCGCGACCTCGATCGCCGAGGAGCGCGAGCGACTCAATCGGGTGCATTATCCCCAGCGCTACAAGGATGCCGAGCCGGTTGCCGGTCCCAGCGCCTGTGAGTTCTCGCTTGCGTCCGAAGATGTGGCGCAGTCACTGCTCGATTTAACGCTGGGCGTCTGGTCGCATCTGGTGGCCGACACGGTATGGAACACGCGTGTGAACCAGTATCTGGAAGCACACGGCGGCAAGCCGTGCGAGGAGTTCCGCATTAAAAAGCAAGGCGACTTTGACTGGTTTGGCAAGACGCTGGGCATTGTTTCCATCCCGCGTGCGACCGATCGCCTGTATACCGCTGCGACGCGTTTTGGGCAGTATCCCATCCATAAGGAGTATGTGCTCAAGACCATCGGCGTCATGCACGAGATTGTACGCGAAAACCCCGGCGAGCCCGATCATCCGCCGTATCGCCTGCTAACTGAGGAGTTTTTCGATGCAACGTTTACCGAGGTCATCGAGCTGACCGAGGTGGGCTTTGCGACTCGCGTTGCCTCTTCTGACGTTCCCGCAGTCCCCCTGATCGCTAGCTGCTAGCCGGCCGGCTTGACGGCGAACAGCTCATCCCAATCGACCAATAGCTCCCGCCGCAGGGCATCTTCGGTGGTGCGTTCCTGATCGGTCTTTGGGATGTAGGGGAGCCCTGCCTTTTTATGGATGAGTTCGGCGATGTTGTTAAAGCTCTTCGTGTCTTTGATTTGCTCATAGGTTATCTGGATAACGTCATAGCCCATGCTTGTGAGGGCGGTGGTGCGCTCGGCATCGGAGAGACTTGCGGCTTCGCCATCGTGGGCGGAGCGGCCTTGGCATTCCAGGATGACGCCCATGCTGTCGGTGTTGCTCTCGATGAGGATATCGGCGTAGCAGCAGGTTTTGTCATACAGTGAGCGCGCGGCGTCGCTGAGTGGGATGCGCACGTTGTTTGCGATGTTGATACCCATGCCGCCCTCGTTGCGGGGGAGCGAGACAAGTATGGAGGTCTGTACTTCGAAGGGCGAGGCGGTCTGCCCCGTCATGTGCTCGGCCGCCCAGCGCAGTTGTTTAACGCCGCGCAGGCCTGCAGCCTGCTTGGCGAACGCGGCGATATCCGCCGCGCTGAGGAGCGGCGGGCGCTTCCACAAATTGGTGTCATTGCCCTTGGTGTCGACAACACGCTCCCAACCGCAGTTGGGTGGAATGAGCTTAAGCGAAATGGCTTCATCGAGTTGTTGTTGCGTTCGCTCGCAGGGCTTAAACACTGCAAAGGAGCCGCACATCTCGTGGCAAGCCATGAGTAACTGGTTGCGTGAGACCTGCGTAGCAAGGCTGAGCAGCGTAAACTCGGGCGACGTGACATCAAATCCATGTTCAGTTTGCCTAAACGACCCGGGAGGCGGCTCTTGGGTCAGGAGGTGCGATTTAAACAGGCTTCGCGACCCGGATTGTGCTCGAGTGAATACAAGCCTGTGAAGCGGTGCATGAAGCAGGTCTTTTACAACTGCATGACTTCCGAGGCCGCAACATCTGCGATCCATATTGCCAAGGCTAATGGCGGGGTAAAGCCCTAATACCTGCGGCGGGATACGGTGATAGTAAAAAGCGGATTGACCGCATAGCGTCAGGTCCATGATATCCTCCTGGTCGAAATGTGCTTTTGGACCGTGCGATGCCAGCGTCAATTCGGAAGTATGCGGCAAAATCTGAACCCTGTGAGCAGACCTGGCTTTTGATGCCAGTTTATCAGGCATTTTGTTGCGAAAAAACGGGGTGTGCTCGGAGGTCTCAGAATTTGCCGCATACTTCCGAAAACGCGGTCGATCTGGCTCTTGCTAAAACGATTTAGCAGCGTCAGGTAAGGTGTGGTTTCGCCATCGGGCGAACACTTTTAGCACTTGGGACTTTATTTTTGGGCCTCGAAAGGTGGATTTCGCGCTTTTGGTAAAGAAATGGGTGCGTGTTTTGCCGTGTGCCGGCATTGACACAGAAAAAGGGCCCGGAAGGCGAAGCCTTCCAGGCCCTTTGCAATGCAAACATGCTTGCAAGTACGATTTAGCGGACCTGAGCGACGTAAGCGACGTTGGTCGAGGAGACCTTGTCCTCGAGCTGGACGCTCATGCGGGGATCGCCGGCGGTGGCGACGGTCAGATCGCCGGCCTCGACGTAGCCGAGCTCCTTAGCGGTCTCGATCGCCTTGACGATCGTGCCGTTGACGGTGCCCTGGGTAATCTCGGCCTGATGCGGGATAACGCCCCAGTACATGATCATCTGCTGGACGGCCCACTCGTGGCGGGAGAACGCGCAGATCGGCATGTTGGGACGGAAGTGCGAGATCAAGCGAGCGGTACGACCGGTGGTCGTCGGCACGGTGATGCACTTGGCGCCAACGGTGGTGGCCATGTTCACAGCGGACATACCCACAACGTTGTTGACGACGCGGGTGCCGTGAGCATCGGCCGGAACCTCGAGCGGAGCGTGAGCCGGGAGGTACTTCTCGGTCTCGAGAGCAATGCTGGCCTGCATCTTAACGGCCTCGACCGGGTACTTACCGGCAGCGGACTCGCCAGAGAGCATAACGGCGTCGGTGCCGTCGTAGATGGCGTTAGCAACGTCGGCAACCTCGGCGCGCGTCGGGCGCGGGTTCTGCTGCATGGAGTCGAGCATCTGCGTAGCGGTGATAACGGGCTTGTAGGCCGCGTTGCACTTGGCGATGATCTCCTTCTGGATGTGCGGAACGAGCTCGGGCTTGATCTCGATGCCCAGGTCGCCACGGGCGACCATGATGCCGTCGGAAGCCTCGAGAATCTCGTCGAAGTTCTCGACGCCCAAGGCGCACTCGATCTTCGGGAAGATCGTCACGTGCTCGCCGCCGTTCTCGCGGCAAAGCTCGCGGATGCCGCGGACGGACTCGCCGTCACGGATGAAGGAAGCGGCGATGTAGTCGATGTTCTCGGTCAGGCCAAAGAGGATGTCCTGACGATCGCGCTCGGTGATGGCGGGCAGCGAGATGTTGACGTTGGGCATGTTGACGCCCTTGCGCTCGCCGATCAGGCCGTCGTTCTTAACGACGCAGGTCATGTCCTGGCCACTGACGGACTCGACCTCGAGGGCAACCAGGCCGTCATCGATCAGGATGAGGGAGCCCTTCTCGACCTCGGAAGGCAGAGCCAGGTAGTCGAGGGAGATGTGCTCAGCGGTGCCGTGGAAATCCTCGGACGTGGGCTGAGCGGTGACGACGATCTTATCGCCGGTCTTGACGGCAACCTTCTTGCCGTCGACCAGGAGGCCGGTGCGGACCTCGGGGCCCTTGGTGTCGAGCAGGATGCCGACAGGCAGACCGAGCTCCTTGGAAATACGGCGGACGCGCTCGATGCGACCGTGGTGCTCGTCGTAGGAGCCGTGCGAGAAGTTAAAACGGGCGACGTTCATGCCCGCCTTGATCATCTCGCGGATGGTCTCGTCGCTATCGCAGGCGGGACCCATGGTGCATACAATCTTAGTGCGCTTGTACATTCAGACCTCCATCTGACATCGTCTTGCGCTGATAGATAAACCATAAGAAATAAAACCGAGATGATTATAACGAAATGCCGACCGAATACCCCAAAAAATCGACCGTATGCCGAAATGGAAGTTCATTTTTTGCGGGAAAAACGGTATATGAAAAATCTTTACCAACCACTCCAACCGCTGCTATCTGGGCGATATGTCAGTTTGGCGATGTGCCGAAGAAAAAACGTTTTACCAATGTTGAGCATCACACGGTCTGCACCGTTGCGTGCGGACCATATTTCCAAACCGATTGTTTTGGCTAGACGCGTCTCTTTGGGGTACCATAGCTCCACTATCAACTGCCGCTCAGCACGGCAGCCTTGATGAGCCCTTGCCCTTCTCCTGGGAATTATGATCGGGCATCAATCTGCTGAGTGGCCCGAATCCCAGGAGGGGACTCTATATGCAAAAGGAATACCTGTCCGCCGCGGCGGAGGTGCTCAGCGACCAAGGTGTCGATGAGAACCTCGGCCTGAGCAACGACGAGGCGTCTTCGCGCCTCGCCAAGACAGGCCCTAACAAGCTCGAGGAAGCCGAGAAGACGCCGCTGTGGAAGCGTTTCTTTGAGCAGATGGCCGACCCCATGGTCATCATGCTGATCGTTGCCGCCGTCATCAGTGCGCTCACGGGCATGGTCAAGGGCGAGCCCGACTTTGCCGATGTTGCCATCATCATGTTCGTCGTTATCGTCAACTCGGTGCTGGGCGTGGTCCAGGAAGCCAAGAGCGAGGAGGCCCTCGAGGCCCTGCAGGAGATGAGTGCGGCGCAGTCCAAGGTGCTACGCGACGGCAAGCTCGTGCACCTGCCGAGCGCCGAGCTCGTGCCCGGCGACGTGATCATGCTCGAGGCGGGCGACTCCGTCCCGGCCGACTGCCGCGTGCTCGAGAGCGCCACGATGAAGATCGAAGAGGCCGCGCTCACCGGCGAGTCCGTGCCCGTCGAGAAGCATGCCAACGTGATCGAGCTCGCCGCCGGCACCGACGACGTGCCGCTCGGCGACCGTAAGAACATGTGCTATATGGGCTCCACCGTCGTGTACGGCCGTGGTCGCGCCGTCGTGGTCGGCACCGGCATGAACACCGAGATGGGCAAGATCGCCGGCGCCCTGGCCGAGGCCAAGGAAGAGCTCACGCCGCTGCAGGTGAAGCTCGCCGAGCTCAGCCGCATCCTCACCATCATGGTGATCGTCATCTGCGTCGTCATCTTTGGCGTTGACATCCTCCGCCACGGCGTGGGCAACGTCCTTACCGATCCGACTGCCCTGCTCGACACCTTTATGGTCGCCGTCTCGCTCGCCGTCGCCGCCATCCCCGAGGGCCTTGTTGCCGTCGTGACCATCGTCCTTTCGCTTGGCGTGACCAAGATGGCCAAGCGCCAGGCGATTATCCGCAAGCTCTCTGCTGTCGAGACCCTTGGCTGCACACAGACCATCTGCTCCGACAAGACCGGTACCCTTACCCAGAACAAGATGACCGTCGTCAAGCACGAGCTCGCTGCGCCCAAGGAGAAGTTCCTGGCCGGCATGGCGCTGTGCTCCGATGCTCAGTGGGACGAGGAGCTGGGCGAGGCCGTGGGCGAGCCGACCGAGTGCGCGCTCGTCAACGACGCCGGCAAGGCTGGCCTCACCGGCCTGACTGCCGAGCATCCGCGCGTGGGCGAGGCCCCGTTCGACTCGGGCCGCAAGATGATGTCCGTGATCGTCGAGACCTTGGATGGCGAGTACGAGCAGTACACCAAGGGCGCGCCCGACGTGGTGATCGGCCTGTGCACCCATATCTACGAGGGCGAAAAGGTCGTCCCGCTGACCGAGGAGCGTCGCGCCGAGCTCGTGGCCGCCAACAAGGCCATGGCCGACGAGGCTCTGCGCGTGCTGGCGCTGGCAAGCCGCACCTACACCGAGGTCCCGAGCGACTGCAGCCCCGCTGCGCTCGAGCACGACTTGGTCTTCTGCGGCCTGTCCGGCATGATCGACCCGGTCCGCCCCGAGGTCGCCGAAGCCATCCGCGAGGCCCACGACGCTGGCATTCGCACCGTCATGATCACGGGCGACCACATCGACACCGCCGTGGCCATCGCCAAGCAGCTGGGCATCGTCACCGATCGCAGCCATGCCATCACCGGTGCCGACCTCGATCGCATGAGCGACGAGGAGCTCGACGCGCACATCGAGGACTACGGCGTGTACGCCCGCGTCCAGCCCGAGCACAAGACCCGCATCGTCGAGGCCTGGAAGTCGCGTGACCAGATCGTGGCCATGACGGGCGATGGCGTCAACGACGCCCCGTCCATCAAGCGCGCCGACATCGGCGTGGGCATGGGCATCACCGGTACCGATGTCACCAAGAACGTCGCCGACATGGTGCTTGCCGACGACAATTTCGCCACCATCATCGGTGCCTGCGAAGAGGGCCGTCGCATCTACGACAACATCCGCAAGGTCATCCAGTTCCTGCTTTCGGCCAACCTTGCCGAGGTCTTCTCGGTGTTTATCGCCACGCTCATCGGCTTTACCATCTTCCAGCCGGTGCAGCTGCTGTGGGTGAACCTGGTCACCGACTGCTTCCCTGCGCTCGCGCTGGGCATGGAGGACGCCGAGGGCGACATCATGAAGCGCAAGCCGCGCAACGCCAAGGATGGTGTCTTTGCCGGACATATGGGTCTGGACTGCGTGGTCCAGGGCCTAATCATCACCGTGCTGGTGCTGGCGAGCTTCTTTGTGGGCGTGTACTTTGACATGGGCTACATCCACATCGCCGATATGATCGCCGGCAATGCCGACGAGGAAGGCGTGATGATGGCCTTCATCACGCTCAACATGGTCGAGATTTTCCACTGCTTCAATATGCGCAGCCGTCGTGCGTCGCTGTTCACCATGAAGAAGCAGAACAAGTGGCTGTGGGCTTCCGCCGCGCTGGCGCTGGTGCTGACGGTGATCGTAACCGTGCAGCCGACGCTTGCCGAGATGTTCTTTGGCCCCGTGACGCTTGAGCTCAAGGGCGTTGTTGCTGCCCTGGGCCTGGCCTTCCTGATCATCCCGCTGATGGAGATCTACAAGGCGATCATGCGCGCGGTCGAGAAGGAGTAAGTTAACCTGTCCGGGCCCGCCCCTGCGTGTTTTCTTCTTCGCTGGTCCTCGCGCTTCGCGCTGCGGGATCGCTCAGAAGAAAACACTCCCGGGGTGGGCCCTACGGTATCCTTACTGGCTTTTCTCCCGCGCGGATGAAAAAGGGCTGAGGGAAAGAAGGTGAGCGGCCGAGCAATTGCTCGGCCGCTCGTTTTGAATAAAGGATGTGCCCTTTGGAAACCCCTCTCGGGGGGCGGGCCCTGCGGTGACGTTGCTGACTTTTCTCCCGTGTGGATGATAAAGGCTGAGGGAAAGTGTGTGAGTCGGTCGAGCATTTGCTCGACCGACTCTTTTTTGTGGGAAAATACCTGCTCAGTTGTGATTTATGGTGCTGGGAGGCGCTTGTGGGCAAGGCTAAGGCTAAAGCGAAGAAAAAGACGACGGGGGCGCGGGCTAAGCGTGACCGTCGTCGGAAGCTTGCGACCGAAGCCCCCGCGTCTGCCGAGGAGTTGTTGACGAGCGTACCGGGGCTCGATGCGTTGCAGGATGTTCCGGCGTTTGACGATCTGCCGGTTGATGCCGCCCAACGGGCAGCCTTCGATGATTTTTGCGCGCAAGCCGAGGAACCCGAGCAGATGCAGTTGGGCGCCGTGGTGCGCCTGGACCGCGGGTTTCCGCTGGTGGCGACTGCCGATGACACGTTTCGTGCCGAGCATGCCGTGGGGTTTGCCAAGTCGCGCGGCGAGGACGAGGTCCTGCTGCCTGCCGTGGGCGACCGTGTGGCGGTGCGCCGCGCTCCCGGGCACGATATGGGCGTGATTGAGTGCGTGCTGCCGCGCCGTACGAGCTTTGAGCGTTGGCGTGGCCGTGCCCGCGGTGAGCGCCAGGTGCTCTGCTCCAACGTTGACAGCGTGCTGATCGTGCAGGCGCTCGGCGCCGGCGAGGTGCTGCTCGATCGCGTGGCGCGCTCACTGGTATTGGCGCTCGATTGCGATGCCGAGCCGGTGGTGGTGCTCACCAAGGCCGACCGCTGCGAGGCCGATGAGCTCGAGCGCGATCTGGACCGCGTGCGTCGTCTGGTGGGTCCGGACGTGCGCGTGATCGTGACGTCTTCTGCCGAGGGCCGCGGTCTGGACGAGGTCCGTGCCTGCGTGCCCGCCGGGAGCTGCGCCATGATTCTGGGCGAGTCGGGTGCCGGCAAGTCGACGCTGCTCAATGCACTGCTGGGCCACGATACGTTGGCGACCGGCGGTGTGCGCGAACGCGACGACCAGGGCCGTCACACTACCGTCGCGCGCGTGATGGTGGCGCTGCCGGGCGACGCCGGCGTGATCGCCGATGCCCCGGGCCTGCGCAGCTTACCGCTCGTGGGTCACGAGCGGGGTCTGGCGCGCGCCTTCCCCGAGATTGTCGAGGCATCGCGCGCGTGCCGGTTTGGCGATTGCACGCATACCCATGAGCCGGGTTGCGCCGTTCGCGAGGCCGAGGACGCCGGGCAGATTGACAGCCTGCGTCTGGAAACGTTCCAAAACCTGGCGTCATCCATGCGCGTGAGCGCTCAAATGCTCGATCCCGATGTCCATCTGTAATTGATTTTTCCTATGACAGCCGTCTCCCAACTGTTCGGGAGACGGCTTTTTTGCTGCGGAAAAGCCTCGAAACATGCAGTTTGCTGACGTGCTGACCAAAACCTTGCCACGAGCTTGACGGGCTGGTCAGCTTTTGGTCAGCGATTGGTTTTGACATCGAAAACCAAGATTGCGATTGCGCCGCTTTGCACTCTGACCGCTCAGACAATGGTGGTACAGGCATTCGCCCGGCACTGCCATGAGAGGAGCGGCCGTGAACAAGAGCAAGCGCATCGCCATCAGTCTGGTCACGGGCGTGCTCGCTGCTCTGCTTTGCATGGTTTACGGCTCGTCGATCCGCTCGCAAGCCGAACAGGTCCAGGCTGAGACCTTGGCCAAGTACGGTGGCGATCGCGTCGAGGTATGCGTCGCGGCGCGCGATATCGATGTGGGCGAGACCCTCGATGAGACCAATGTCATAACCCAGGAATGGCTGACGAGCCTGCTGCCGCGTGACGCGGCGACCGAGCTGCGCCAGGTGCGCGGCGACGTGACGACTTCGCGTATTCCCAAAAACGCCGTGATCTGCAATGTCTACACCAAGGCCGAGAGCCGCAAGCTCGAGGTGCCTAAGGGCAAGGTCGCCGTTTCGGTGGCGGTCGATGCCGAGCACTCGGTCGGCGGTGCTACGGGCGTGGGCAGCTACGTGGATGTGTATGTGCAAAAAGACGGCGTAACCGATCGGCTGTGCGGCGCGCACGTGATCGATACCAGTGAGGATTCCGGTGCCACGCGCGAGGGCAAGATCGAATGGGTGACGCTGGCGGCTGACCCCGAAGACGTCAAGGAACTGCTGGGAGCCTCGGGCAAGGGAACGGTCAGCTTGACGATTCCCGCCACGGCGCGCGGCAAAAAGAGCGGAGGCGACGAGTGATGAAGGCGATCTGGCTTGCGTGCTGCGCGTGCGGCGATTACGGACTGTTGCAGCGGGAAGTCGAGGGCCGTGATGTGGGTGCACAGGTGCTTCGCGTGGGTGACCTGGACGGGCTGGTTTCCATGGCGCGGGCGTTTCCGTCACGCCGCGGGGCTGCCATCATCGCGGCGTCTCTGTTTGATACCGAAGATGTGCGCAAGACTGTTGCGCGCCTGACGGCCGAAGGCCGCGTGAGTCGCGTGGTCGTGTTGATAGAAGCGCTCGATCCGTCGGATATCGAGGGGCTGTTTCGCGCGGGGGCGACCGAGGTCATCGCTGCACACAGTATATGCGGCAACGGGCGCGCGGGCGAGGGAGCGGTTGATTCCGATCAGCGCATGACGATTGAGCCCGATGCTTTTGTTGATAGGGAACCCGGGGCGCCTCGCGCTACAAGAGGCCCGCGTGTTGATGATTATGGAAAAGCGGAAGCCGAGCATGGTCGGCGCCCTCGGAACCCCCTTGTATACGATGACGCTGGAGGGCCGGCGCAGCATGCTGGCGACTCCCCGGCAGTAGATATGGGATACGTGCACGGCGTGAATCTGGCGGATGAACTCGACGAAGTTGAGGGCCTTGCCGGGTGCGGCGAGTTGTCGCTGATGCAGCATGAGCAGATTGCGCAGAACGAGCCTGCCTCGCAGACCGAACAAGCAGCCATGCCGGCTTGGACGCAGCACGTGGTTGCGGCGGGGGAGACGGGGACGCTGTCACCGACGCCCGCCCCGCCGCCTCCGATGCCGCCGGCAGACGCTGCCGCTTCGCCGCATCGAGCTCCGGTCATCTGCGCCATTTCGGGTTCGGGCGGTTGCGGCAAGTCGACGATCGTTGCCACCATGGCACACACATCGTCGCTGTTGGGCTTGCGTGCCGCCGTGCTCGACCTGGACCTGATGTTTGGAAACCTTTACGACTTGTTAGGCGTCGATGCTCCGCGCGATATGGCGGCACTTATCGAGCCGTCGGCGGCGGGCACGCTCACCGAGCCGGATATCGTAGCCACATCGATGCGCGTGGCGCCGGGCGTTACGCTCTGGGGTCCCGTCGCGGCGCCCGAGCAAGCTGAGCTCATGGCGCGTCCGGTGGAGCTACTGCTTGATGTCCTGCGTCGCGAATCCGACGTGGTATTTATCGATACCTCGGTCTTTTGGGGCGACGCCGTGGCGGCTGCGGTGGCGGCGAGCGACCGTTGCCTGGTCGTTGGCGATGCGGCGGTGTCGTCCGCGACATCGGCGTCGCGCGTCATCGAACTGGCAAGTCGAGTAGGTGTGCCGCGCACGCGCATGAGCGCCGTGTTCAACCGGTTCGGTGCGCGCGGGGCAGACGAGGACGTCGCCATGCGCTTTGAGATTGCCTGTGCGTTGAGCTCCAAGATTCGTATCGCCGATGGCGGGCAGGATCTCGCCGCGCTCATGGCGTTTGGGCGCGCTGACGAGGCGGTGGGGCAGACCAGTGCTTTTGCGACTAGCATGCGCGAGGCCACGCGCGAGATGCTCGTGGAACTGGGGTGCGCCGTCGGCCCTTGGGGCGATATGGTCGCCGACCGTGCAACGCGTACCGAACGCCCGCGTATCCGCCTTCCCTGGTTGCGCGAGGGTGATCAGCGATGAGCCTGCAAACGAGGATTAAGGCTGCCGGCGCTGCAGCGGCGGCAGCGCCTGTAGATGCGGGGCGTCGCCGCGCGGTGAAACGACGCACCAAGCGCGCCGTGATGGACCGCATGGGTTACGACGAAGTGGCGCGTATCAGCGCCTATATCGACCCGGCACTTGCCCGCTCGGAATTGCGTCCTGCGGTGGAGGCGGCGCTCAATGTTGAGGAGCCGACCGATCTCGCGACGCCCGAGCGCGAAACCATCATCGACGAGATTTTGGATGACGTGGTGGGCTTGGGGCCGTTGCAGCCGCTCATCGAGGACGACACCGTTACCGAGATCATGATCAACGGCTGCCGCTCGGCTTTCTTTGAACGCGGCGGCGTCTTGTACCCCATCGAGCATGCGTTTGAGGATGATGAACAGATCCGTGTGCTTATCGACCGCATCATCTCGCCACTTGGCCGCCGTATCGACGAGCGCAGCCCCATCGTCAACGCCCGCCTCAAAACGGGCTATCGCGTCAACGCGGTGATTCCGCCTGTGGCGATTGACGGACCGATTCTCACCATCCGAAAGTTCTCGGACCGTATCTGCTCGCTGGACGAGCTTGTGGGGCTGGGGTCGCTGCCGCTTTGGTATGCGCAGCTGCTGTCGTGCGCGGTGTCGCTGCGACAGGACCTGGCGGTTGCGGGAGGCACGGGATCTGGTAAGACCACCCTGCTCAACGCGTTGTCATGTGAGATTTCCACCGGCGAGCGCATCGTGACGATCGAGGACTCTGCCGAGCTCAAGTTTGCGCATCATCCGCACGTGGTGCGCCTAGAGGCGCGCGAGGCTTCAATTGAGGGTGAAGGCGCGGTGACGATCCGCGACCTGGTAACTAATGCCCTGCGCATGCGCCCCGACCGCATCGTGGTGGGCGAGGTGCGCGGTGCCGAGTGCTGCGACATGTTGCAGGCCATGAACACGGGCCACGACGGGTCGCTCACCACACTTCATGCGGGTTCAGAACAGGAGACCGTGGTGCGTCTGACGTTGCTTGCACGTTATGGCATCGATCTGCCGAGCGAGCTCATCGAGGAGCAGATTGCCATGGCGCTCGACGGCATCGTGATGTCCGAGCGCCACGCCGATGGCAGGCGTTTCGTCTCCTCGTATTCGGGGGTGCGACGCGCCGCATCGGGTGGCGTAGAGCTCGAGCGCTATGTGACGTTCGATGCCGCCGAGCGCACCTGGACGCTTGACCGCGAGCCGCCGTTTATCGCAGAAGGCCTGCGGTCGGGGACGCTCACACAAGAGGAGGTGGACGAATGGAGATCACTGTGCCCCTCGTCGTAGGGGGCTTGGCAGGGCTTTCTGTCGCGACGGCGTGCGGGGCGGAACCTCGTGTGCCGCAGGTACCGCTGGCGGAGCTGGCACGTCAGGCGCTCGAGACGGTGGCAGAGAAGCTGCCGCGTGAGCTGGTGGAAAACGATCTGCTGAAAAAGATCGCCCGTTCGTGGGCATCGCTGGCTCCGGCGCATCGCCTTGGCCTCGTGATCGAAGATGCTTCGGGACGTTTGGCGTTTCTGCTGCTATCGAGCGGTGTCTGCTGCGTTTTACTAACGATGGTGTCGTTATCGCCCCTCGGATTTGCCTTGGGACTTGTTGCTCCGTTTGCCGTTGGTGCCGCTCGGGATGGCTTTGAGAGCCGGCGCGAGCAACACGATGCAGAAGAGGCAATGCCCGAGGCGTTTACCGCACTTTCCATGTCGCTTGCCTCGGGACATTCGCTGGCCCAGGGCATGCGCTTTGTGGGCGCTCATGCGCAAGAGCCAGTGCATACCGAGTTTTTGCGGGTGGCGGCGGCGATCGATTGCGGCATCTCGGCGACCGACGCGCTCGATGACTTGCTCGTGCGTATCGACGCCCCCGGTCTTTCGCTTGTGACCTTGGCGCTTAAGGTGTCTCAGCGCACCGGCGCTCCGCTTGCCGACTTACTGTCCGAGGCGTCGAGCATGGTGGGGGAGCGCATTGAGCTCAAGCGCCGCCTGGATGTTAAGACGTCGCAGGCTCGCATGTCTGCGCATATGGTCGCGGCGATGCCGGCGGGCATGTGCGCGGTGTTGGCGCTGCTTTCGGCAGATTTTCGTCGCGGTCTTGCGACGCCTGCCGGCGCGGGCGCTGTGGTGCTGGGTCTTGCCCTCAACGCCGTTGCCCTGGTGGTTATCCGGCGCATTATGCGGGTGGAGCTATGAGCGCCCCGGTTGCAGTTGCGGCTTGCCTGTGCGCCCTGAGTGTATTTGTCGCGACGGGTTTGGATCGGGCGGATGCACGCAAGATCGCAGGGGCCTGCATGCGCGAGGCGGTGCTGGTCGCTGCCGCGGGTCGCTCGGTGGTCGATGCTCTGACCGCGCGAGTGAAGGGCGCGGTTGGAGCGGGCGGCCCGGCGCGAGTGTCGCTCGGCGAAGTGTCCGAGATGATCGATGTTGTGCGCTTGGGTCTTTCGGCCGGTCTTTCGTTTGATGCGGCGCTTGAGATTTTCTGCGCCAACCGCCGGTCAGTGCTGGCTCTTCGCCTTGAACGCGCCTGTATGGCGTGGCAGGTGGGCGTGGGCACGCGTGAGGACGAGTTGTTGGCCGCCGCGCGCGACCTGGACGTGCGAGCGCTCGAGACCTTTGCCATCACGGTGGGGCAGGCGCTCGCCCTGGGTGCCCCACTTGCCGAGACGCTGGCCGCTCAAAGTCGCGAGATCCGTGCGGCTCATCGCGCCGCGGTCGAGCGCGAGATCGAGCGTGCACCCGTCAAGCTGCTGATTCCCACCGGCACGCTCATCTTGCCGGCGTTGCTTCTGTCCATATTGGGCCCGCTGCTGGGAGCAGGCGGGATGATGTAGGGAGGAATACATGAACACGATGACTGACGCTGCTGGCAAGGTCCAGGGCTGGGCGTTTTGCCGGGCGGCACATGTTCGTCAGCGCGCCAAGGAACTATTGCAGGAGGAGAGTGCACAGGGTACCACCGAGTATGCCATCTTGGTCGGCGTGCTCGTGGTGATCGCGATCATCGCCATCGTCGCATTTAAGGGCAAGGTCCAAGATCTATGGAACGCTATCAGCGAGGGCATCAACAGCCTGTAGAGGGCGAGCGCCCCATCGGGGTGCTGCTGGTGTTTGCTTGCCTGACCGTGGCGATAGCGGTGGTGCTTTGGGGGCTTAACGCCGCGCGGCAGCAGCGTCCTGGGACCGCCTCCGATTTGGGCTCAGATTCGGCGGTGGCGTCTCAAAAAGATGAGATGCGAGATGCGGACGATTCGGATGTCGCTGTCACGGCGCAAACCTTTCTGCGGGCGCTCGACAAGCGGTCTGGCACTGCGACGGATTCGCCTGAGGGCAACGCGATTGCGGTCCGGCTTGCATGGTCCGAGGACCGACCGATGACCGAAGCGGCAGCGGATATGCTGCGTGCCTATCGCGAGGTACCCACGGCACAACTTGCTCTGAGCGGCTATCTCGATATCAAGGGCAACGTGTGGGGCGCTATCGTGCGCGACGGACGCGGCTGGGTCGATATGGTGACGGTTGCCGCGGATACTGGCGATGCTTCGTGTCGTCTGCGCGCCGTGCGCCTGGTCCCGCAAACAATAAACTCAAAGGAGGGATCGTGAAATGCATGGCGTTCTGCGTGAAGAGGTTGCCCAAGCGACTGTGGAATACGCCATCGTCACGGTGGCGCTGTTATCGATCGTGCTGGCGATTGCGGGACTTTGGCGTGCTGGCACCGATGGGCGCTTGGCGGCGCTGGTCGAGCGGGCGGCATCCCATGGCGTTGCCTCGATGTCGGTTATCGACGCCGCTGCGGGCGCTAAGGACATCGCGTTGTATTGATATCGCGTGCGAGGACCGGGCGCAGTCTACGGTCGAGGCCGCTTTTTTGCTGCCGACGTTTCTGACGCTCATCCTTCTCGCACTGCAGCCGGTGTGCCTGCTCTATACGCGCGCGGTCATGGAGTCTGCCGCCGCCGAGACCGCGCGGCTCATGACCACGACGACGGCGGAGGACGACGATCTTAAGGAGTTCACCCGCCGCCGGCTTGCCGCAGTGCCCAACGTTTCGATCTTTCATGCCGGCGGGCCGCTGTCGTGGGATATCGAGCTTGGCCGGGCCGGTGCGGGTGGCGTCTCGTCCGTGTCCGTTTCCGGCGAGGTCAAGCCGTTGCCCGTGATCGGTGCGTTTGCGCAGGCTATGGGTGGTGCCGCCGAGGGCGGCTACGTTGAGCTCAAGGTCGATGTCTCGTATCAATCGCGTCCCGAATGGCTGGAGGGAGATTATGATTCGTGGATTGCTACATGGGATTAAGCGTTTCTGGTCTAGACGCGTTTTGACGCGCCGTCCGAGCTGCCATTGCAAGCGAGGCGGCTTTATGGGTCGAGCCGGTGTCGATCTGTTTATCGAAGACGGCGCCTATACCACGCTTTCTTCTGCCGTGGTCATCCTAGTGGTGCTCACATTGTTGTTTTCGTCGACCGCGGCGATATGGAGCATGTCGCGTGCCGGGGACACCCAGGTGGCGGCCGATAGCGGCGCGCTGGCGGGTGCCAACGTAGTGTCGTCCTATCACACGGCTGCCACGGTGGTTGATGCGAGTATCTTGAGTCTGGGGCTGGCGGGGTTTGCCACGATCGGGACGGGCCTGGTCGCCATCCTCATCCCGGGTGCCGAGCCGGTTGCCGGCAATATGGTCGACACCGGGATCGAGATCATTAAAACGCGCAACAAGTTTGCCAAAAGCGCATCGGAAGGCTTACAGAAAATCGAGACGGCTCTGCCGTATCTGATCGCCGCGCGTGCCACGCAGGCGGTGTCGGCGCAGGATACCGATAGTGTGACCTATACCGGTACGGCGCTTGCCGTGCCCAGGACATCCGAGTCGGACTTTGCTGCGCTCAAAGGGTCAGAGATCTCGACCGATACCATTAAAGACACATCAGATGATTTAGAGCGTGCGGCCGAGGAGCTGCGGAAGGCCTCGGAGGAGACGGCGAAGGCAAAGGAGCGCGCTTGGCTGGCGGATTGTGGTGGGTCTGACAAGGGCTCGGTCGGCAGCTGTTCTTGTATGTGGGAGCGCGCAAAAAGCCTAACGGATCTTTCCGGTGTTCAAAATCCGCATTACTCATCGAGCGTTACGTGGGAGCCTCAAGTTGCCCTTGATCGCGCGAAGGACTACTACCATTGGCGTCTGACAAATGAGAAGCCCCAGGGCTCGAGTGTCGAGATGAAGGCAGAGTCTGCGGCGCGTAAGGCGTTTTATACCTATGCGAACGCGGAGGTCGATCGGGCATATATAACCGAGAACGGAGACAGGGTTTCCTCCTATATTCCGCTGCTGCCGCGCAACTCTGATGAGGTTCGGGCGACGGAACTCTATACCGATGCGGTGTGGCCGACGAGCGTAAACGATGACAAGGCGTATCTGCATTACGGGACGACCTGCCCCAACTATAAGAAAGGGACGCCGAGCGGATTTGCTTCGGTTGCCGATTACGATGGACAGGATAAATGCAGCAAATGCCATTTTGGCGTTTTGTCGCTTGGTGCTGTTGCGGCGCCTTCAACCTCTATCGAAAACGGCTTCGAGTATCACTTTGACAAGTTTAAAGACGCCCTGGAGGACTACGTCGACTGTCGCAACAAGGAGCTCGAGCTCGAGCGTCAGACCGAGGACGAAGCCGACCGTGCGGGCAATGCGTTCGATACCGCCATCAAAGAACTTTCCGGTGAGCGTCCGCGTATCGCTCCGCCCGGTCGCAACGGCGTGGTTGCCTTTGCGGTTTCGGGTGCCATCTCGAGCCCCGATGAGCTCAACTCTTCGTTTAACACGGCAGTCAGGCTTGGCGATCGCGGTGCCATCTCTGCCGCGGTGCTGGCGCCCGATGGGGCGACGGCGCAAAACAACGTGCTTTCGCGATTTTTCTCGACATTGAAGGAACGCTCGGGTGGCGTTGCCGGCGTACTCGATGGCGTCATGGATGTCTGGGGACGGCTGCTTGTGGGATACGGAGACATCCAAGGTTCGGCCGACGAACTTATGGACGAGATGATTAAAGGCCTAGGAGGGGGCAGCGGCGCGTTGGGCTCCATCGCATCGTGGCTCGGCGATACCGTTTCGGCGTCCGTGGCGGCGTTGGGTCTGGAGCCGTGCGACTTGCGCCTGCGAAAGCCGGTGCTGACCGATTCCGCCAACGTCATTAAGAGTCCGGGGTCTGACATTGCTGGTTTCTCTCAAGCGCAAGACAAGCTGCGAAGTATTCCGTTGGGCGTGACCGATCCCAAGGCGCTTTGCGAGGCGTTGGAATATCAAGTCGAACGCACCATTAGCGGCACGGTGTTCACGCTTGCGGAGATTCCTCTGCCCGGCGGCGGCTCCATCCCGCTCACCGTCGATGTCGCCACGCTGGTTGGCGCTCTGGGCGGTGGGTCGTAATGAGTATCCGCATGCGTCTGCGCGAGGAGCGCGCCCAAGCGACGGTGGAGATGGCAGTGGTTACGCCCGTTTTGCTGGTGCTGGCACTCATCGTGTACAACGTCATGATCTTTGCCAGCGCTGTCGCGCGCTTCGACCGCGTGGTGCCCGACATCGTGTTGGCGCACGCCGTGGCGTCGGAGGGGGAGGGCGACGAAAGCTCTGCCGATGCCTCGGCGACGGTTCAGACTCAAATTCTGAATGCCATGGAAGGCTATGGCTTGCAGATCGAAGTGTCGAGCGAGCAAGGCGCGGAGGCATCGGATGGTGGCCTGCTCTCCCTATCCGGTACGTTTAGGACCTACACCTGCACCATGCACTATGAGCCGTGGCCGACTTCTCTCAGCATCGCTGGCGTTACGCTGGGGGCGCCGACAACGTTGTCGCACGAGCGCGCGGTGACGGTCGATCCATGGCGTCCGGGGGTGGTCATGTGACCGCGGTCTCGTCCTACATCGCGTACGCGCGGGCGCTCAACAGGCTGGGTTGGACGCCGGCCGAGTTTGCGGTGGCGGAGTCGTTTGCCGTGCGCCTGCGCGGCATGCTGGGACGGTGTCCGGTTGCCGCCAACGGTCTGCCGCTCGTCATGGCGTTTCCACGCTGCTCTTCGGTCCATACGTGTTTTATGGCCTATCCCATCGACATCGCCTTCATCGATCGCGACGGCAATATCCTCGCGCGCTACGAAAGCGTTCGTCCTTGGCGCACGTGCTCCTGCCCCGGCGCCTGGGCCGTACTAGAGCGTCCTTCAATCATTGTTTCGATCCCTGCTCTCCAACGCGTGCCGGCTTAAGAATTGGCGACAGCGGACTTTCGTCATACGAAATTGGGTAAGATGGAGGAGAAGATGCATGGATGTTGAGATCCATCCCAACGCTAAAAAGCACCTGACGGAAAAGCAGGTGCTTAGCGCTTGGCTTGCGGTTACTGAGTGCATTCGTCGCGAGTCGAAGGACGAGCCGCCGAGATGGCTTGCGATTGGATGGCTCCCAGACGGACGAAGCGTGGAGCTTGTCGCGGTCGAGCTTGTCCGTGGGTGGCTTATCATTCATGCCTTGTCTCCAGTCCAGAAGAAATTTTGGCAGGAGATTGAACAGGCTCGGCAAAGGGGTCGATGATGGGCAAGACGTATACGGCCGCTAATGGTCAGGTTGTAACGGATGAAATGATTGACGCGTGGTGCGAGTCGTACGAGCGCGGAGAGTTTCCGGATGGCGAACACACCGTTGGTGGGATCGTGCATGGACGGCCCCCACTCTCAGGTGAGGGGACGGCAACGCTGTCGGTCAAGATTCCTCTGGGAATGAAGGAGGCCATTCGTCGACGGGCGGCTGCCGAGGGGATGACGCCAAGTGAGTTTGCCCGTGCGGCTCTGAGCGAAAAACTTCTTGCTGCCGGCTGATGCCTCTGACGTGCCGATTTAAAGAACCGAGGCTGTGCTCAAAAACTTTTTTGAAATTCTCGGTTGACCGGAACGCGTCCTTGGTTATACTAATCAAGCCTTGAAACAAGGCACACCTCAAATGGCTGGGTAGCTCAGTTGGTAGAGCAGAGGACTGAAAATCCTCGTGTCAGGGGTTCGATTCCCTTCCCCGCCACCTTGAATTGACTAGGACCTCTGCAAAGGGGTCCTTTTCTTTTATGTAGCCCTCGCACGGAATCGAACCCCGTGAGGGCGCGGAGCTGAGTAAACGCGTAAGCGTTTGCCAGCGCAGCTCGCAAGGCGCGTAAGCGCCGCAGCGGTTCGTCCGCGCAGCGCGCGGACGCGATTCCCGGCTTATAGGACAAAA
>NZ_QRKJ01000015.1:0-64829 GCF_003471905.1 Collinsella sp. AM16-21
ATGGAAACGGATGTTCTATCGGGACACACATTTTGTCCTATAAGCCGGAATTTCAGCATATGGTGACCTCCGATCGAGTCGTCGGCCGCCCGCGCACGGGATGCGTCGCAAGGCCATTTTACTGCGAATGCATGCACCCACAGCTGGTAAACGCGATTTTGACAAACATTTGTTCGATAGTCACAAACACGGTTCCTCGTCCGGCGGAGCCTGGCCGCATTGTCCGGGTTTGCCCGACGTGTTTGCGTTTTCAAAATGTCCCGGATCGGCTGGGCGATTCGGGATACTATGTCAATAGAAAACGATGCACCCCGCGTAAATATACGAGAGCGCGGGCGGCCTAGTTTTCTGGTTTTGTTAAATGCCCGGGCCTCTAACCCCGGGCATTTTAATTTGCACGCGCGGCGCAAATGCCTTCTACCGTCCGCACCGCGCGTGCGCCTACGGACCTTAAACCGAACCTCATACGAGTCAAGAAACGCGATGACGAGCGCGCCCGCATCGGACGATGGAGGCTGACTGCGTTATCCCAAAAAAACGGGGCAGACTCCAGTGCGGAGTCTGCCCCGAAAAGAGAATGGCAAAGCAAGAACGTGGATGGACGAGAAAAGTGTCCGCAAGTCTCATGGCCATCACATCCCACCTGCCAAAGGGATGGGTGAGCGAGCGTTACTCCTGCTCGGACTCCTCAGCCTGCTTACGGCTGCGGATGAGGTGCGCCACGCCGATGCACAGCACCGCGCCACCAGCGATCCAAGTGAAGGTCACGCCGTTGAGGCCGGTGAGGGGAAGGCCGGTGCCCTTCTGGTCGGTGACAGTGAGGTGTACCTTGCCGTCAGCGGCCTCGGTATTAGTTTGAGCCACCTTGACGAGATTCTCATTAGTACCAGTAGCAAGAGTGCAGCCCGGGTTAACAACAGTCGTATCGTCTGCCGGAAGCGTCCCGCGAGTAATGGTGAACGTGATGCCAGCGCTGTGGGAGTTGTTATATCCAGGCGCCGGCTTGACCTCCGTAAGGACGTAAGTACCCTCATCAAGACCAACGACGTTGATCTTGCCGCTTGCGTCGGTCTTCAGCTTAGCCTGCTCGTTATCCTTCGTCTTGGTACCATCCGCCTTGATAAAGTTGTTCGTATCATCCTGCTCCTGCAGCGTGAATTCAACGCCCTCGAGCCCCTTGCCTTCATCATCGGAACCGACCTTGGTGACGTCGATGCCGTAGGTGTAGTCGTAGGCGGGGTGCTCGACCGTGGTACCAGTACCATCAGTAGTGTGCGGGTTGTTGGAATAAGTCAGCTTAACGGTATTTTTCTGGGCTTTACCAACCAAACCATTGAACTCAGTTTTGATCGTACCGCTTTCAAAGATCTTGGTAGAGTCGAGCTTGGCCTTGTACTCGACAGTCACCTTCGAGTCGCCGTTCAGCGCAATGGCAGTCTTGCCCTCAGCCCCGCATTTCTTGAGATCGGGGAAGTCGACAGTAAGCGTATTATCCTCGTACTTGGCGTTATAGCCGGACGCGACCACGGTATCGCCGATCATGACCTTAACATCGGGCGTCGTACCGCCATCCTTGAACTTGGGCGTCATGGAATTGGGGAGTTTGTCCGTAAAGGCGTACTTGTAGGTGCCGTAACTGTTGATGTTGCCCGCGACGGTACCGATGAGCTGGTAGTCGACATATTGGTCCATCTGAGAGTCGGCAGCCATGTTGGGCTTCTTGAATGAACCGAATGTGCCACCCTTAGCGTCATCCTTGACGGCCTTGGTCACAGTGGGGACCTGCTTCTTGGGAGTTAAGTTCTCATCGGAGCCACCGACAACAGCGAAAATCGGCGAGGTGAAAGTATCCGTGTTGCCCGCGGTGGCATTTGCGGTTTCGCCGACACTCGCAGTCACAAAGAGCCAGTAGCCGGCATCCAGGCTGCTGAACTTGCCGTCGGTGCCTGTTCTCCAGCCATTCGTCCCTTCAGCGGTTGTGGCTTTTTCCAGTGCCTTGGCAATCTTGTCGAGGGTCGTTCCGGCGTCAAGCTTAGTGCTCGCGTCTGTACCAGACGTGTACTCAGCTTTGGTTTTCTTTTTAATCCATTCTGCCCACTCTTGAGCATCGTTGCCAGAGGGCTTTGTGGAATCGTCGTCGGTAAACGCCCCCGTCACAGCATCCCTAACTGAATCCGACGCCCACTCGATGTCAGAAACCGTCTTAGGCCCATTCCAGGCGCTATCCTTCTGATCCTGCGTAACCTTCGCCTTGAAAATCTGGATGCCCTTAAAAGTCGTATCCGTATAGGTCGAATCCTTAATCGTCACGTCGCCGCTCTGGGCCACCGTCGGCACGCCCCCAGCAAACGCCATGGTCACCGGGGCCATGACGCCGCCGAAGCTCAGGGCTGCGGTGAGGCCGGCGGTTACTGCCAGGCGTGCGATGTTCTTGTTCATGCTCATCTTCTTTTCCTCTGCTTTCTGCTTGAATTCTATTCGATCTAAATCTGTATGTCTGTGTCTTAGCATCTACTTCGCTACGTCTCGCCCCGCTCTCTGTGGGGCTGCCAGCTACTCTTTATGGCTGCCACCTCCCCGCTTGACCAGGAGCGCGACCACGATGAGCGCGGCTCCGGCGACCGCTGCGGCGGCCGCGGCGTACATTGCCATATCGCCAGTCGAGGGCATAAAGCCTCCGGTGGTAATGCTAGGGGGTGTGCCGGTGGGCGTGTTGATGAGCGACGCCTCTAGGCTGCCCGTCGACCCGTCCGCGCTGTCGGCACGCAGGGGCGACTCGGCCGTGATGGTGAGTTTGGGCTTGGCGGCGGCCACCTGGTCGACGTCCAGGCCCTCGGCCTTGACCGTCACGGAGCGCGTGCCCTTAAAGGCGGTGTAGCCCTTGGGTGCCTTGAGCTCGCGAATCTCCAGCTTGCCCGAGTCCACGCCCGAGACGGTCACACGGCCGTCCTCGCCCGTGGTGACGGTGGCCTTGCCCTCCGCATCCCACGTACCGTCGGCCGCTAGCGTACGACCGCGGTCGTCGGCGATGCTCAGAACCGCCCCGGGCAGCGGCTTGTCGCCGTCGCTGCCGCGCTTGGTGAGCGCGAGGTCCCAGGTGTAGGCGCACGCGTCGTCGCTCGGCGTGCGGGTGAAGCCGGCGTCGCCGGACTGGTCGGCAAAGGGAGAGCGCGGGTAGCGCAGGTAGACCTCGTTGGGGTTGCCCTTCGCGATGCCGTGGTTGCACGCGCTGTTGAGCGGTGCGTTGTACACGGCGACCACGCGGGCGCCCGCGGCGAAGGCGTCGGCCCCGCCGAGCGCGGCGACCAGGTCGCCGGTGCGCACGGTGAAGGTCCCGTCCGCGGCCACCTTGGTGGCGCACTGGGCCGTGATGTCGGTCCAGCCCTTCGCGGCCTTGGTGCCGGCGTGTCCGTCCTTGCCGGTGGCGACGGCGTCAAAGCCGCCGTCCGCGCCCGTCGCCACGTATACATGCATGCTCGCGGCCACCTTGGAGGGGTCGAGCCCTGCGCTCATGGTGTCGACGAACCGCACCGCATAGGTGTCGTAGGCGGTAAGACCCGCCGGGACCGTGGCCGAGAGGCGCCAGTACAGGTCGTCGGCGGCCGTGGCGTCGGCGGCCTTCTGCCAGGCGGCGGCGCTGTCCTCCAGCACATGCTTGGCGACCTTGGGAGTCGCCGCCTTGGGCTTGACGGTGACGGCGCTGCCGCCCACCAGGGTCATAATCGGCGCGGTGCCGACCTCGCCCTGAGCGATGGCGTCGTCGTCGGCGACGATGAGCCAGTAGCCACAGGACAGGTCGGCCGTCGTGCCCGCGTTAAGGGTCACAGACACGGCACCAGAGCTCTGAAGGGAACGAGCGAACTGTACGCTCAGCGCGCTCGTAAGGTGGGAATCGGTGTTGAGCCACTCGGCAGCTTCCTGCGCGGTGATCTGGGAATTTGGCATGCCGGCGCTGTGCAGCACAGGCAGCGCGGCGTCGCGCACGGCGTCGCTTGCCCAGGCAAGGTCGGTGAAGGTCTTGGCGTCGCTGTCGCCGTCGACGACGTTGGCGCTAAAGATCTGGTAGGCGTCGTAGCTACTCGCCACGGTGCCGCTCACCGTGATGGAACCGGTCGAGGTCGGCGCGGCCTGCGCGGATGCGGGGAACACAACCGCGCAGGTGCCGATCAGGAGGGCAAGCAGCGCAAACAAGATCGGGAAGGAGCAAACTTTCTTATTCACGACGCTTACCTCCCTTCGCATTCGCCTTGCGACGAATGTGCATCCAGGCCGCAGCAGCGCAAAGCACCGCCGCGCCGGCAAGGTACGTCAGAGTGACGCCCGACATACCAGAAAGGGGCAAAGAGGTTGAGTAGGTGTTGGTGAAGGTGGGAGTGGAACTTTCAGTGAGTTCGCGGCCCGTGTCGTTGGTCACTGGCTTGCCATCACGATCCTGAATCTGCTTGTAGGTCGCAGAGATGTTGATCTTGCCCTCAGTGTCGTCAACCGCGTTGACCGTAATCTGATAGATCGACCGGTCGTACTTATAGTTCGTAAACGGTGTGGTTGGCTGCTGCTCGCGCACGTAATAAGTAAAGGTATTGCTTGCACCGCGACCAGTGGGGTCAGTCTCGAGTTTGTTAAGTTGATCGAGCTTGTACTCAATCGGTTTGAAGCTCAGGAGCTGAGAGTTTTTGTCGTTGGCTTTGGTCTTAACCGCCTCGGCCTTATCGAACTTGTCGTTATCCGCAAACTCGAGCGTAAACTCCTTCATCTCGCCACCCTCAACGACCTTGGTCGCCTTAGGGGTCCAAGAGCCAGTCGAGTCGTACGGGGTGAACTTGTTAGTGAAAGTCGTGGAGTCACCCTCACAGATAATTGGATAATAGTCTCCACTCTTCTGCACCTTGCTCCTCGCTTTTACGTTCTCCCACTTCCCAGACGACTCGCGGAATTCGTACTTGGTTACACCGACGTTTTTAATCGTGTAGTTATGGATGTAAAGATCCTTCAGTTGGCTTGAGTTTTCTTTACTCGGAACAGACATGAGCAAGGTCTTGGTATCTTCGGCCGTCACCACAATCTTATACACGCTGGAGTCGTACGTGATGCCAGAATCACCACCGGGATCTTCGACCAAGTAGTATGTGATTTCGTTACCCGCGCCACTCGATGCGAATTGTTCACCAAGGTCAAACGTAATGCTGCCTTCTGCATCATTTGCTGCTGTTCCAACCTCGGTGCAAACGTCGCGATTGAATGTCGTGCCAGCTGTCGTGCCAGCCAAAGGGTCGTCTGAATCCTTGCGATACACCGTAAAGGAGAACTCCCCATCATTGAGCTTGCGGCCTTCCAGCTTCTTGGTCGCCTTGAGCTTGAGGCTCGGATAGACATACGTGTCCTCAGGCGCGCCCATGTACAGGTCGCCGTTCGACATGATGCCGCCGCCATGGTTCCAGGAATAATTGCCCGTGATAAACGTCGCGCCCGCCTCTAGCGCAGCCTTTCGCGCATTGATCGCCTCGGGGTCTTGAGCCTTAACATCCGAACTCAGGCCGATGCTGTTATATACCTGCACGCCACCGTTAGCGGGGATAGTAATGGCTTTCTGAAGCTCTAAGCTTCCCCGATACTTAGCATCGCCGCCGCCAAGCATTTTGCCAATCACCGCCGCGATCGGAGTCGTATGACCCTCCGCCGCAAGGAAGAAGTCCGCGTGGCCGTTTTTGCGAAACACTTCGGCATTGTAGGCGTCGGAGTCCTGGTCCTTACCGTGACCACCGCCGGAAAGATGGGGGGTGCCGTTATTGCCTGTATTACTCACGGATTCGTAATCGTTCGCGTTTTGCTCATTTCCGGCAGAAGTATTACCGAAAATCGCCGTGCCGTCGGTGCCTGTCACCAAAGTCTTACCCGTCGGGCAAACCGCAACGCCGCCACCGTAGCCACCGGCCTCATTGCTGCTTATATAGGAGTTATAGACAAATAGCCTACCAGCATTAGACGCGACCTTAGAATCGCCCTGGACGAAGATGCCGCCTCCACCCCAGTCAAAGCGAGACATGCAGTGGTTATTAGTGATATAGACTGGATTTGAATTTGACGTTCCTTTTATCATCGCGTCAACCATCTGGCCCACGCGAATGCCGGCACCCTCAGAGCGAAAACTCACGTTAGAGGCAATAGTTCCCCCCGTAATGTTGAGCCATGCCATTGTCTTGCGCGAGCTCGCCCCTTGGTGTTCGATGTCGGTCACATAGACGCCGCCGCCGGCTTCCTCAGAATAGTTGCCCGTGATCTGGCCGCCCGAAATGGTGACATGAGTACCGTTTTTAGCGGCAAGTCCAGCACCGCCATGATCGCCATTACCATCGTTACCACAGTAATTGGCATATTTATTGTTAGTAATGTAGCCACCAGAAACAGTAACGCTGCCGCCTTCGGCCATGATGCCGCCGCCGAAACCAACACCAGTAGCAAGCGTGCTGTTGCCGGAGATTACGCCATTAGTTATGTTGACCGTGGAGTCTTTAGCATACACACCACCGCCACTAGGAGCACTGTTGCCGGCAATTACGCCACCGGAAACCTCGAGGGTCGAATTACCGTGTATTTCAATTCCACCGCCCGCACCCGAGCCAGAAGCTCCACACACATAGCCGCCGCGCATGTTGACGGTAGAGCCGTTCTCGGCATAGACCAAGCTGCTAACGCTGCCGCCTTGTTTTTGCGTGATCACGCCGCTCACAAGGTTAAACGTGCCGCCCTTGCCGTTGTTGTTATATAGATTGATGAGCTTTAGATTTGCGTTGCCGCCGCACGCCACGATGGCGCCTTTAATCTCAACGTCATGTTTGACAAGTGTCTCGGTTGTGCCTGTTCCGCTCGGGGACGATTCGGTCACGTAGTAGGTAAGATTAGATGGAATGTTATCGTTATCGTAAGTCAGTTCGGCATTCTTGCCATAATTGGCGGCATTCTTGTCATAATTATCGGCATTCAGGCTCTGCCCCTGATCAGCTAGCTGCTGGCCCTCGCTGACCGTCTCACCCACCTGTGCAGAATCCCTAATTGTAAGTGACGCACCACCGGCAACATTGAATAACGGCTTGTCGGCGCTCGAGTGCTTAATCTTATGACCACTTAGGTCAAGGGTGATATTGCTGCCGCCTTTGTTAAGTGTGATTTCACCAGGAAAGTCAATATCAGCCGCAAGCGTAAAGCTGGCGGTTTGATTTTCCTCAACGCCTAGAAGCTTTCCCTGCAAGTCACCGGCATTCTTGATGTCCGCGGCCGTCTCTTCGCTCGCCACAGCCTCCTCGGCTGACGTACCAGCGCCATCGTCGATCGCTTCATTTTCTTCTGCCTGCGACTCGTCCTTGGGCTGCTCCTCCTGCTGAATTTCGTCGTCGCCCGCAGCATCGTCATTATCCTGGTTCTCGGTATCCTCGTTAGTAGTGTTGTCTACATCAGTAGACTCACTTGAGGAACCCCCCCCCATCACAGTTTTCTCGGCAGAAACCGTCTGGGCGTCGTTGGCAATGGCCTGCGAGATCGGGGGCATGACGAGCGACAGTACCAGGCTCAAAACGGAGGCTCCGCACAAAACGCCTGCCAGTACACGGCGCATCGCTTTTTTACTCTGCTTAGATTTGTCTGAATTCGCTTTCATCGATGTCTCCTCCCCAAGAGACCGCGATCTTGCTCTTTCACCATCAAACTTGGGCGCGCAACCTATAATTGCTCGCGCTCGATATGCATATTATTACTCTTTGTTTAAACAACGCAAGCCTAACAATGTCAGTTTTGCTTTACGTTGCCTTAACTTCTTGACAATTATTCAAACTATGCATTGTTTTTCGAGGGTTAAATTTCGGAAAGACGCTGGTAAACTCGTTAGCAAATCTAGATAAATGACACTTTATCATTGTTTGTACAACACTTTGTTTTAACCCGCTCAATCTGTGAACGGTCAAAATTGCGCCGTGAATGGCAGTATATCTACCTGCAAATATTAGTTATGAGCTAATTGGTCAATTACTGCACAACCAGCGTGTGCCGACATGTTCATACATCGACACTTGAATGACATCGCATGTTACCGGCTGCAAATCTCCTCGCTACAAAAAAGCGTCCCAACAATCGACTGTTGGGACGCTTGGAAAACCACCACAAAGGCGCTCTGCCCTCTTTGTGGCTGCCCCCAGGCGCTACAGCAGATGCTCCTGGATAAAGACCGCGATGCCGTCCTCGTCGTTGCTCGCGGTTACAAAGTCCGCGGCGGCACGGGTGGCGTCGCTGCCATTTGCCATGGCCACACCCACGCCGGCGTCGGCCACCATGCAGGTATCGTTATCGGCATCGCCAAACACGCAGATGTTCTGAAGCTCCATGCCGTTGAGCTCCGCCACGCGCACAAGGCCGCGCGTCTTGGACACGCGCGGATCCATGAACTCGTAGAGCCGCTGCGTGGTCTGCAGGGCCGCCGCCTTAACAGTGTCATCGGCAAACGTCGACGCCCGCTCAATCACCCGCGGCATTACCTCGGGCGCCATGGTAAACATCACCTTGGGCTGCGGCTCGCGCAAAAACTCGGCAAAATCGACCACCTGGTAGGGCACGCCGTCGACGCGCGACAGGTGCTCGACGCACGCGTTGCTCTCGGGCACGTAGAACACGCCGTCTCGGGGGCAGACGGGTGTTGCCGGAAGGTCCGCCATGTGCTTGCAGATGCGCGCGATGGTCTCGCCCGGCAGCGGAAAGCTCAGCTCGTTGATGGCGTGCGCGCGATCGATGACCTCGGCGCCACCGCAGCCCACGAGCACGTCCACCAGGCCTTCGATGCCCCAGAACTCGTACATGGCCTCGGTCGCGTGGGCGTCGCGCCCGGTGCACAGGCCAAAAAGCACGCCGCGGTCGCGCAGGGCGCGGATCGCCGCCACGGTGCGCGGGGACACCGTATGCTGGCTCGTGAGCAGCGTACCGTCGATATCGCAGAACACGGCTTTGATGTGGCTGAAGGTGGTGTCCATGGGGGCCTTTCTGGGTTGCGCGGCGGTGTGGGGTGTGGTCGTGAACGGCGTACATGCTATACCAAGGCGCAGGCGCGGCCCGTTAAAGCAAAAACCACCACAAAGGTGCCTGGCTCCTTTGTGGTGGCCGGACCCGCAGGGTGGCCTGGCCCGGGGCGCAAACCATCACAACATTCGACGTTATTCGGCAAAATTGCGATTTTCATCGAATGTTGTGATGGTTTTTACTGCTTTGCGGCACGATCCAGATGCCGACGTCCAAACAGCAGCAGCGCCGCGGGAACCGCCGTCACGACCATGCCCGCTCCCACGAGTGTCCGTTGTACGCCAAATGTTGCCGCCAGCCACGGGGCAATCGCCAGAGGGGCCACGCCGGCGAACATATTGCCAAAGCCCATGACCGAGTTCACACGGCCAAGCTGCTCGAGCGGTGCCGTCGTCTGCACAATGGTGTTGTGGAGCGGGTTGACGATGCCCCAAGCTATGCCCAGGGCGACCTGACCGACGAGGGCCACACCCACGTACGGCGTCCCCACATAGAGCAGGCTTCCCAGGCCCACGGACATAAGTGCCACGAGCAGCGTTTTAAGGTTGACCAGGTGCGGCGGCAAGCGGAGCGCGAGCACGGCACCCAGCACCGCGCCGACACCGCAGGCAGACGAGAGCCAGCCCATCCACTCAACGCCGACGTGCAGGACATCGCGGTAGAAGAACGACTCCAGCGGATCGAAGGCTCCGTAGCCAAAGTTCGAAAGAAAAATGATGCAGAACAGCAGGGCGAGGACGCTGTTGGTGAAGACTGTCTTGATGCTGGCTGCGAAGGTGGCGCGGGCGGACGTGCTGGGGTTGGAGCTTTGTCCCGCACGCTCCCCTTCCTCTGCCGAATCGGCATCCGCATGCCCGGCGACATGGCTGGTCTGCGGCCTAAAGCCCCAACCGACAACGAACGCCAGCACGGTAAAGAGCATCATGAGCACGAACACCGCGCGCGACGATGCAGCCGCCGCGACAAAGCCGCCCAGCGTGGGGCCAACGATGATACTCACGTTTGAAAACATGGCGATGGCGGAGTTGATGTCTTTGAGCTCGACAGGATCGTCGGTGAGGTAGGCCGGATAGGACGTGGCGATGGGCTGGGCAAATCCCATCACAAAGCCCAGGAACACCGCGCCGAGTAGGACGACGCCGGTCGCGCTACCAAAGGCGATGATTGCCGTGCCAGTTGCGAGAGCGCCGACGATGCTCAGCAAGAAATGGCGGCGCGGACCCCATGCGTCGAGCGCAGCGCCACCCGCAAAGGAACCCAGGATCACGAAAACGTTCATGAACAGGACGGCCAGCGACGTCGCGACGACCGAGGCATCGTCCGCATAGGTAAGCGTTCCGATGATGCCGATAAAATAACTGGTCTGAAACCCGGTGTAGATGAGGAAGCGCATTGCCACCAGGCGTTTAGCCTGCACGGACAGCGATGATTGAGGCTTTGAGAAAAGAGATGCGAGCATGGAGACTCCTTGTTTCATACGAATACGGGCGGTGGGCATTCGCCACCGTCTGTCAAATCAATCTATCCGCATGAAACATTAAGGACACATCAGGACCCTTCTCTCCGTTTTTCGCCCGTCATGAACTACTTGGTAGATTGTAAGGCATGTCCCACACATCTACCAAAGCAAAAACCACCACAAAGGTGCCTGGCCCCTTTGTGGTGGTTGCGACGTTTACGCTGGTTGAGACTTGGCTAGGCCAGGTCGGCGCCGTTGGTGGCGATGACCTTCTTGTACCAGAAGAAGCTGTCCTTGCGGCTGCGGGCGAGCGTGCCGTTGCCGTCGTTGTCCTTGTCGACGTAGATGAAGCCGTAGCGCTTCTTCATCTCGCCGGTCGAGGCGCTCACCAAATCGATGCAGCCCCACATGGTGTAGCCCATCAGGTCCACGCCGTCCTCGATGGCAATCTCCATCTGCTTGATATGCTCGCGCAGGTAATCGATGCGGTAGCCGTCGTGAATCGCACCGTCCGCCTCGACCTCGTCCACCGCGCCCAGGCCGTTCTCGACGATCATCAGCGGCACCTGGTAGCGGTCGTAGACCTCCTCCAGGTAGTAACGCAGGCCCTCGGGGTCGATCGCCCAACCCCAATCGCTCTTCTTGAGGTACTCGTTGCCGGCGCCACCAAAGATGTTGCCCTGCTCCAGCAGCACCGGGTCAGCCGTGGCCGTGGCGCTCATGTAGTAGCTAAAGCTGTAGAAGTCGACCTTGCCGGCGGCCAGCGTGGCGGCGTCCTCGGGCGAAACCTCCACGTGCACGCCTTCGCGGCGCCACACGCTGGGCGCCCACGAGGGATACGCACCGCGCACCTGCACGTCGCCGCAGTAGAAGTTCATCTCGCGCTGCTGCTTTTGTGCGGCCAGAACGTCTGCCGGATTGCACGTGTGCGGGTAGCAGGCGTTGCCGGCGATCATGCAGCCGATCTTGTTCTGGGGATCGATCTGATGGCCCATGGTGACGCACTTGGCGCTCGCCAGGAACTGATGGTGCAGGGCATCGAAGCGCGCCTGCGGGTCGTCCCAGTCGCAGTCGCCAAAGGCCATAGGCGTGTCGGTTGCCTCGGGCACCATGCCGCCGCCCATCACGCCGCCAAAGCCGCCCATGAGCAGGCAATTGATTTCGTTAAAGGTGAGCCAGTAGCGCACCAGGCCCTTGTACTCGGTCATGACGGTGCGGGCGTAGTTGAGGTAGAAATCGATGAGCTTGGGGTTCTTCCAGCCTCCGTAGTTTTTGGACAGACCATAAGGCAGCTCATAGTGGCTAAGGGTGACCATGGGCTCGATGCCCTGCTCCTGACAGGCCTGGAACACACGGCGGTAGAACTCGATGCCGGCCTGGTTGGGCTCGGCCTCGTCGCCGTTGGGGAAGATACGGCTCCAGTTGATGGACATGCGGTAGCACTTAAAGCCCATCTCGCCAAAAAGCTTGATGTCGTCGAGATAGTGATGGTACATGTCCACGGCCTCGTGGCTGGGATAGTGGTACTGGGGCAGAATGCCGTCGGTAATGTGGCGCGGCTCGGAGACCGTGCCGCCGGTCATGATGTCGGGAACGCCGAGGCCCTTGCCGTCCTCGTTGTATCCGCCTTCGCACTGATTGGCGGCAGTGGCACCGCCCCACAGAAATCCATCGGGAAAAGCCATGTTGGCTCCTTTCGTACGTGTTGGGATGTTGCGTGGGCGCCGAAGCGGCGTCCACGAGGTAATTTGCGTCCCGATCGGAGTTCGCGTTGAGTCGGCCGCCACGAAACCGGCCCATCTACTACGTTTAGTCGTGAACCCCCGACCACGCCGCAATTGTCAAAAATAAAACCGCAGGTAGACGGCTTGGCGGTTTTCGAAAAACCACCGTGTGGTTGGCCCCTACCACTTAAACGTAGTAGATAGGCCGGTTTCGTGGCGAGGCATGTTGCGGGACGCGCACGGACCGACCCATCGAAACTATGCCGGCTTAAGATATGCGGACGGAGCTGACGGAGACGACGTTTGCCCAGATAAAACCGACCAAAATAAACCTGTCCCTTATTGGCAGGTTCAAAACCATGCCGGTTTACGGGGCAGAACCAGTGCCCCTTGAGCATGCCAGAAACGGCAAGGACAAAACCGCAGGTAGGAGGCTTGTCAGTTTACGGAAAAACGGGGTATGGTCAGCACTCACCGTTTCAGCCCCGTAATCCGGCATGGTTTTGATTTTGGGCAGTCGCTCGGACGAGCGCATGGCATCTAGCCCCTTTGAAAAAAAACCGGCGGGGCGCTCCCCCCCCGCCGGCTTGGTACCGAGTCTTTGTCGTTTGGGCTACTTGGCAGCCTCGGGCTTGTAGGTGGCAAACTCGATCGCAAAGCCCACGGCGGCACCCACGAAAGAGGCAACGATAGCCCAGATCATGTGGTTGATGCCGTTAACACCGGAGGGGTCGATGAAGGACAGCCAGTTGAAGACGCCCAGACCACCGGACATGTACACCACGGCGCCGGAGAGACCAATGATGAGGCCGCCCACAGCAGAACCGATGCTGGCGTTGATGAAGGCCTTCTTATCGGGCAGGGCGACACCGTAGATAGCGGGCTCGGTGACACCAAAGAAGAAGGCGGAGATCATGGCCGGCAGCGCGATACCGCGGAACTTCTCGTCCTTGTTCTTGAGATACATGGCGAAGAGCACGGCGCCCAGCGAGAAGGAGTGGGCGATAACGGAGCCCAGGATGTAGTCGTGGCCCAGAGTGGACAGGTTGACCAGCGCGATGGGCACGAGCGACCAGTGGAAGCCAAAGATGACCAGGCACATCCAGAAGGCACCGACGAGGGTGCAGCCCAGGAGGGAGCCGATCATGGGCAGGCCAAACAGCAGCGCGAAGAACTCACCAAGCAGGTTGGTGATGAGCGTGGCGATGGGGCCAATGACCAGATAGCCAAGGGCGACGGTAACGGTGACGACGATCAGCGGGGTGAAGAACATCTTCATAGAAGCGGGCATCCACTTCTTAACCCAGTGCTCGAGGGTGGAGCCAAACCAGACCATGAGCAGGATGGGGATAACGGAGCTGGTGTAACCCGAGGCAGGCATGATGAGCGGCAGGCCCAGGAACGTGGTGTACCAAGAGAAGGTGCCAGCAAAGCCGAGCTCGACGGAGCCGACAACCTCGCCCGAGGTCAGGGCAACCATGGTGGGATACACCAGGGCAAAGGCGATGGCCATGCCGTTGAACTCGCTCATCTTGAACTTCTTGGCCGCGGTAAAGCCAAGCACCACGGGCAGGAAGTAGAACATGCCGTCAGCGACGGTGTAGAGCAGCGTGTAGGCGCCGTCGTTGGCAAAGCTCGGGACCAGGAAGGTAGCGAGCGCCAGCAGGCCCTTCATGATACCGGCAGCGGCGAAGGTGCCGAGCATGGGGGCGAAGATGCCCGAGATGAGGTCGATGATCACATCGGTAACGCCCTTGGGAGCGGCATCGTCGTCATCGGCGTCGACGGCGCCGCCGTCGCTAAAACCGCCGGCCTTGAGAACGGCGTCGTAGACGTCCTCGACGATGTTGCCCACAACAACCTGGTACTGGCCGTTGGCGTGCATGACCTTGATGACGTTGGGCAGCTCGGAGATTGCCTCGTCATTGGCCTTCGACTCGTCCTTGAGCTTAAAACGAACACGGGTAATGCAGTGTGCGACGCATTTGACGTTGGACTTGCCGCCAACCAGCTCTACGATCTGGGCAGCAAGATCGTCGTATTTACCTGCCATGATCTGTCCTCTCTTTTCCAAATTTCGACAAAAATATCCCCTACCGCGAGCCGGTACCTTGCCCGCAGTTAGAAACCAAAAAGAATTGTTGCGATTGCCGCCGGGCTGGCGGCTTTACTCACTCGGTCTGCGAAGCCGATCGCAGACGGTTGATATGCATCATCAGATACAAGAGCTCCTCGTCCGAGCAGCTCTGCTTGAACTCTTTCTCGAACACGCGGTTGATGGCGTACGCACACTGGTAGGCCTCGGGAAAATCGCGGGCGGCCTGCATAAACAGTGAGGAGTTCTCGGTCTGCGTGCAGCTGCCCTTAACAAGGCGGCGAACCAAAAAGCGCAGGTGCGCAAGAAAGCGAATGTAGCAGTACGAAGCCGTGTCGAGCGAGCAGCCGAGCTGCTTTTCCACGGAATGGGTTACCTCGTCAAGCACGCGGGTGCTCTTCATGATGAAGTCCATGTCCTTGGCGCGGCCCATGCCGTCGACCTCGGCGTTAACGATGTGGAGCGCGATGCTCGTGGCCTCGTTCTGACCCAGCTTGGCGCCGGTGTGCTTTTGCACGATGGCGAGCGCGGCCTGACCGATTTCGAGCTCACGCGGGTAGATGAAAGCCACCTCATGCTCGAGCGGGTTGGGAGCGCTGATCTGGTCGTCGTCGCGCTGAACGGCAAACTGCAGGTGATCTGCCAGGATAAAGGGCAGGCCACCGGACAGCTTGCAACCAAGCTGCTGGGATGCGAAGCAGGCAATGTCGCTTGCCGCGAGCAGAACGTCGTCGGGAAGTGTGCCGACCATATCCTGCAGGCTCTCGGGAACGTTATAGAATTTGCGCTGGATGAGCGACTCATCGACAAGCTCGTAGGGCATCTCGTGAAAACCGATGCCCTTGCCAAAGACAACAACCTCTCGGCCGTCATCGCTGGCGGCGAGAGCAACGTTATTGTTGATCTTCTTTAAAATGAGCATGAAAAAACTCCTCGGACATCGGCGCTAGACGACGGGGCGATATTCCTCGTCTTCTATTATGCGCAAGTGATGCCTCCCGAGGAGTAACAAACTTGTGAGCACGTGGGCGATTGTAGGATGAAACTTGCATGCAGCGTAAGCCCCATTGGTGCGAAAGTCCGCTGAACGGTAGGAAATCGCCTGTAAACGGCAAAACCACCACAAAGGTGCCTGGCCCCTTTGTGGTGGTTTTGGCTGATGCCCCGATGTTACTCGCGCGGGGTGCCGTAGGGGTTGTACAAATCTGCAAGAGCAAATGTGCCGGTAGTAGCATCAAAGTCGAGTTCGAGCACACAGCAGTTGCCAATGCGGTGCTTCATCTTGAGCGGCTCCACGCCCACGCCGCGCATGACCTGAGCCGCTGCGGCGCCATGGCTCACGCACAACACTCTCTCATGTCCAGGGCGCTGCATGAACTCGGTGATGGTCGCCATCATACGCTCGCGAAACTCGACTTCGCCCTCGCCGTCATACTGCTTGTAAAAATCGCCGTACGGCAGGCGCGGATTCAAATCCTCGCTCGCGCCCTCAAATTTGCCAAAGTTCCACTCCTTAAGGCCCTTGACGCGCTCGTAAGGCTGACCGGGGAACGCAAGCTCAAGCGTGTCGCACGCACGCTCGGACGTCGAACTGTACGCATGGTCAAACGTAAGGCCACGCCCTCGCAGGGTCGCACCGACAGTTTTAGCCTGCTCGATTCCCAGCTCGGTGAGCGGCGAGTCACACCAGCCCTGCTTGCGACGAAGCAAGTTAAAGAGCGTTTGACCGTGACGCATAAAGTACAGTTTTGACATGAGGCCTCCGTGATCGCAATCGTTTGTCAGCGATTATGACACCTTGAGCTAACTTTAAGTCAAAGCTTTTTTGCAAAAACCACCACAAAGATGCCTGTCCCTTTTTGGCATGTTATGGCAGCGCAGCGAGCCGGTTCCAAGTGCCCCAGGTCGCCCCGAAAGAGGAGCGACGCGTACTTTGGTACGCGAGCGACGGCTTGAGGGGCGAGATGGGGTGCTTGGGGCCGGCGCAGCGTCAAGCCTTAAAGGTGGTCTTGGATGAGGTCGCAGATGGCTCGGGCGTCGTTGATGTTGATGGCTCGGGTCGCAAAGCCGGCGTCGAAGGCCTGACGTGCCAGGGCCTCGTTGCAGGCAAGGGCCAGCGTGTGGCCGTCGACCAGGTCGAGTGAGCTCTTGCCGCGCAGACGGTCGACACCGGAGCGCGCGACCACGATGTTGTCGAAGCCCTCGGTCTTGTAGCCCTCGATGATCACCACATCGACATCGTTGTAGCGCGACAGCAGCTCGCGCGCGGGCATCTCGTCCTCCTCGCGCGTGTCGGCGTACTCCGCCCAGCGCGTGGCGCAGATGAGGCCCACGTGCTTGGATCCGGCCTGGTGATGGCGCCACGTATCCTTAGCGGGCACGTCGATATCAAAGCCATGATGCCCATGATGCTTGAGCGAACCCACGCGCAGGCCGCGGCGGGTGAGCTCGGCGATAACCTTCTCGACGAGCGTGGTCTTGCCCGAGTTCTGGTAGCCGATAAACGCGATCGCGGGGACGGCCGAGGCCGGAGCTGCGGGCGCGACGGTGACGGGTGCGCTCGCGGGTGTGGCACCGTCAGCGGCCACGGCCTCAACAGCAGCGGCCTGACGCTCGGCGCGATCCCACACGCCTGAGCGGCCGCCTTCCTTGTGCAACAGGCGCACGTCGACGATCTCCATGCCGCGATCGACGGCCTTGCACATGTCGTAGATGGTCAGACACGCGGCACTCGCGCCGGTCAGGGCCTCCATCTCGATACCCGTCTTGCCCGTCACGCCTGCCGTGACCAGCACGTGAAAGCCAACTTGCCCGTCTGCGCGCGCCGGCGCCCAGCCCTCGGGCACGTCCTCGGCCGGCGTCCCCGCCGGAGCGATGGGCGCAATGTCGCACTTGCTCTTGGTAATGAGCAACGGATGGCACATGGGGATGATGTCGCTCGTGCGTTTGATGGCCATAATGCCCGCCACACGTGCGCAGGCAAGCACGTCGCCCTTTTTGGCGCGGTCCTGCAGCACCATGGCCTGCGTCTCGGGGTGCATGAGGATGGTGCCCTCGGCGATGGCGATGCGATGGGTCTCGGCCTTGTCGGACACGTCGACCATGCGCACCTCGCCCTTGGCGTCCACGTGCGTCAGCTCGTCGCGACGGGCGTCACGGGCGGACTCGGCGACAGTGCTGGCGGACGGCTGCACGGACGCGTCGGCGCTGCCAGCATTCGCCGCAGCCGTGGCTTTGTGGGCAGACATCGCGGCCCTGCGAGCGGCCTTGGTGGCATCGGCGTACCTGCTCTTGGCCATATGATCATCCTCCGATTTGGGACATAAATCGTTGCGTGCCCTCAATTATCGCGTGTTCCTGCGGTTTGTGGGCGACGGCATCGCGCCAAATCGAAAGTACCTGCATATCATCACCACGGCGCAGGGCGTCGCGCACCGAATACTCGGCATCGCTGAACAGGCACGGGCGCACGTTGCCATCGGCCGTCAGGCGCAGACGGTTGCAGTTCGCGCAAAAATGGTTGGACATGGCGCTAATGAAACCAACCGTTCCCGCCGCGCCCGGAAAGTGCCAATAGCGCGCAGGGCCCGCGCCGGCAGGAGCGTCGTTGATGTTGAGCGGCTCGAGCTCACCCAGTCCCGCCGCGGCGGCCCCGGCATTGATGCGCGCCCGTAGCTCGTCGCTCGGCACGGTATCGCTCGCGTCCCACAACTCGGGATTGAGCGCGGGTGCATGCGGATCCACGGCACAATGCGAACTCGTGCGCTCGTCGCCGATGGGCATGTATTCGATAAAGCGCAGGTGGATGGGACGGTCGAGCGTGAGCCGCGCGAGGGCCGCCACATCTTGGTTGAGCCGGCGCACAACAACGCAGTTGACCTTAACGGGCTCAAAGCCCCAAGCCAGTGCCGCGTCGATGCCAGCCATGGTCTGCTCGAGCCGACCCAGGCGCGTGATCTTTCCAAACAGCGAGGGGTCGAGCGTGTCGAGCGAGATGTTGACGCGGTTAAGCCCCGCGTCTTTGAGCTGCGGCGCCAGCTTGGGCAGCAAGGCGCCGTTGGTGGTAAGCGAGATGTCCTCGATCTGCGGGATCGCGCGGATGTCGCGAATGAGCGGAATGATACGGCGGCTGACCAGCGGCTCGCCGCCCGTCAGGCGTACGCGGCGAATGCCCTCCCCCGCCACCAAGCGCACAAAGCGGGCGATTTCCTCGGCACTGAGCAGCTCGTCGTGCGCGCGGGGTGCCACGCCATCGGCCGGCATGCAGTAAATGCAGCGGAAATTGCACTTGTCGGTAACGGCAATGCGCAGGTAATTGATATCGCGACCAAAGCCGTCATGTTGCACGTGCCCGTCCACGCAGCCCTCCCCTCACGCGGCGTTTTATTCTTCGGAAAACATAATACCCCACGGGAGAATCATGCCGACACCCGTACGACAGGACAGGTCACTTCAAGCAAAACGGACTTTCCAAGCCCATCCTCAGCACAGACCATCACAACATTCGATGCTTTTCCCGATTTTGGCGAAAAACGTCGAATGTTGTGATGGTCTGCCTGCCCACGGCACCCCGTAGAAGGACCAAAACGCCCCTAGAGGCCGCCGTCCCAGTGTCGAATCACGAATTCTCGCAGGTCGTTCTGCCGCTTTTGGAACGCTTCGCTTCGGTCGCACTTGAGGCCCATAGCGAGCGCAATGGCGTTCATCGCCCGGTGCAATTGCAGCTGATGGGCAAACTGAGTCCCGGTGAGGACGATCATCCTAAAGCCCAGCGCGCTCAGTACGGTCATACGCTCCGCATCCGACGCGCTGCGCTGTTTATCAAGATGGCCCGAACCGTTGTATTCAATCCCCGTACCGCTCGCAGGCGCATATACGTCGATCTCGAAATACCCGGCCTTTGCGAGATACTTTAACTCGCTGGGAACATCGACCCGATGGTTGAGCTCAACCTTGGCGTATCCCAGCCCTCCCTGGGAACGTTTTGCTACGACCATGATTGCGGTGGCCGTCTCCATGGGCGACCGCGCGCCATCGTGCACGCGCTTGAGCACGGCGGCCGCGCGTATGGCCCCCTGACGAGATCGGTTCTCATTGCAATAGGCAATCAAGTCGGCAACGGTATACCTCTGCCCCATCTCGATATAATCGCCTGTCGACAGATGATTCAAATGGTATCGGGCGCAGATTTCGTAGCCATATTCCAACTGCTCGGGCTCACTCATCCACGAACCCGCCTGGACAAAGCACATGGCCTCATCAACCACCAGAAGGCCCTCTGCCACCTCGATAAGATGGCCTGGAGGTACCGGTGCTCCAAACACATGGCACCTAAATCCAGCCGGCGTCGAGCGCTCAAAATCGAAGTTGACGAGCGTGTCGATATGATCGAGCTCTTCTCGTGGAATACCAAGCGAAACCAGATAGTCGGTAACGATCCCAACTGCCGTTGAAGCCCTCAGCCCCTTGGCATCGAGCCCCAATTTGGGCAGGCTCGCAGTCGGCTCCGCCTCGCCAGCAAGCGAGTCCTCATCGTATAGGCTGCTTGCTCGCGAGAGCGGCTCGAACGGGCGCGCCACGTTGTGGTACAGCCAGGCAGTCTTATGGGACAGGACGATCGGCAGGTCCATGAGCCCTCCAATGGAGTCGGATAACCAACCTTATTCCCCTGCCCACGGGTCCGCACACCTTCGTGCACAAGAAAGCGATTCCACCCGATCGAGTGGCAGAAAAACCATCACAACATTCGATGCTTTTCCCGTTTTTGGCAAAAAACGTCGAATGTTGTGATGGTTTGAGGCGAGGTGAGAGGCACGGAGGGGTCAAAGCATCGTGCTTGGAGCGTGACTTTTTCGCCCCGCCGCCAACACAAACCTTGACTCTACAATCGTTGTAGGGTTTTCACTACACTGGTACGTAAACAGACCAAGCCAGAAAGCCCCGCCCATGGAACACGACCTCACACGCGGCAATGTCCTCAAGACCATCGCGGTCTTTGCCCTGCCCTATATGCTCTCGTACTTTTTGCAGATGCTCTACGGCATGGCCGACCTGTACATGATGGGGCAGTTTAGCGGCGCCGCCGGCATCACCGCCGTGGGCAATGGCGCGCAGACGCTCTATATCATAACCGTGACGCTCGTGGGTCTGGCCATGGGAACGACGGTCATCGTCGGCCACGCCGTGGGCTCGCGCCGCTTCGATCGCGCCGAGACTGCCATCGGCAACACCATCACGCTCTTTATGGGTGTCTCGGTGGTACTGGCCGCTGTCCTGCTCGCGCTTTGCCCGCAGATCGTGGCGCTCATTGGCACTCCCGCCGAAGCCGTCGAAGGCACTGCCGCCTACCTGCGTATCTGCTTTATCGGCATTCCCTTTATCGCCGCGTACAACATTCTTTCGGCCATCTTTCGCGGCCTGGGCGATTCGCGCTCGCCCATGTACGTGATTGGCGTGGCATGCATCATCAACATCGCGCTCGATTTTCTGTTTATCGGCCACATGGGGCTCGGCCCCGTGGGCGCGGCGCTCGGCACGGTGACCGCGCAGACGGCCAGCGTTGCCCTCGCGCTCGTGTGGCTCAAGAGCCGCCGCACGAACATCCACGTTAAGCGCAGCGACCTGCGCCCCCAGCCCGAGGTGCTCGGTAGCATTCTTAAGATCGGCGTGCCCGTGGCCGTGCAGGACGGCTGCATCCAGGTGGCGTTTATGTTCATCACCGTCATCGCCAACCACCGCGGTCTGGTCGACGCCGCCGCCGTGGGCCTGGTCGAAAAGATGATCAGCTTTTTGTTCATTGTGCCGAGTTCCATGGGCGCTACCGTCAGCGCGCTCACGGCGCAAAATGCCGGCGCGGGCAAGGGCGATCGCGCGCGTCAGGTACTCAAGGACGCCATGACCATCTCGGTGGTGTACGGCTGCCTGATCACGGTGCTGATGTGGCTGGTGGCGCCGGCGTTTATCGGCTTTTTTGCCAAGGACCCCGCGGTGGTCGCCGCCGGTACTGGCTATATGCACAGTTATATTTTCGACGCGATTTTTGCCGGCATCCACATTTGCTTTAGCGGCTTTTTCGCTGCATACGGCAAGAGCTACATCGGCTTTGCGCACAACGTGCTGGCCGTGGCGCTCATTCGCGTGCCCGGTGCATGGCTGCTGTCGAACGCCTATTCCGATACGTTGTTTCCCATGGGCATTGCCTCGCCGTGCGGGTCCATTCTGTCGGCGGTCATCTGTGTGATTGCATTTACCGTGCTCAACCGGCGCGGGGCTTTTGACAAGCTGATGGCGTAGCGGGGCAACGCGAGCCCGGCGCCCCTCCCCGGCTCTATTGAAAGGAGCGTTCCTATGGCCGACTCGCCAACTGAACATACCGAGGGCCTGCTCCGCATTGGCGAGGTGGCGCGCCTGTTTAACCTGAGCGTGGGCACGTTGCGCCATTACGAGCAGATGGGCCTACTGGACCCGGCGCACATCGATCCGGCGAGTGGGTACCGCTACTACGGATCGCGGCAGCTCTCCACCCTCAACACCATCAGCCACCTGCGTGTTCTGGACCTGCCGCTGGCACAGATCCGCGAGTTTGTGACCACGCGCGATGTGGACCTCATGCAGCGGCAGCTGGCTCAGCAGCAGGAACTCATCGAGCGCAAGCACCGCGAGCTGGAGCGCGTATCGCGCAAGATCGACAACCGGCTTGCTCTGCTACACGATGCCTTGAGCACCGAGCTCGATACCATCCGCGAAATCGATGCGCCCGAGCTTCGCTGCGCCGTGTTGCGCGAACGCGTCAACCCTACCGACGCCTATGCGCTGGAGTGGCAGATTCGTCAACTGCAGAAGGGCCAGCACGAGACCTTTGTCTTTCTGGGCAACTTGGGCGTCGGGATTGGCGCCGAGCGCCTCGCCGCCGGCGACTTTGATGGCTACGACGAGGTCTTCCTGCTGCTCGATGACACCGATGATTACGTGGGCGACGTCGAGGTGCGGCCCGCCGCGCGCTGTCTGACCATAAGCTTCCGCGGTACACATGGGCAAGCAGCCCCACGCTACGAGCAGCTGCTCGGCTATATGTGCGAGCACGGCCTGACCCCCGCCGGTCCCTCACGCGAGATCGCCCTTATCGATGACATCATCAGCGACGATCCAGAGACCTACGTGACGCAGATCACGGTGCCCGTTTCCCCAGCAAAGTAAGAACCGCCCCGAAGGCATCGTGCTTCCGGGCGGTTCTTCAATTTGGCTATCGATGCCTTACACCTCTGGCACCTGACCAGTAGCCAAGATCTGCTCGAGTGCGTCCTCATCCAATACAGGCACGCCCAACTGCTCGGCCTTGGTGAGCTTGGAGCCCGCTTTGGGGCCGGCGACCAGATAGCTCGTCTTCTTTGAAACACTGCCCGAAACCTTGGCGCCGAGCACCTTGAGCGCCGCACCCGCCTCGTCGCGTGTGCGGTTGACGAGCGTGCCCGTCAGCACGAAGGTCAGACCCGCGAGCGGCTGTGCGTCAGCGAGATCGCCTGCCACGCCAGCGTCGGCTGCGGCTTGTGCATGCGCGGCGCCCAAGTCGACCTCGAGCGACAGGCCCGCCTGGCGCAGGCGCTCCAGCACGGCAAGGTTTTCGGGCACGGCCAGGAACTGCTTGACGCTCGCCGCAATCTTGGGACCGATACCCTCGCACTCGGCGATGTCCTCTTCGCTCGCCAAGATGAGCTTGTCAATCGACAGGAATCGCTCGGCGATGACCTCGCCCACGCTCTTGCCCACGTGGCGGATGCCCAGGGCAAACAGCACGCGACCGAGCGGCTGGCTCTTGGACTTGTTGAGCTCGGCGATGATTTTCTCGGCCGTCTTGAGGCCCACCGGAATGGGATCGCCCTTCTTGACGCCCTTTTTGCTGTTGGAGCTGGCATAGGTGCGCCCCGTGTCCAGACCGGCGATGTCGTCGACCGTGAGCTGGTAGAAGTCCGCGACATCGTGGATCAGGCCGGCGGCGATCATCTTGTCGACGATCTCGTCGCCCAGGCCATCGACGTCCATGCAGCCGCGGCTCACCCAGTGGAGCAAACGCTCCTTGAGCTGTGCGGGGCAGTCGATGGACACGCAGCGGTAGGCAACCTCGCCATCCTCGTGGACCACGGGGCTACCGCACACGGGGCAGACCTCGGGCATGTGCCAGTCGACCGAATCGGCCGGACGCTTGTCGAGCACCGGGCCCACGACCTCGGGGATCACGTCGCCCGCCTTGTGCACGATGATAGTGTCGCCCTCGCGCACGTTTTTGCGACGGATCTCGTCGATGTTGTGCAGCGTGGCGCGCGCGATAGTGGAGCCGGCAACCGTCACCGGGTCGAACTCGGCGACCGGCGTGAGCACACCGGTGCGGCCTACCTGGATGCGAATCTCGCGCAGTACGGTCTGCTTTTCCTCGGGCGGGAACTTAAAGGCAATGGCCCAGCGCGGTGCGCGAGCGGTAAAGCCCATGTCGAGCTGCTGCTGGAAGCTGTCGACCTTTACGACCACGCCGTCGATGTCGTAGTCCAGGTCACCGCGATGCTCGAGGGCCTGGGCACAGAACTCGTGGACCTCGGCCGGCGTGGCGCAGCGGGCCACGTTGGGGTTGACGCTAAAGCCGGCGCTACGCAGCCAGTCCAGAAACTCGCGCTGGCTGTGGACGTGCAGTGGGTCGGTATCGGCAATGGCATAGATAAAGGTGGCCAAGTCGCGACGCGCCGTGACCTTGGGGTCCTTTTGGCGCAGGGATCCTGCAGCAGCGTTGCGCGGGTTGGCAAAAGGGTCGCGGCCCTCGGCATCGGCCTCATCGTTCAGACGAACAAAGCTGCCCTTGGGCATATAGACCTCGCCACGTACTTCGATGGTACGCTCGCGGTCGGCGCCCATGTGGGCGAGCGCCGGCTCGGACAGGTGCATGGGCACATCCTTGATGGTACGCACGTTGAGCGACACGTCCTCGCCCGTTGTGCCATCGCCACGTGTGGCGGCGCGCACGAAGGTTCCGTTTTGGTAGGTAAGCGCCACGCCCAGGCCGTCGATCTTAAGCTCGCAGGTATAGGTGACGCTACCGGCACCGAGCGCATCCTCGGTACGCTGGAGCCACGCGTCGAGTTCGTCCAGATCCATGGCATCGTCCATGGAATACATGCGTGCCATATGCGTGACCGGCGTAAACTGCTCGCTCACGTAGCCGCCCACGCGCTGGGTATAGCTGTCGGGCGTCACCAGATCGGGGTAGGCCGCCTCGATTTCCTGCAGCTCAACGAGCATTTTGTCAAAGGCGGCGTCCGTGATCTCGGGCGCATCGAGCATGTAGTAGCGATAGGCGTGGTAATCGAGCTCGTGGCGCAGCTCGGCCGCACGCGCCGCCGCCTGGGCACGGGCATCGGCCGGTGCGGCGGCATCCACGCTCGCGGGCGTTTCGGTATCGATGTCCACACCGTCACCAAACAGGCTCGATTGCTCCATAGCGGCACTCCTTCGCTCGATTTCAAACGGATACAAGAGTACCACCGGTCACCATGGCGCCGAATAACCCTTTCGAACCGCATCGAATCGGCAGCCGCCAGACCGGAGTGGATCGCGCGATCAACTCATATCCGTGCCATTTCTAAATGATCCGTTTCCACGTCCCCAACGGATCAATAAGAAAAGAGGGGCCGTCCCGCGCTGGCGGAACAGCCCCTCTAGCTTCGATATGTGCGATACAGCTCGTTAGAAACCCTGACCGTAGCCTTGACCCTGGCCCTGGCCCTGCTGTCCAAGCAGCTCCTCCAGATACTGGCGCAGCTGCTCGTCAGTAATGCCACCGTTGCCGGTGTCAGTCGCGCTGTCGTCCTGCTGCTGGTTCTGCAGCTTCTCATCGGAGCCCAGCTCGACGGTGACCTTCTTCTCTTCCTTGCCGCGCATGAGCGTAATCTCGACCTTCTCGCCCACCTCGTGGCTGCGCAGCGCGATGATCAGGCCGTCGGCGCTCGTGATCTCGTCGTCGCCCAGCTTGGTAATGACATCGCCCTCCTGGATACCGGCCTTAGCGGCGGGGCCGTCCTCGACAACGCTTGCCACATAGGCACCGCTATCGGTGCTCAGCTTGTTGGTGCGGGCATTGAGCGCGTTGACGCTCGAAAGCGTGGCGCCCAGGTACGGATGAACCGGCGTCTTGCCGTCAATAATCTGGTCGGCAATGTTCTTGGCGTAGTTAACGGGAATGGCAAAGCCCACGCCCGAGCTGGAGCCCGAGTAGCTCTCGATGAGCGAGTTGATACCCACGAGCTCGCCGTTGTCGTTAACGAGCGCGCCACCGGAGTTGCCCGGGTTGATGGCGGCATCGGTCTGAATCATGTTGGCATAGATGGTGTTACCGTTGGTAGAGCTCATGGCTGTTGAGCGATACAGCGCCGACACGATACCCGTGGAGACAGATTGCTCGTTGCCGAACGGCGAGCCAATCGCCATGACCCACTCGCCCACGTTGAGCTTGGAGGAGTCGCCGATCTCGATCGGCGTGAGCTTAGAGGCGTCGGCGTCCTTGAGCTTGATGACGGCCAGGTCGCTCGAAGCATCGTTGCCCACGAACTCGGCCTCGTAGGTGGTGCCGTCGTCCATGGTCACCACGTACTGGTCATAGCCATCGACCACGTGGTTGTTGGTGAGGATGTGACCCTCGGTATCGAGCACCACGCCCGAGCCGACGCTGCCCGAGCTGTCCGACTCGTCGGCAGACTGCGAAAGCGAGCCATTCTGGCCGCCGCTCGAAGTGGCGGTGATGGAAACGACGGAGGGCAACGCCTTGGCAGAAACGGCCTCGGGCAGCGTGGTGTCCTCGGAGTCGATCGTGATCTTTTGCGTCGATGAACCCGAAGCACCCGCCGTCACGGCATTCTTTCCGCCGCCAATGTTGAGCGTGCCGCTCATAATGAGCGCAATGACCAGCAGGGCGCCGCAGGCACAGCCGGCAAGCGCCGTAATAAAGATCGGCAGCTTTTTGGTCTTAGTCTTGACCACTGTGTGCTTGTTTACAACCTGCTGGCTGCCCAGCGGCTTTCCGGTCTGCGTGTCGTAGGCCTGCACGTAAGGAATGTTGCTGCCATCGGCAGGCGTCGACTCTACCTGCACACGCGGCTGCTGTTGGGTCTCGCCGGCGTTGCCCGCATCCTGGGGACGCTGGGAATCGTACTCGCTCATAGCTGCGATCCTTTCGTCAAATAACCAAAGGCCCGCCAAACATGTGGCGGGCCATCATTGTTCACGTTGAGTTGTACCCCAAGCTGGGCAGTCCCGAGCACTAGATGCCAAGATTTCAGCTTTGCTTAAGTAATGACATGCTTATAGGCCAATTCGTTTTATGCCGTCATGTCTATTCGATATAACAGTCGATAGCAAAGCTATATGTTGAATCGTTAATGAAGTCCGTAATCGTCGCGCCCATGCCTGATCCGCACGTCCACTTATCCTTCTCCGCGTCGTATGGCGTTGGCCCCCACCCCGTTTCATATGATGCTTCGCCTTCTGCGAAGTAGTTCATCACATATTTATCTTTCTGCATGAGCGCATACCAAGCGTTTGCATACATCACAAGCGGATCGATTTGGACTATCGAGTACTTTCCGGAACGAATCTCAATTTCTGTTTTATCGTTATAATAAGCGACTGTGAGCTCAATCTTGGCAAGCAGCGGCAACGTTTCATCTGATTCCCTCTGGATTGTTATGACATCACCGGCCATAGCGTCGGCAGACACAGTTTTGCTCTCTGGCGTGAAAATAGTCTCTCTGCTTCTTGTTCGCGTTTTTTCATTGCCATTTTCATCTCTGACCACCGTGTCGACCACGAGCGTCAATCGCTTCTGAGCGTCCGGCAACTCCACGGCTTCTGCCATCCCGGCTCGCATCAAAATAGGAGCCCCCGCCATCAGACCTAAGAACTGCTTTCTATCAATCATTCTTCATTCCCCTTGTCTACTTGATTTGACTTTCTCAGCTGAATGGGGATACAGAACAGTCCCGTCAAGTTCCTTATCTTCCACAAAAACTAGAATCCATTTATCACCTGCTTTCAACCCTGAGACATATCCGGAACTTGACTTACGGCGCATATCGATTCTCTTACGGCAACCACTTGGCATAAGCGCCTCAAATTGCCCGTTATGAACATCCGATAGAGCGCGCACCTCGACTGCAACAACCGTGTCGTTTTCTCCCCCATTAGTCGCCCTTAACAGAAAGAAGCTCGCTGCGGTGAGCAAAGCAAAGGAAAGCACCAATAGGAGCATTGCCCTTCGAATGAACTTGTCGCCGTTCACGAGTACAATCAACCCTTGCAATATGTGCCATCGTGAGACGTGTAAATTGATACGTCATATGGAAGAAACTGTAGCTGGTTTGTCCATCCATTCCAAACAACAAGCAGGTACTTCTTGGCATTCGAGTATGTGTTATGCATTGCCACGTAGCCCACAACTGCCATTGCGTGCCCGCTGCCATTTGACCGGAGCCTTCCAGAGAAAATACTCAGATTCCCCGAGTCGGTATTCACCCTAAAGGAATCCCATGACGGATACCAAACGAATGACGTCTCAAGCTCCTTGCCTCGTCTTGCACAAAACTCCTTTAAGGCCGGAGCGGGTTTGTCAGGAGAAGTCTTGCCTTGAGTAAAGTACAGACCAGTCGCTTGATCATATTTCTTTTCTTCTTCTTCCCATGTCCCCGACAGCCTCCAAAGCTCCGAGTATAAATCGGACAATTTAAGGCGGTTCAAAGTCACATAGTGACTGCTAACTGCAAACATTGCCGAAACAGCGCAAGCATAAGTCCCCGTTTCTTTGATAACTTCTGTTTGCGTTGGCGTTATTATTCCCGAAACCGTTTTGCTCGCATCAACAACATATCCCTGTTTATACAAATCCTTGGCAGATACAAAAACGTCATCGAAATGTTCCGGCGATCCGCTGCGATTGCCTCCCGAGGACAATTTATTTGGTACTTTTTTTCCACTTGCGTCTAAAACAATGTTTTTATCTAAGTCGGCAACGCCAACAGTTAGCTCGTCAATCTTTAACGCAACGACGTTATCCGAGGATGCGAGGAGTGCAATTTCTTCGCTTGCACTCTCGATAGGTAAAAGAGCGTTCGGAGCCAAGCAGTATTCGCTGATCCACCAAGATCGCTCTGAATCAAATACGACGTAGCCATAGTTAACGTCATCCCGCTTCGCACGAACGATATACCCGATTGATTCCCCATCGGAATTCACCATTTTTACTGGGTCACAAGCGGTCACCGGCTCATCCGATACATCATCAAAGAAAGCCTGCGCTTGCTCCACAGCTATTTGCGGTGTGACACGGACCAAGTCGTCGTCTCCAAAAACCAACCTTGGAGACATCAGGGCGGCAAGCAACACTATGAATCCGACAATCACCTTTCTCGAATAACGCATTTCTTCCTCCATCCGTGTAGTAGGGAGATACGGTAACTAGATGATATTTGCTAGATAGTGTTATACGTTTGATATTGTTTTTACTGACACACTTTTAATCGGTGAAAGGTCTTCTTTTCGCCCTAAACGAGAAAAGGGTACTGGTGAAATCTCCGGTACCCTCACATTGCCCTCTATTTACTTGCTAGTCCTTAAACAGATAGCCCACGCCGCGGACGGTGGTGATGTGTGCCGCGATCTGCGGGCCCACCTTGGAGCGGATGCGTCGAATGTGCACGTCGACGGTGCGCGTGCCGCCGCAGTACTCAAAGCCCCACACGCGGTGCAGCAGCACCTCGCGGCTGTAGGCGCGGTTGGGGTGCGTCGCCAAAAAGCTCAGCAGCGAGTACTCCATCAGCGTCAGGTCGATGGGCTCGTTATCGAGCGTCACCTGGTAGGTAGCCAGGTTGATCTCGAGGTTATCGATGTTGAGCACATCGTCGGCGGTGACGGTCTCCTCCTCGCCCATCAGGCGCTGCGCGCGAGCCTTGAGCTCGTTGGGCGTCGCCGTGGGGCACACAAAGTCGGCATGCGCGTGATTGGGCAGGCGCAGGGTACCGAGTGCCTCGTCGTCAACGATCACCAGCATGGGGACACCGCCGCGATCGTCAAGCCACTTGGCAATCTGATCGATGCGGTCGCTGCGGATGCCATCGGAATCGAGGATCAGCAGGTCGAAGTCGTGCGCCGCAGTCGGCGAATCGGGTGTGGCAAGGCTCACCTCGACACCCAGGGTGGTCGTCAAGCTGCGGGCAAACTCGTGGAAGCGCGTCGTGCGCGCCATGAACAGGGCACTCTTTTCGGACATATCGGCCTCCAAAGAAATGAGCTCAATCGTACTGGAACAAGCCAGCGCGATTAGGAGTTCGCCAGGTAGTGCTTGATCTCCCACTCGGTGATCGTAGACTCAAACTTATGCCACTCGTCGCGCTTCTTTTTGAGGAAGAAGCTGTGGATGTGCTCGCCGAGGGCATCCTTCATAAACTGCGAGTCCTCAAAGACGTCGAGCGCCTCTTTGAGCGAGCGCGGCAGCGGCGTGTAGCCGGCCTCGACCATCTGACGGTCGGTAAGCTTGAGCGTCTCGGCCGTGGCCTCGGGCGGGAGCTCCAGCTTGCGCTCGATGCCGTCCAGACCAGCCGCCAGCGTGACGGCGTTGACCAGGTACGGGTTGGCCATGGGGTCGGGACTGCGCAGCTCGATGCGCGTGGACAGCGGCTTGCCGGGCTTGTAGACCGGGATGCGGACCATACTCGCGCGGTTGCGCAGGCCCCACGTGGCGTACTGCGGCACGGAGTCGCCACCCGTGGTGATGCGCTTGTACGAGTTGACCGTGGGGTTGGTGATGGCGCTGATCTCGCGCGCGTGCGCCAAGATGCCGGCCATGTAGTGCTTGGCGATTTCGGAGAGGTGGTACTTCTCGTCGTCCTCGCCCCAAAAGACGTTGTTGCCGTCGTGGTCGAACAGCGACTGATGCAAAAACATGGCGCTGCCGTCCTCGCCCGCCAACGGCTTGGGCATAAAGGAAGCGTGGCAACCGCTCTCGTAGGCCTGCTGCTTAATGATGAGCTTGGCCGTGGTGATGGCGTCGGACATGCTCAGGGCCTCGGCGTGGCGCAGGCTCATGCCGTGCTGCGAGCGACCGGCGGCGTGGAAGGTGTACTCCACGGGCACGGACATCTTCTCGAGCGTGAGGACCGTGTTGCGGCGCAGGTCGCGGGCGGCATCGCTCACCGAAAGATCGAAGTAGCCCACGTTGTCGAGCGGCTCGGGGGTGTGCTCGTCGGGGAAGTAGTAATACTCCAGCTCGGCACCCACGTTGAGCAGATAGCCAGCCTTCTCGGCCTTGCGGAACATGCGGCGCAGGGCATCGCGTGGGTCGCCGGCAAACGGCTTGCGATCGGGAGTGCACACGTCGCAGAACACGCGGGCGACGCCGTTGTGGCTCGGGCGCCACGGCAGGATTTGGAAGGTCGAAGCATCGGGGAATGCGAGCATGTCGGCTTCCTCGGGCGTGGCAAAGCCCTCGATAGCGGAGCCGTCAAAGCCAATACCCTCCTCAAAAGCGACCTCGAGGTCCTCGGGGCTAATGGCAAAGTTCTTGAGGCGGCCGAGAATGTCGACAAACCACAGACGCACAAAGCGGATGTCACGCTGCTCTACGGAGCGGAGTACGTAATCGATGTTCTGCTGGTTCATGTCGCTCCCCTTTCTTTCGGGCGGGTTTCGACTGGTCTATATCGCAGATACTATCGCAGAAAAATGTTTCCGCAGGGTTAAAGCGTATCAAGCGCTCAAAAAACGTGTGCGAACAGGCAGTTGCGAACGAGTAGTTAGCGCGAGGTCGAGGCGCGGTGTTCGATGTGGCCGGGGATCTCGATGCGCTTGGGGGCGAGCTTTGCGGCATCGCCCACCGTAGTGGTAACGATGTCGATACGCTCGGACAGGCGCTCGACTACGCGCTCGGCAATGGTAAGGGTGTCTTGCGCGGCCGTGGTCACACCGCCAAAGAGGACGTGGTTCCAGGGATAGTCGTCAAACGTTGCAATCTTGAGACCCGCCGGCAACGAGGGCCCCAGCTGGGCCAGCGCCTCGGTCAGACGCAGGAAAACCAAGCCGTTGACGGCAATGAGGCCGAGCTTTTTACCCGCATAGCCGCGGATGGTCTCGTCCAGGCGACTGACACCCTCGACGCCACCATCGGCCAGGGTGACGACCTCACCCGCAAGGCCGCGTCGCGAAAGCTCGTCGGCAAAGGCCTCGGCACGCTCGCGACGCACAGGGCTGTCATCGCTTGCCTCGGTGAGCAGGCACAGGCGCTCGCTGCCCGCGACAGCCAAGGCGTCTACCAGGCCGGCGACCAGCTCACGGTTGTTGGAGGTCACCAGATCGACACCGCCGGCGGCGACATCGCGGTCGAGCAGCACGACGGGCAGGCGCCCCACGGCCGCGGCGATTGCCTCGTCATTGCCGCCACAGGTGTTGACGACCAGGCCGTCCACGCCGGCATCGATAAGTCTGGTGAGCGACTCTGCTTCCTTGGCGGAATCATTGCCGCTAATGGCAGTCATAAGCGAGCAGCCGCGCGCGGCGGCACTGGCGGAAAGCCCTTCGAGCATGGCGCTGGAGAACGGGTTGGCGATGTCGGCCAGGATCACGCCGATGAGGTTGGTGCGCGAGCTGCGCAGATTGCGCGCGGCGGCACGCGGGCGATAGCCGGTGCGCTCGATGACTTCAGCGATGCGCGCACGAGTTTCCTCGGTCATCTGCCCGGGGCGGTTGTTGAGATAGCGCGAAACCGTGGCCGGGCTCACGCCCGCCTCGGCGGCAATGTCCTTGATTCTCATCTGCGCCATAGCGCACCCCGTTTCCTAATTGTCGGCAGTCTGGGCCATGTTAGGCATTTTTTTAAAAATCTCGCTTGCAAAACGCTGTAGGTGAGCAGCATCGTTTTTGCGTCTCGAGCAGATGCGGTGATGGGCTAGATATACGAGTCTTTGGACAGCTCGAAATAGTCGGGATGCAAGGCGATAACCGGGCCCTGCTCCTCGGGCATCAGGTGCAAGTGCGTCTCTGCCAGGTAGCTCGCCGTGTCGGTATCGCCCCTCTTAATGGCCTCGAGAATCCGACGATGTTGTCGACGAATCGGCTCCCAATCCAGATCCTGCGACACCATACGCAACCAGTTGTATCGCTCAAAATGCGTGTTGACGCTCTTCATCCAATCCCACAGCATGTGACGACCGGCAATCTCAAAACACGTCTCATGAAACAGGTTATCCAAGTCGAAAAAGCGACGCGTCTCGCTATGGTCGAGCGACTCGGACTCGGCAAGAATCTGCTCGAGCCGATGCTTTTGCTCGGACGTGGCAGCCGGACAACATTTAATGAGTACGCTTCTTTCGAGTTTCTCGCGCAAGAAACAGGCATTCTCGGCGTGTTCCATGCTGATCTTAGAGACGTAGGTGCCGCTCTTGGGACGCGTTTCCACCAGCTCTTGCTCGCGCAGGCGCACAAAGGACTCGCGAATTGGCGTGCGCCCGATCCCCGTCTCCTTTTCCAGACCAATCGCCGAAAGGCGCGTGCCGGGCTTGAGCTCGGCATAGATAATCTTGGAGCGCAGTGCGTTGTATGCCTGATCTTGCAGGCTCTGATAATGCTGGTGTTGTTCCATAAAGCCCTCGGATGAAGCCCACGGTTTGTCGAATTCCACCACGTAATACTATCGCATCGACACGCCCCGGCTCCCAATCAGTCTTTTTGGGACGGGGCTCTTTTAGCTACCCTGGCTCGCAGATCGGCCCCTTGCCACAAAAGTGGCCCATCTACTACGTTAACACGGATAGCCTCGACCATACCGAAAACCGTGAAAACAAAACCGCAGGTAGACAGCTTGTCAATTATCGAAAAAGCCGACTATGGTTGACCCCTGCGGCTTAAACGTAGTAGATAGGCCCTTTTCGTGACGCAGCACTACCGCACCCCAAATTGGCACCCCGAGCCTGTTATAAGTTGCTGTGAAATACGGACGGTTGATAATCAAGGGTTGATAATCAAGGGTTGATAATCAAGGCGCGCTATATGGCTTGCCATATTTCACTATACTTTGCTGTACGTCGCTATACTTTGCTATAACTTGACAATAATCGGCCCGTTACCATCCGGGATATAACGGACCCCAAGCCAACGCTGGCTTGGGGTCCGTCTTGTACCATGGCTCTTTTGGACTATGAGCGCTCGTATTTCGTGGCCCGCCCGGTTCCCTGCCTTACGATTGCATTCCGTTCAAGCAGAGATTCGAGTGCCGCCAACGTCCGCATGCGGCTCAGCCCCGTCTGTTTTTCAATCTCGCTTCGCGACATAATTCGCCCGCCCGACAAGGCATTGAGAACCTGGATCTCTTCCTCGGACCCTTCAAAGGCATCGGTAGCGGGCAATGTGACGGCCACCATGCCGCCGCGAACATCAAAAATTGGTTGATTGATCGAATCGCGATAGGCACGTCTAATGCGCGCGATTCCCGTGCCAAATTTCTCGATGTAATCCAGCTTTAAAAAGACCTCGGCGACAATTGGGTTTCTGAGCACGGATATCTGCCCATACAGGTATTGTTCCGTCGTCAAACCGGCGGGCAGTGATCCGGGCGAAGTCACAACAACACGATCGTCGTACAAGGCAATTTGAACATTCGCTCGAACGTCCCACGTCCGATGCACCAAAGCGTTTGCAACAGCTTCGCGGAATGCCTCAAGAGAAATTCGATCGGTTTGGACGCGCTCCATCCCTTCGATACGCTCAAAACGGTAGTAGCGTGCAAACATAGCCACCGCCCTGTCCACCTGCTCAATTGCGGATACATTTGTCGCCGTCTCACGGTCCAAGATCACATCCTCGGTATCGCCAAAACGGACGCAGTCGATGCCCGGAAAATCATTCTTATCCGCCAAAATCGCCGCAGCGTTGGTATAGCCATCTTTGCCGAGCAAGCGAAGCGTGCGCATAATATCCGGCGTTAGCTCGGAAATGCCGAGATGTTCAACACACTTATGCTCGAGCGTGTGAAAACTCAAGTCCTGGCGAGCCGACGTGAGCGCGTCGAACGTTACGTTGCTGCCTTCGAGCGTCAGCCTGCCATACTCAAACCGGTCGACCTCCACCGTTGCCGAATCGTTTCGCCTGTAGGCCTTTCCCTTGCTTCGATAGGGTTTGTCCTGGCCCTCATAAACCGTAAGGATTACGGTCCCGTGTTTCTCATCGCGCTCGAGCGTGTAACGGGGAGCGGGATCCAAGCTGTCATTAATCATGTTCTCGATGCGGAGACACTCTGCGACCGGATCTGCAAGGCCGACAGCCACGCCCTCGTCATCAACGCCAAACTCAATCTTGCCCGTCCCGTAGTTTGCATAGGCGCTCACCGTTTTAAGAAACGTCGGCGTAACGCTTTCCTTGTATTCGACTGTAGGGTTCTCTCTAACAACCATATGCACAACCCTCTCGTTTCGTACCATTCATAACCGTATTATAAGACGAAAACCGTTTGCGTACTGATTTATCAAAGACGCAAACGGTTTTCGTCTTTATTTGCGTACGGAATTAAGACGCATAATTTCGCTTTCGTATGGCTCAATACCGGACACAGACTGTTTTCGTCTGTCAATACGCCTGCAATCCAAACGAAAAGAGCCCCGAGCTCGTATGAACTCGGGGCTCTTTGTGCCGCACATCTATGAGAGGAGAAATTCGATGCGTACGGGCGCTACTCCATGAAGCCGCAATGGTGCAATGGGGCCAGATTTACATGCACCAAGTTGGTGCAAAGTAACCTGCCCCCACGCAACAAGGGGTTGACTAGAGCTCGCAGGCAACCTTGTAGCCATCGCCGATGGCATCGCGGATGTTGCCGCACTTGTTGGCATCGCCCAGCACGTGGGTGGCAACACCGGCAGCGGCAAGGTCGTCGGCCAACTTGGTATTGGGACGATAGCCCATGGCGAGCACCAGCGTATCGGCATCGGCGATGGTATGGGCCTCGCCATCCTTCTCGTAGCTGATGGCATCCTCGGTGATCTCGGTCACCTTGGCCTCGGTCAGCACGTGGACGCCCTTGGAGAGCATGCGCGTGATGAGCACCGCGCGACCGGCACCACCCTCGTTGGCGGCGAGCGTCTTGGTCATCTCGATAACGGTGACGTCGCGATTGGCCGGCGACAGATCGTTGACCAGTGGGGCCAGGTAGTCGGCCGTCTCGCAACCGACGGTGCCGCCGCCCACGATGACAATCTTCTTGCCCGGGAAAGCCTTGCCACCCAGCAGGTCGTCGGCCGTCATGACCTGCTTAAATCCCTGCATGAAGGCCGGGGCGATGGGCTCGGCGCCATAAGCCAGGACAACCTCGTAGCCCGCGTAGTCACGCTGAATGTCCTCGGCCGAAAGCTCGGTACCAAAGACGCACTTCACGCCCGCCTTAGCAAGACGGCGATACTGGTACTTGATCACGCGGGTGAGTTCCTGCTTTGCCGGCGGAACGGCCGCGATGCGCATCTCGCCGCCCGGTTCGTCCTGTTTATCCACGAGCACCACATTGTGACCGCGCTTGGCGGCAATGTAGGCTGCCTCCATGCCCGCAGGACCAGCGCCCACAACCAGTACGTTCTTGGCCTCGGCGGCAGGCTCGTAGCCGGCCTCATCGCGCTCCACGTCCGGGTTGACGGTGCAGGAGATGCGCTTGCCAAACATAATGCCGTTCAGGCAGCGCAGACAGCCAATGCAGGGGCGGATGTCGTCGGCGTTGCCGGCAGCGGCTTTGTTGCAGAACTCGGCATCACACAGATTGGCGCGACCCATCATGCAGATATCGGCAGCACCGTCCTCGATCAGCTCCTCGGCGATCCAAGCCTCGTTGATACGTCCGACGGTGGCGACGGGAATGTTGACGTGCTTTTTGATCTCGCGCGAGCAGGCGGCGTGCGAGGCCTGCTGCGTGCCGGCGGCGGGAATCGCAGAGCCGCGCTTGATGGTGGTGCCGCCCGACACGTGAATCATGTCGACGCCGGCCTTCTCCAGGCGACGCGAGACGTAGATCATGTCGTTGAGGGTCAGGCCACCATCGGTGTACTCGTCACCCGAGATGCGGACGTCGATGATAAAGTCCTTGCCGCAGCGCTCGCGAATCTCGGCGATGACCTCGAGCAAAAAGCGCATGCGGGCGTCGAGCGAGCCGCCGTACTCGTCGGTGCGCTTGTTGTAGAGCGGGGTCAAAAAGCCGCCGAGCATGCCGTGGGCGTGCGCCGCGTGGACCTCGACGCCATCGACGCCAGCCTTTTGCATACGCACGGCGGCGTCGCCAAACTGGTGCGTGAGCTCGTGGATCTCGTCGACCGTGATGGGGCGCGGTGCCTCGCGGGCGTAAGACGGGCCCACAAAGGACGGAGCGATCAGGCGAGGCGTGCCCGGAATGTTAAAGGCCATGTAGGCGGGGTGGAAGAGCTGCGGCATGATCTTGCAGCCGTACTCGTGGACGGCCGCGGCGAGCTTTTCCCAGCCGGGGATAAACGTGTCGTCGTAGCAGCACATGTCACCCGGCAGATAGGTATAGGTGGGCTCGACCGTCACGACCTCGGTGATGATGAGGCCCACGCCGCCCTTGGCGCGGGCACGGTAATGATCGACCAAGTCGTCGGTCACATAGCCATGATCGGCCAGGTTGGTAGATACCGGCGGCATAAAGACGCGGTTCTTGACCTCGGTTGTACCGACCTTGATCGGGCTAAAGAGCATCGGATAGGCGGAGGACTCCATACAGGGTTCCTTTCGTTTGAGCCGCTCGGCGGCAGTTGCTAACGTACCTATCGTAGCAGTAACTGCGCAGCACCCGACAGATCGCAGATTGCACGGCACTCGTCAAAAGGAGAAACAGAGACGTCCCCGTTCACCTTATTTGATACCGCGGCCCAAGTCTTCGGCGATTTTGTCTACGCCCTTAAGTGCGGCGCAGGTCTTTTTGTTGGAGCAATGTCCTGTGCAAACGCCACCTTGAGCGCAGTCGGCGCAGGTGCCCTTGCGATAAATGCGCACGCACACGGCGACAAACGCAATGCCGATAACAGCCAGTACAACAATATCGATAGGTGCCATAGCAAGCCTCCTCTAGTTAACCACCACTTACTTTACCCCATTCTCCACCTGCCAAAAAGGGACAGGTATATTTTGGTCGGTTTTATCTGCGGAAACGCCACATCTCCCTCACCAAAAAGCCCGAGTGTCGCTGGGACACCCGGGCTCATGGAAAGGGGTTAATCCTTATTCGGACTTAAGCGGAAACTGCGGCGGAAGCAGTGTTGGTCTCGTCCTCGTCGGTCCAAGCATGTTTAGGCATGGGACGGAAGATCTGGAAGAGCATCGCAACCAGCAGCACGATGGCCACAACCGTCCAGATACCAAACTGTCCAAGAACGAACAGGTTGTAGAACTGGTTGATGAACAGACCAATGACCCAAGCAAAGGCGCACTCGTAACCGATCGCGATGGCGGTCCACTTGCCGGAATCCATCTGGTTGCGGATAGTGCCCATGGCGGCAAAGCACGGAGCGCACAGCAGGTTGAACGCACCAAAGGCAACGCAAGCGCCCATAGTCGGGAACATGCCGGCGAACGCGGTCCACAGGCTCGGGTCGGTCTCGCCGGCGTCGGCGACGGACAGCAGCGAACCGGCGGTGGCGACGACGTTCTCCTTAGCGACAAGGCCCGAGACGGTCAGCGCAGTTGCCTGCCAGGTGCTAAAGCCGAGCGGGGCGAAGATCCAGGCGACCAGGTTACCCAGCATGGCAAGCACGGAGTAGTCCATGAACTCCTCGGGGATGCCCTCCATAGCAGGCAGGAAGCCAAACGTGCCGTTGTAGCTACCAAAGTTGGACAGGAACCACACCACGACAGTGGAGGCAAAGATGACCGTGCCGGCCTTCTTGATAAAGGCCCAGCAGCGCTCCCACACATGCAGCGCCCAAGAGCGGATCGCCGGGAAGTGGTAGGCAGGAAGCTCCATAACGAACGGCGTCGGACGGCCGGCGAAGAGCTTGGTCTTCTTGAGCATGAGGCCCGAGGCGATGACGGCAAAGACGCCCAGGAAGTAGAAGAGCGGGCTGATCCATGCGGCAGTGGTAGAAGAATCGCCGATGATGGAACCCATGAGCAGGGCGATGATCGGCAGCTTAGCGCCACAGGGAATAAACGTGGTGGTCATGACCGTCATGCGGCGGTCCTTCTCGTTCTCGATGGTCTTGGTGGCCATGACACCGGGGACACCGCAGCCCGAGGACACGAGCATGGGGATGAAGGACTTACCGGACAGGCCAAACCGGCGGAACACGCGGTCCATGATGAAGGCGACGCGGGCCATGTAGCCGCAGTCCTCCAGGAAAGACAGCATCACAAAGAGCAGGAACATCTGCGGGACGAAGCCGAAGATAGCGCCCAGGCCGCCGACGATGCCGTCGCAGACCAGCGAATCGACCAGGCCACCGTCCTCGGTACCGCCCGCCACAAGGGCGTCGTGCACCACGGTGGTGATGCCGGGGACATAGGGGCCGTACTGTGCCGGGTCGACCGAGTCGGCATTGTCGCCCGCAGCCTCAACAGCTGCGTCATAGGCGTCGCGACCCTGACCGAGCACGTACCAGCCGTCGGTGCCGAAGAGTTGGTCGTTGGTGAAGTCAGTCACCGTGCCGCCCAAGGTAGAGACGGCAATGTAGTACACACAGAACATGATGACCACAAAGATCGGCAGGCCCAGGATACGGTTGGTAACCACGCGGTCGATCTTCTCGGAGGTGCTCATCTTTGCCGGAGCCTTAGTGAGGCACTCGTCGATGATGTGGGCAATCACGCCGTAGCGCTCGCCGGTGATGATGGACTCGGCGTCGTCGTCGCAATCCTGCTCGCACTGGGCGACCAGCTGCTCGACGCGAGCGGCCTTCTCCTTGGTGAGGTTGATGAGCTTGCAGGCGTCCGCGTCGCGCTCGAACAGCTTGACGGCGTAGTAGCGACGCTTGTTGGCGGGAACGCTCGCCGGCAGATTGTTCTCGATGTGGTCCAGAACGTCCTCAATGGAGGAATCGAACTTGTGCTTCGGCACCTGGCCCTTGGAAGCAGCGGACTTTTTGACCTGCTCGAATAGCTCCGTGATGCCCTTGTTCTTAAGAGCGGAGATCATCATGACCGGGCAGCCGAGCTTCTTGGAGAGCTTGTCCGTGTCGATCTTGTCGCCGTTCTTCTCGACCAAGTCGGCCATGTTGAGGGCAACGACCACGGGCAGGCCGGTCTCGATAACCTGAAGCGCCAGGTACAGGTTGCGCTCGAGGTTGGTAGCGTCGACCACCTGGACGACGACATCAGGCTCGCCGCTCATGAGGTAATCGCGCGAGCACTGCTCCTCGGGGCTGTAGGGGGAAAGCGAGTAGATGCCAGGGAGGTCCGTGATGGTAACGTTCTTGTCGCTCAGGAGCTTGGCTTCCTTTTTCTCAACCGTGACGCCGGGCCAGTTGCCAACGTAGCCGTTGGCGCCGGTGATCAGGTTGAAAAGCGTGGTCTTGCCGCAGTTGGGGTTACCCGCCAGCGCGACATGGATCTGAGAGTCCGCCATTCAATCCTTCTTCCTTGTGTGCCCGCGCTGCTTTCTCCGCGCGAGCTGGATAATGTGCTTCAAAGTTGCTGCATTAAGTTAGAAAAACCTAACTTTATCTGCAGAAATACTCGCCGCTGGCCCTTACTGGACCTCGACGACGGCAGCCTCCTCCTTGCGGATGGAAAGCTCGTAGCCGCGCACGTTGATCTCGACCGGATCTCCGAGCGGTGCGACCTTTACGACCTTAAACGACGTGCCCTTGATGAGCCCCAGGTCCATAAGGTGACGGCGCAGTGCACCCTCACCGTGAAGCTTGACGATGGTAGAGCTCTCGCCCACCTTGACGTCACCCAACGTCTTCATGTACTTGTCCCCCTTTCAGCTTTTTGCGAAATGCTGCGAACTAACCGACGGTCATGATGTGCATGGCAACCTTGGAATCGATACCAAAGCGTGCACCCAGCACCGTGACGATGATATTGGCGCCACTCGAGCTCACCACGTGGATCTCGCTGCCCTCGACAAAGCCGAGGTCCTTGAGGTGGTGCTTCATGTCCTCATTGCCCTTTACACGAGACACGCGCACGGTTTCGCCCGCCTTTACCATCGAAAGCGGCATAGCCGGCATCTGCGGTCCGCAAGACATGAGTGAGCTCCTAACATCGGTTCGTCCTCAACATCGACATGGCAAAAGTTAGCCACGTCTATGTTCGCTTTAGTAAACTAGCACGTGGTTAACTTTTTTGGAAGGGTCCCCATTCAGTTTTCGAAAAAGTTTCCTATACGAAACAAAAGAGGCACCGCAAAGACCATCTCTTTGCGGTGCCTTGTCATACCAATTTATGCAACAAAGGGGCCTGTCCCCTTGTCACATTGTTGAGGTTAGAGCGAGAGGTTTCTGATCGATGTGACGCAGGAGGCCTCATCCACGCCCGAAACGCGGAACACGATGTCTTCGCCACATTCGCCGTAGAGAGCCATGAGCCCCATCACATCGCGGCCGTCGGTATGGCGATCGCCGATGCTGACCGATACGTCGCTACGATGCTTGGCAATAATGTCATAGAGCAGCGCAACCGGGCGGGCATGCAATCCCAACGGATCTTTAATCGTCTTTGTAAACTCGACCATGTCCCCTCCCGCGGCATCGCACATTCGGCCGGCAAACCCAGCCACGTGGTAGTTATTGTACGTTACCGGCGCACCCCCGTCCCACAAAAAACGAGGGAAGGCACGCGTCCTTCCCTCGTTGCGGGCAATATGTAGCCGCTCGCTTACATCAGGCGCAGGCTGACATCCTTGAGCTGGGCGCCGGAAACGGCACTCGGAGCGCCCGACATAAGGTCGGAGCCGCTGGCCGTCTTGGGGAACGCCATGACGTCGCGGATGGAGTCGGAACCGGTGAGCAGCATGCACACGCGATCCAGACCCAGAGCGAAACCGCCCATCGGGGGTGCACCAAACTTGAGCGCCTCCATGAGGAAGCCAAACTGCGACTCGGCGCGCTCCTCGGTAAAGCCCAGGAGCTTGAGCATGGACATCTGCATCTCGGCGTTGTGGATACGCATACCGCCGCCGCCGGCCTCAAAGCCGTCCATGACAAAGTCGTAGGTGCACGAACCGGCTGCCAGCGGGTCGGCCTCGATCTTGGCGATGTCGGTCTCGGTCGGCAGGGTGAAGGGCTGGTGCTCGGCAGCGTAAGCCTTGCGATCCTCGTCCCAGTGGAACAGCGGGAAGTTGACGACCCACAGGAAGTCGTGGCCCTCGCGCTTGATCTCGAGCGCATTGGCCATGTGGGAACGCATGCCGCCCAGGATCTCGTCGGAGAGCAGGCGCGGACCGGCGGCGAACATCACAAGGTCGCCGGGCTCGACGCCCATGCGCTCGCGCAGAGCCGCCATCTCCTCGTCCGAGAAGAACTTGACGATGGGGCTGTTGATGGAGCCGTCCTCGCGGAATGCGATCCAGGCCAGGCCCTTGGCGCCAAACGTGGAGGCCACACCGGCGAGCTTATCGATCTTGGCGCGAGCCCAGGCACCGGCGCCCTTGGCGTTGATGGCCTTGACGACGGAGCCCTCCTCGTTTGCGGCAGTCGCAAAGACCTTGAACTTGGAGTTGGCAAAGATGTCGGTCAGGTCGACCAGGTGCATGCCATAGCGGGTATCGGGCTTGTCAGAGCCATAGGTGTCCATGGCTTCCCAATAGTCCATGCGGCGCAGCGGCGTGGGCATCTCGACACCCATGCGGCCGAAGGCGTCGGCCAGGACCTCCTCGAGCGCGCTCATAACGTCGTTCTGGTCCACGAAGGACATCTCGATATCGACCTGGGTGAACTCGGGCTGACGGTCGGCACGCAAGTCCTCGTCGCGGAAGCACTTGGCAACCTGGTAGTAGCGCTCGACGCCACCGACCATAAGCAGCTGCTTCAGGAGCTGAGGGGACTGCGGCAGGGCGTAGAAGTTGCCCGGCTGGATGCGGCTGGGAACGATGAAGTCGCGGGCGCCCTCGGGCGTGGACTTGAACAGGGAGGGCGTCTCGACCTCCATGAACTCACGGTTGTGCAGCGCCTCGCGAATGGCAAAGGTAAAGTCGGAGCGCAGCTTGAGGTTGGCCATCATCTCGGGACGACGGAGGTCCAGATAGCGATAGCGCAGACGGGTGTCCTCGCTGGTCTCGATGCCGTCCTCAATCTGGAACGGCGGGGTGACGGATGTGTTGAGCACCTCGGCGTGGTCGGTCAGGACCTCGATCTCGCCGGTCGCGAGCTTGGTGTTGGTGGTCTCCTCGCCACGGGCGCGCACGACGCCGTGAATCTTGATGGGCCACTCGGGACGCATGGTCTCGGCGATCTTAAAGGCGTCGCCGTCGGAGTGCTCGGGGTCGAAGGTGAGCTGCGTGATGCCCTCGCGGTCGCGAAGGTCGCAGAAGATAAGGCCGCCGTGGTCGCGGCGACGGCTCACCCAACCGGTGAGGGTGACCTCTTCGCCCACGTTCTCGCGGCGAAGCTCGCCGCAGGTACGGGTGTGCATGGAATGCTCGTCGATGGGACGGGTCTGGCTCATACCAGTGATCCTCCTTTATGGATCTGTGCCGCCCCGTGTCGTTCCGGGCGGCGTCGTACAGATTTGCCTGGCCTGCGTAAACCGCGCAGCCAGACATGGCGTTCTATCTTATCGCACCTGTGTCGATGTGCCGCGAAAAAGTAGCTCTTGCCCAAAGACTTGACGGAGACGAAACAATTGACACGCCGCGGCACCCGCCCGCACTCGTCACGTGCGACAATATGCCCCAATAAAACAGCACTCGGAAAGGCCCGCCATGACTGCACGCCTCATCGTTATGGATATCGACTCCACGCTCATCAACCAGGAGGTCATCGACCTGTTGGGCGAAGAGGCCGGCGTGGGCGAGCAGGTGGCACAGATCACCGAACGCGCCATGCGCGGCGAGCTTGACTTTAAGCAGGCGCTCGAGGAGCGCGTGGGGCTGCTCGCCGGCCTGGACGAGAGCGTGTTCGAGCGCACCTTTGAGCGCGTGACATTTACCCCCGGCGCGTTGGAGCTTGTGCGCTCAGCGCACAGCAAGGGCTGGAAGGTCGGCGTGGTAAGCGGCGGCTTTCACGAGGTCGCCGACAAGATCGTGGCCGCCGCGGGCATCGATTTTTGCCTGGCCAACCGCCTGGAAGTCGTGGACGGCAAGCTCACCGGCAAGCTGGCGGCCGACATCGTGACCAAGGAGTCCAAGCTCATCCAGCTGCTAGATTGGGCAGTTGAGTGCGGCGTCGATATGGCCCACACGGTCGCGATCGGCGACGGCGCCAACGACATCCCCATGATTCAGGCCGCGGGCACGGGCATCGCGTTTTGCGCCAAGCCCAAGACGCGCGAGGCGGCCCCGTTTGCCATCGACGAACGCAACCTGATGCTCGCCATGGACATCATCCTGCGCGACTAGTCAATCCATCTAACAAGTGAATCAGTCTGTCCTATAGTTTCCGAACAATTTTGTCTTAGTGTTCGGAAACATACCCTTTGAGTGCTAGACTTTGCGCCGTCGAAGGGAACATATATGGATAAGCGAGATCTTGAGCAATTGCTGAGCGATGTTGCCGGCGGAGCAGTCACCCCTGCCGACGCCCTCACGCGCATCCAGACGGCTCCGACCGCCGATTTGGGCTTTGCGCAGCTCGATCTTTCGCGCGGGGTGCGCCAGGGAGCCGGCGAGGTTGTCTACGGGGCCGGTAAAACCGCCGATCAGATTGCCGCCATTATCGAAGCACTGCGCGATGCCGGCCAGGAGCGCATCCTGGTCACGCGCTTGGATGCCGAAAAAGCCGCGCGCACCGCTGAGCTTCTCGGCAACGGCATCGACCTGGGATATGTCCCGGACGCCCAGCTCGCCCTCGTGGGCGGCAAGCCCTCCCCCACCGGCAACGGACGCATCGTCGTCGCCTGCGCCGGCACGAGCGACCTGCCCGTCGCCGAAGAAGCCGCGTTGACGGCCGAGTTCTATGGCAACGAGGTCGACCGCCTCTACGACGTAGGTGTCGCCGGCCTGCACCGCCTACTCGCGCATGCCGAGGAGCTTGCTCAGGCGCAGGTGGTCATCGCCATCGCCGGCATGGAGGGCGCACTGGCGAGCGTTGTCGGCGGCCTGGTAAGCTGTCCGGTCATAGCCGTTCCCACCAGCGTGGGTTACGGCGCGAGCTTTGGTGGCGTAGCCGCGCTGCTCGCCATGCTCAACTCCTGCGCCAGCGGCGTTTCGGTCGTCAACATCGACAACGGCTTTGGTGCCGCCTACCAGGCAAGTCTTATCAATCATCTGGGCGCCGGCACGCCCTGCGCCCGTTAAGGAGCATTCCATGTCCAATCATCAGCACACGCTTATCATCGACGGCACCTCGGGCATCAGCGGCGATATGACCGTCGCGGCCCTGCTCGACCTAGGCGCCAGCGAGGAGCACCTGCGCGAGCAGCTCGCCACGCTGCCGGTCGACGGCTTTACGATCGCCGTCACACGCGTAAGCAAGCATGGCATCGACGCCTGCGACTTTGACGTCCAGCTTGCAGAGGAACTCGAGAACCACGATCACGATATGGCCTGGCTCTACGGCAACAAAGCGGCTGCCGAGCACACACACGAGCATGAGCACCACCATCATGATCATGGCGAGCACGAGCACGAGCACTGCCACGAGCATGACCATGAGGCCCACGGTCATGGCCACGAGGGTCACCATCACGCCCACGGCCATCACCACCGTTCTTTGGCGGACGTCACCGCCATCATCGATGGCTCGCAGCTAAGCGATGGCGCCAAGCGTCGCGCCCTCGCCATTTTTTCCGTACTCGCTGATGCCGAGGCAAAGGCTCACGGCAAAACGCCCGACACCGTCCTGTTTCATGAGGTGGGCGCCGTCGACTCCGTCGTCGACGTCTGCTCCGTTGCCATCTGCCTCGACGATCTGGGTATTGAGGATATCGTGGTCGAGTCGCTCTCCGAGGGCCACGGAACCATCCGTTGCGCCCACGGCCTTATGCCCATTCCCGTCCCCGCTGTCGTCAACCTGTGTCAGGCGGGCAATATCGCCCTCACGCCTGCACCGGTCGCTGGTGAGCTCGTGACGCCCACGGGCGCTGCCGTCGTCGCCGCACTGCGCACGTCCGAGCACCTGCCGGTCCGTTACCACATCGAGGCCGTCGGCTACGGCGCCGGCAAGCGCCCTTACGAGGGCTGCTCCGGCACGCTCCGCTGCCTGCTCGTTCACGCGGACGCATAGCCATGGATGCCCGCAAGGAAAAAAGCCGCGCCGCCATCGTTGCAGCATTCTCCGAGCTCCTTCGCGAGGAGGACTACGGCAAGATCACCGTCGGCGACATCATCGCTCGCGCCCATGTGGGTCGGGCCACGTTCTACGGCCTCTTCAAGAGCAAAGATGACCTACTGTCCGAGCTCGTGAGCGACATCTGCACCCACGCCCTCGACGACGATGGCACACCGCTCGATGATCCGCTCGTACAAGTCGAGCATATCCTCAACAACCTCTGGGAACGCCGCCAGGGCGTACGAGCCCTCGTAGCCGGCGCCGGCTCACGCGTCTTCGCCGACTGCTTACGCAAGACCATCATGTCACGAGCAGCCGAAACCGTCCCCACCGACCCAAACGGCCCCGCCGCCACCATGGACCGAAGCTTCCTACTACACCACATAGCCTCAAGCTTCGTAGGAATGGTCCAATGGTGGGCCTGGCACAACTTCCAAGCAGACAAAGCCGAAGTAGCCAAAGACTACCTATCAGCCATTAAGCCTCTCTTCAGCTAAGTAAGAAGCCCATCCCAAAGCATCGCCCCAACCCAAGCCGCCACGCATCCCAAAGTGTCACTCGCGCTTCAACGCCCCTACCAGCAACAAGCCCCTCCCATCCAAATTCAGATTTATATGTTGGGTTGCTTGTTCCAACGCGACTAAGATCCCGCAGCTGTCCGCATGGGGTAACTTCCCAGCGCATTCCGCAGGACGAAAGAACCCCCGCCGCACGAAGTGCGCAGCGGGGGTTCTTTCATGTCCGAGGACGCGCTGGGAAGTTACCCCATGCGGACGGCGGACAACCTATGTAGCCTTGGACTAAAACATGCCCAAGAAACCATGCACAAACAGCGCAGCCACAATGGCACCGACAAACGGAGCGATACCAGGAACAAGCAGACCGTACTTCCAGTTGTTGTCAGCCTTGTTCTTGATCGGTAGCACCTGATAGGCCATGCGGGGACCAAGGTCGCGTGCCTGGTTCATGGCGAAGCCGGTGATGCCGCCCATGCCCATGCCAACGGCCCAGACAATCAGGCCGACGCAGATGGCGAGCATCAAAACGTTCTCGCCAGCACGGCTAGCAGCAGCAAGGATGGCGCTAATGAACACGAAGGTGCAGATGGCCTCGCAGAAGAAGTTGCGGGCATAGTTCGTACCCTCGGTGGTGGGGTTGGTCGAGAAGATGTTGCGCTGGGCAATGGGGTCGACGACGCCCTCGGAAGCCTTGAACTCATCGGCATACATAAACCAAGCGATCACGGCACCCACAAAGCCGCCGAGCATATCGGCAAGCATGAAGGGGATGCAGTTGCCCCACGGCACCAGGCCGACGATGCACTGGGCAAGCACCATGGCGGGGTTCATGCACACGGCGCCGCCAAAGATAAACAGGCAGGCCGAGATACCAAAAGACCAGGTGGTGATGGCAAACATATGACCAGAGCCCTGATACTTGGTGCCCTTGAGCACGGTATCGCAGTGCACGCCCACGCCAAAGACGATCATGAGGGCCGTCGCGCCGAATTCGCAGAGGAGTTTGGTAAGCATAAAACCTTATCTTTCTTGTCGGTTATAAACGATTCGTTTGGGCCACGCACTAGTGCTGCGCGACGACAACGCCCAGGCCATCGGGAATGACGGCAACCTTGGCATCGGCACCCTTCATCTCAAAGGCGAGCTTGAGCGCCTCCTCGATAGTGTTGACCGGCGTCATGTGCATATCCTTGAGCATCTGGTGATCGCACAGGTCGGTGACCATGATCACGGGGTGATGCGCCAGGATGCGGGCAAAGATCTGGCTCGTCCACTGGTCGGGCAGGGTCTCGTCCTTGGGACGGTCGATGCAGGCGCGCTCAAACTCTGCCGGATCGTTGTCGGCGATGTTGTGATAGAAGCCCTCGCCACCGTGACCGTCGGCACAACCGGCGACATCGATGATCACACCGCCCTCGGGAAGCGTGGCCTCGGCAGCGCACATGCCCTTCACGGCCTGATAGATGTTCTGGTCGAGCGGGTAACCACCGTTGGTAGTGATGGCAATCTCGCACTCGACGGGCTCAACGCCGGCAAGGCTCTTCACGAAGTCGCAGCCGGCCTCGTGCGCCTTGTGGATGTCGCCGGCAAAGGAGCCAATGACCTCGTGCTTGCCGTTGAGCACCACGTTGAGCACAAAGGCAAGGTGAGCCATCTCGGCAGCGGCAAACATATCCTCGCTCACGTGGTTGTGGCACAGGTTGCCGGCACGCGAGTGGGAATCGTTCACAAACTGACCGTTGTGGTTGTACATGATGGTCTTGTAGCTGGCGATGCCGGGCAGGACGGACTTGCGGCTACCAGAGAAACCGGCAAAGAAATGCGGCTCAATGAAGCCCTCGGCAAGCAGCAGATCGCAATCGGCAGCAATCTTGTTGATGATGCACTCGCCACCAGAAGGCAGGGTACCGATCTTTTTCATCATGCTGTCGTCGGTCGCGACATGCATGACGATCTCCTCGTTAGCGACGATCTCCTCGCCGTACTTGTTAACGAGTTCCTCGTGCGTCGAGGGGCGATGCATGCCGGTCGCGACCAGGATGCGCACACGTGCCTCGGGAGCGGCAGCGTGGATGTGATGCAGCAGAATAGGCATCGTCACACGCGAGGGAACGGGACGCGTATGGTCGGAGCTAATGATAACGATATCCTTCTTGCCAGCACAAAGCTCCTCGAGCGAAGGCGAGCCATAAGGGTTGGCAAGTGACTCCTCTACCAGCTCTTCCTGAGATTTTGTAGTCTTAAACTCGTTTTGATGACCTTCCATCACACCCGCGAAGTTCTTATCCTCGAGCTCCAGATGCAACGTCTTGTGGTCAAACGGCAGTTCACATTCAAACAATGACGAGCGCCCTCTTCCTTTCAACTGACACACTAGATAAACCGTTGGAAGGATACGCCGCTCACCGAAAAACTCCACCGTCCACCGACTCATTAACACAACGTTCATATTTGACCCACAACAAAACGGCCGTGATCCCAAACGGGACCGCAGCCGCTACAGTCGTAAGTCAAGAAGCGCCACATGCATCTCAATCCCGATCGATAAGACGCGAGGCGCGAAGCGCGCCTTATTCCCTTCAGCTTTAATCCCAGAAGACCGAGGACGAAGGGACCCGACGGGTTTCCCTCTGAATGCATTCCGCAGCACGAAGCCCCATCAAAGTGCGCGAAGCGCGCCATCTTTTCCCCAGCCAGTAATCCTCCGAAGACCGGACATCGCAGGGGCCGCCATATGTTTACTTTCCGGCGCACTCCACAGGACGCAAGAAGCCCTCGCCGCACGAAGTGCGCAGCGAGGGCTTCTTGCATGTCCGAGGACGCGCCGGAAAGTAAACATACGGCGGCCCCGGACAGCGACTACAGGGCTATCGATTACCCCGTGTTCTGCAATCCTGCCGAGACGCCGGTCACAGTCGAAAGAATCAGGCTCATGTACTCGGCCTTCTTCTCCTCCGCCATCTCGTCCTGGTTCATACGCACCTCGCGAAGGGCGCGGACCTGAGCGATGGACAGGGCGTCGACGTAGGGGTTGCGCACACGAACGGCGCAGCCAAGCACGCGGCGACGCTGCAGCGGCCACTCGTCACCGACGATGGCAAGGACCCACTTACGGGTAAGCTGCATCTCGGTGAAGACCTTCTCGGACAGATCCTGGCGATCGCCCAGGTGCAGGTACATCTTGGCGATGCGCTGATCGGTCTTAGCGATCGACATCTCGATGTTGTCGATGAACGTGCGGAAGAACGGCCACTCCTGGTAGGCAGCCTTGAGCTGGTCAAGATCGCCCAGCTGCTCGCAGGCGGTGCCCAGGCCGTACCAAGCGGCCAGGTTAATGCGCGCCTGGCTCCAGCTGAAGATCCACGGAATGGTACGCAGGTCGTCGAGCGACTTGGCACCCAGACCGCGCTTGGCGGGACGCGAGCCGATCGGCAGCAGACCGACCTCGGTCAGCGGCGTCACGGTCGAGAACCACGGTGTAAAGTCCTCGGTATTCAGCAGGTCCAGATAGCGCTCATGGCTTACTGCGTTGAGCTTCTCCGCCATATCCCAAAACTTCTGCGTGGTCTCGGTGTTGGTCTTCTCGACGCTCGGGGCCGACTGCAAAAGCGTTGCGGCGGCAACGGACTCAACATGGCGCTGAGCCAGCGTGCGGTTGCCGTAACGGGCAAAGATGACCTCGCCCTGCTCGGTGAGCTTAAAGAAGCAGTTGACCGAACCCTTGGGCTGCGCCAGCACGGCCTTGTTGGCCGGACCGCCGCCACGGCCCACGGCACCGCCGCGACCGTGCATGAGCACCAGGTCGATATCGTTCTTCTCGGCCCACTTGGCAATGCGCTCCTGCGCGGAGTGCAGCGCGAGCATGGCCGTGGTAGGACCGGCATCCTTGGAGGAGTCGGAATAGCCCAGCATGACCTCCATGCGGCGGTTGGTCTGGGCAAGGCGCTTTTGCACCACGGGCAGCGTAAGCATCTGGTCGAGCACGTCGACGCAGCCCTCGAGGTCCTCGAGCTGCTCGAACAGCGGGATCACGTCGAGCTCGGGGACATCCTCCTCGTGTGCAAAGGACAGGTGGGCAAGCTCAAAGACGTCGGCCACATGCTGGGCGCTCTTGGTGAACGAGATGATGTAGCGGTGCGCCATCTTCTTGCCGTAGCGCTTTTGGATGGAGCCGATAGCACGGAAGGTATCGATGACCTCGCGCGTCATGGGCTGCAGATCGCCGTGGATACCGTTCTCGTGGATATCCTTGAGGGCGCGGGCGTGCACCACGGAGTGCTGACGGAACTCCATCTCGACCATATGGAAGCCGAAGGACTCGACCTGCCAGATGATGGTCTGGACCGGGCCGTAGGCAGCACGGACGGCACCGCAAGCGGCCAGCGAGCGCTGGACGACGCGCAGGTCATCCAGGAACTCATCGGCGCTGTGGTACATGGTGTCGGTGATGCGACGCACGGTGGCGTTCAGACGATCGGCCATGACGAGCATGACGGCGCGATGCGGCTCGTGCTCGGAGATCAGCTCGGCGCGGGCCGTGTACTGGGTGCTCATCTCGACCTGATGGTTCCACAGGTTGATGAGCTCGGCAGAAGGCTTGCTGTAGGTGGCCTCGAGCGTGAGGTTGCGGCCGATGCGGCGGCACTTGTCCTCGAGCTTGAGCACCATGTGAGTGAAGTACTTGGCGGCGACCTCACGGCTCACCTTGGCGGTGACGTTGGGGTTACCGTCGCGGTCGGAACCGATCCAGCTGCCGGGATGGAAGAACGCCGGGCACAGCGGCGGCACGGTACCGGCCTTGTCGCCCAGCACCCAGTCGTCAAAGCGACGATAGATGACGGGGATGACGTCGAACAGCGTGTTATCGAAGATGTCGATGATGGTATCGGCTTCCTCGACCGGCGTGGGCTTCTTGAGCGCGATGGGGCTCGTACGCACCAGGGCGTCGATCTCCTGCAGCATATGGCGCTCGTTCTCCACCAGGTCGGAGCCGCCCAGACGCGGACGCTCCTCCAGCAGATTGGAGATACGGCGAATCTTGCCCTCGACGGCCTTGCGACGGGCCTCGGTGGGATGTGCGGTAAAGACAGGGTGGAACTCGAGCTTGCCGAGCAGCTCGTTGGCGCCCTCGACACCCATCTCGTTTACCAACCGGTGATAGGCGACGGTGAGCTCGTTGGCGGGATCGACCTCGGTATCGGTCGATGCGCCGGCCTCGCGCTCGCGCAGCTGCGCCACACGGTAGTTCTCCTCCGACAGGTTTGCCAGGTGGAAGAAGCTCGTAAAGGCGCGAACGATGACCTGCTGCTTATCGAGCGGCAGACTGTCGATAAGATCGACGACCTCACGGAATGCCACGGCGGTGGGCTCGTCGGCGGTGGGCACGCCCTGCTCGTCGACGGCCTCGTCGGCAGCGCGGGTACCGGGGTTGCCGGCATTGGCCACAATCTCGGCCGACAGGATCTTGTCGAACAGGTCCGCGATCTCAGGATCATACTCGCTAAGCACACGACGCTCCAGGCGCAGGAACAGCGCCAGATTGTCGCGCAGCTCCTCGGGGATCTCGATCTCGGCGAGACGCTCCCTGGACTCGGCATTCGAGCCGATTCGGTTAACGAGGCGGTTGACCACGGCAGCGACGCGCGCCGCGGCTTCGGGTACAGACTGGTTGCTTAGGTTCTCAGCCACGTTTCCTCCCATTCCTCCTTCTATGCACGTAACATGCGGTATTCATTATAGGCGCTTGCGAAATACTTTCGACACTGATTGCGCTTTACCACACAAAAGTATTTTCTGCATTGCAAGGGTTTTTGCTCTAAATGGTCGTATTTCTCGGTGGACGGCATACACAAACGGGGGCATTCCGCATAAATGCGAAACACCCCCGTAACAATCGCTCGCAATGGACGAGACACTCAAGCGGGTCCGCAGCTCAAAAAGATGCGCTACAGGCGCTCACGAACCGCCTCGACGACGTTGGCCAGCTCGGCAAGGACCTCTTCGTGGCTCTCCATGTCGCGCACCTTGACCTTGCCGGCGGCAAGCTCGTCGCCGCCCAGGACCAGGATGAGCTTGGCGCCCACCTTATCAGCCTGCTTAAACTGAGCTTTGAGCGAACGGCCCTGATAGTCGGCCTCGGTCACGATACCTGCGGCGCGAAGCTCCTGCGTAATGGCAAAGACGTTCTGGCGCAGCTCCTTGCCGGCGTTGGCGACATAGACGCACGGGGCCTCCTCGGCACCCAGATCGCTGCCAAAGGCCTGCAGGGCCAGCAGGGCGCGCTCAAAACCGACAGCGAAGCCGACGCCCGCCGTGGGCTTGCCACCCTCGAGCTCGACCAGGCCATCGTAGCGGCCGCCGCCGCCGATGGAGCCGACGCCGGCGCCGGGAGCCTCGACCTCAAAGACGGTACGGGTGTAGTAGTCCAAGCCACGCACCAAGGTGGGATCCTCGACATACTCGATACCCGCCGCATCCAAATAGCGCTTGACCTGCTCGTAGTGCTCGCGGCACTCATCGCACAGGTTGTCGCCCATCAGCGGTGCGTCGGCCATGATTTCGCGGCAGTGGTCGTTCTTGCAGTCGAAGGCACGCAGCGGATTGAGCTCGGCGCGCTCGCGGCACTCGTCGCACATCTCGTCGGCGTGATCGAGGATAAACTGCTTGACCTGCTCGCGATAGGCCGGACGGCATTGGGCATCGCCCATCGAGTTAATGAGCAGACGGAGCTTGGAAAGATCGAAACCAAGGCGCTTGTAGAACTCCATGAGCATGATGATGCACTCGGCGTCTGCTGCCGGATCGGGAGCGCCGAGCCACTCGATGCCCACCTGGTGGAACTGGCGCAGGCGACCCTTCTGGGGACGCTCGCCACGGAACATGGCCTCGGCATAATAAGCCTTAAACGGCGTGGAGCCCTGGGGCACCAGGTTGTTCTCCACGATTGCGCGCACCACACCGGCCGTGCCCTCGGGACGAAGCGCCAGGCGCTGCTTGGGCTTGAGCTTGCTATCGGTGCCCTCAGCAAAGACGCGCTCCAGGTTGGCGCCGCTAAAGACGCGGAACATCTCCTTGCGCACGACGTCGGTCGACTGGCCGATGCCGTGGACAAAGACGTCCACCTGCTCGATCGCGGGCGTCTCGATGGGCTTAAAGCCAAACGGCTCGAATACGCCGGCCGCAATCTGCTGCATCTTTTGCCAAGCGCGCATCTCGGCGCCGATAAGGTCGCGGGTTCCCTCCGCCTTCTGTGCCTGCATGGGCAAACACCTTTCTTTTGTATCGCGTCATAGATAGTGGACATTATACGGCACAAACACAAACCGCGGCGGTGCATCTGACCGAACGAGGGTATGGGGGCTCGTTCGGCCAGATGCGCCGCCGCGGCAGCCGATCCGCTTTCCTCCGACCCCTTTGGGTCACATGATCTGCTGGGGACGGAGGAAAACGGATCATTTCGTAGGCCCGTGGCCGCCTTGGAAACCGAATGATGGTACGAGCATCCATTCGGCTTCCAGGGCGGCCACGAACAGAACGGGGCAAACAGAAAAGAGCGACTGACGTCTACTCCCCCGCCACGCTCGCGCGCAGCTTGGCGGCGATGGGCTCAGACGCCAGCAAGAACGCCAGCATGACCACGGAGCACGCCAGGCACACAATCCAGATGCTCGCAAAGGAGCCCGTGGCATCGAACAGCACGCCCGAGACGATGGCGCCCACGGTGCCGCCGACCATCTCGAGCGAGGTAATGGTGCCCGTGACCTTACCGAGGTCGGCAATGCCAAACTGCTTAGACGCAGCGATCGTGGGCGTTGGAGATGGTGTACTGCGCAAGGGAAATGCCCAGGTCGCTGACGATCAACGGCTGGAACAGGCTCATGCAGTTGACGAAAATCGTGTAGCACGTGGCCATGATCACGAAGCCAGAGGCCACCACGAGCCAGCCGGGGAAGAGCTTACGTTGCTGAGACATGCTGTTCCTTTTTTAAACAAACGAGTAGCAAGATTGGGTGCTACCGGTGGTCGGCGATGTAGCCCAAAGCGACGGCGGCATAAGCCGCGGCGCCAAGGGGAAGCTCGGCATCGCTAAAACGTGCCTTGGGATGATGCTGAGCAAAATGCTCGTCCGTATCAGTCACGGCAGCGCCCACGGTAAAGTACGCACTCGGGATCTCGCTCGAGATCAACGCGAAGTCCTCGCTCGCCATGGCGTGGAACAGCGGCAGGAAGGCGGACTTGGGCAGCACCGCGCCCACGTAGCCAAGCGACGCCTGCGTCATGCCGTCGTCGAGTACCAGCGGCGGAACGTCCGAAAGCGTCTCGATGGTTGCCGGCGTACGATATGTTGCGGCAACGCCGTTGACGACCTCCGCGATGCGGGTCTTAAGGTGAGCCATGAGCTCGACATCGAAGCCGCGCAACGTTCCCTCGAGCACGCAGGTGTCGGGGATGACGTTGGCCGCCAAACCGCCAGCGAACTTACCCACGGTAAGCGCGACCTCCTTGGCCGCCGGCACCTCGCGAGAGATAAGCTCCTGAAGCGCCAGGTGCACATGCACGCCGGCCGTGATGGGGTCGATGCAGATCTCGGGGCTCGAGCCATGGCCACCCTTGCCCTGCAGCGTGATGCGGAAACCGTACACGCCCGAGAGCGCCGGACTCCCATAGAGCACCAGGCCAAGCGGCGACTGGCTATTGACATGCATGGCAAAGGCGGCCTGGGGACGCGGGTTCTGCAGCAGACCGTCGGCGATGGCGGCGCGGGCACCCTCAAAGGTTTCCTCGCCCGGCTGGAACAGCAACTTAACTGTGGCGTTAGCGTCGACAAGCTCGGACTCGCGGGCCTTGAGCAAACGGGCCGCGCCGAGCAGCGCCGTCGCATGCATATCGTGGCCACAAGCGTGCATGCAGCCGTTGGTGGAAGCGAAAGGCTCGCCCGATTCCTCGACAACGGGCAGGGCATCCATGTCGCCGCGAAGCATGATGACCGTACCGGCCTGTTCGTCCGTGCAGACGCCATTGCCCTGGGCCGCGGCGGCACCGGCGCCGACAAGGCCCACAACACAGGAACCATCGACGAGCGTGGCAAATGGGATTTCCATCTCGGTCAGGCGCGCTTGAATATACGCAGAGGTCTGCGGGAGGCTATTACCCAGCTCGGGCATCTGGTGTAAATCGTGTCGCCACACAGCGAGCTCGTCTGCAAAAGCCTGAGCTTCTGCAACGAGACCGTCACCGATAGCGGCCTGCGCCGCTGCGGTGGCCTTGGGCGCTGATTGCGGTTGAAGATCGGACAGAGCTGGTGCCATAAATGCCCTCCAGTAACGTTTTTGCAGCAAGCACTTTGATAGCGTAAAGTGCAAGGTACAACTTTAAGGGCGACGCATAAAAAATGCCGCCCCGAGAGGGCGGCGCAACAAGTTGTTTACAATTGCGGGCGCGGCTTTTTGCGCAAAAAATCGAAGTGAGTCTCGCTCAAGATAATCGACAGGAAGATAAGTACGAAGCCGGCGAGCAGGCGCGAGGTGAGCGCCTCCCCCATCAGCAGCACCGAAAACAACACGCCCGAAGGCGACTCCATCGAAAGAAGCAGTGAGCCCGTCGAGGCGGGGACATGCGCCAAACCGACGTTTTGGACGAGCAGCGCCGCGCATGTGCAGCCCACCGAGAGGAAAACAGCCACACCGATAAACTCCGGCGTCCATGCAGAGAGGGGCGCCTGAGTCTCGAATAGCAGCGACGTGATTAAACTCAAAACGCCATTGCCCACAAACATCCAAAACGTGATGACGTTGATGTCCATCTTGCGACCGTACTTGGCAGTCACCGCCATCTGGATGGCGAAGAAGATCGCGCCGCCCAAGGTAATAACATCGCCGGCATTGAACTCGACGCTATCGAGCGCTACCAGGCCAATACCCGCCAGGCACAACAACGCTGCACCCAGGTTATACCGGGTAAGCTTTTCACCGCTCAGGACATAGCTTGCAAACGGCACAAGGATGCAATACGTGCCGGTCAAAAAAGCGCTCTTGCCCGCCGTGGTCTGTGCCAGGCCGATCGTCTGCAAACCGTAGGCACCCCACATGAGCGCGCCCATGCCAAGCCCGACGATCAGGTTGCGGGCATTGAAATGAGCGATGATGCGCTTATGGAAAATTGCAAACATAACCAGTGATGCCGGGAGAAAGCGAACATAGACCAGCTCGAACACCGGAATGGTGTCGAGTGCGTCCTTCATAGTGGTAAAGGAGTAGCCCCAGATAATCGCCACCGAAAGCAGTAGAACTTTCCAGAACAACGGCGAGCGTGCGCCGGCACCCCGGGGAATACCACCCGCGCCCAAATCCTCACGGGCTACAGGGCTATCGGGCATGTTTTCGATTTCGTTGGCAGCGTATTGGGCCATGGAACATCCTCGCACTCAATCTGGGCGTGGTGTCCGCACGCGTATGGCTGCGTGCCGCCTCATGGTCAAATAAAAACGGGACGCGCCGGACCCCCGGCACGCCCCGCTACTGTAGCAACAACCAGCGTTGCACCGCAATCCAGCCCACTAAAGCATTTTGTTCCGCCGTTCTACCGAACGGCGGACCGGCCGACGCTGCGCGAGCCGCATTCACGCCAATCTGACGTTCAATTTCAAGGGCGCGACCAGAAGGTCAGCGCCCTTTCATTTCACGTCACCTTGGCGCAAATGCGGCTCGCTCGCTGGCATTAGCGCTGCATCGGCGTTAACGTTGCTGTACTAGATAAGCTTTGTTGATTCCAGCTTTTCGATGATCCAGTCGTTGGCTTTGATGACCGGGCGGCGGAAGACGACGCCCAGTGCCAGCGACGGAATCAGATAGCTCGCCAGAATGCCTAGCTCAATCCAGTACTCCATATGGTAGGCGCCAGCCATGGCGGCGTGCATGGCGTTGATGCCGTGGGTGAACGGCAGGAACGGATAGATCGCCTGGAACACAGGGCCGGTCATCTCGATGGGGAACGTACCGCCCGAACCGCCGACCTGCATAACCAACAGCACGACGGCGAGCGCCTTGCCGATATCGCCAAACGAAACCGTGAGCGTGTAGACGATATTGGAGAACACGAGACTCGCGACCCAGCCGGCAAGTACAAACTGCAGCGGGTTGTCGCATTGGATGCCAAAGAACAGGATGTCACCCGCGCACACGAGTGTCGCCTGCAGCAGGGCCAGACCTCCAAAGAACAGGTAGCGGCCCAGGTAGATCTCGTGCAGGCGCACGGGGATCAGCTCGTTGATGAGCTCATCGTCAACCGAGACCTTCATCATGGCCGCCAGTACAATCGAGCCCACCCACAGCGACAGAATCGTGTAGAACGGTGCCATGGCCGAACCGTAGTTGCGGATCGGATAGACCGGTTTGCGGTCGAGCGCGACGGGACCAGAAAGCGACACGGCCAAACCCTCGGGGTCGTTGCCGATCATCGTCTTAATCGTGGCCAGATCGTCCGACATAAGGGCACCGTCGAGCTCGTCCTTGAAAGCGCTAATCTTGTCCGACGCCTCGCCCAACTGATCAGAAGCCTTGTTGACCAGCGTCGCAGCCTTGGAGAGGCCCTTTGCGAGCGAGCCGGATGCATCGGTGAGGCCGCTCACGGCACTATCCAAGTCACCCGAGATACCGTTCAGGGAATCCAGAACGCCCGAAATGGTCTTCTTGAGCTCCTTGGCCTTAACCGAGAACGTGGAATCGTAGTCGGACTTGGCTCCCGAGATACCCGCCTTGGCATCGGCGATGGCCTGGTCGACCTCGGCACGCGAGTTGTTGACCTCCGCCATGCCGTCCAAAAGGGACTTTGCGGTCGCCGTCAGGTCCTTCGCATTGTTGCGGTACTCCACGGCAATTCTGCCCAGCGACGTCGCAGCGGACTCGAGACCGTCTTTGAGCTTGTCATCACTCACCTGGTCGGCAAGGTTACGGAGCTGATCGGCCATCGCATCGATATCGTCAGCACGCGTATTGAGCGCCGCTGCGGCTTCGTTGAGCTGAGACACCGTAAGGTAAACATGCTGATTCGCGGCATCGAATGCCTTCGCAAGCTCGGCGGACACGTTGTCGAACGAGCCCGCGCTTCCGTCAATCGCCGCGTCAACGGCATCGTTGGCGGCCTTGAGCGCTTCCTTGGAATCATTGATGCCACTCTTGGCGTGCTCCATCAGCTGCTTCGCCGACTCATCAACGGTGCCCGTCTGCTTGAGCATGCCGCCCGCCGATGTCAGTGAATCGGACGTGGAGCTCAAAATGCCCGCGAGCGACGTCGCACTCGCCTGAACGTCCTGCAGGTCCTCGACCGAATCGCCCAGCGTCGAGGACAGATTGGCGATAAAGCTGCTCACCTGGTCGGTACTCATATAGTCGAGCAGGCTGGACACGGTCTTAAGGCCGATGGTCGTGATGGTCTTGGTAAAGGTCTCGTTGACCTGACTCTGGACGGCGCTCGAACCCTTTTCAGTCACGATCTGTGCGATGGCGTTGGCCTTCTGATTCTCATAGAACTCGATATCGGCGTGCTTCACCTCGGTCGAGAAAAGCGTCATCATGTCGGCGCTAAACGTTTTAGGGATAACGACGGCAGCGTAGTACGCGCCCGACTTAACGCCCTCAATCGCCTTATCACGGTCGTTGAGGACGACCCAGTCGAAGTTCTCGTTGCCGCGCAGGGTGGCGGTTACGTTTTCGCCCACGTTGACCTCGACGGGAATCAGATCGCTCTCGTAACCCTCATCGGTGTTGACCACGGCGATCTTAAGGTTGCCGGTATTGCCGTAGGGATCCCAGCTTCCGGCGATGTTAAACCATGCATAGAGACATGGCACGATGATCAGGCCCATCACGACGACCATGCCGATCACGGAGCGAGACACGTTTTGGACATCGCGCTTAAACAGGTGCAGGATGTTTTTCATTTATGCCTCACCTCCTTTAGAGTGCTTGCCAAGCGAGGTGGTGTCCCCGTCGTTTCCGTTTACGTTGTCAGCGCCGTCGGCATCTTGAGCCTTACGATGCGCACCGATATGCGACAGACGGCTCGTAGGCTGTTCGCCTCCCTTGGCGCCACGCTCGCTGGCGTTGAGACCAAACATGCGACGGGCGGCAGGGATGGCAGCCGTGTGCTCGCGCATCTCGCGGCGAAGGTCCTCGTCCGAAAGCGCCGAGATACGCATCTGGGTATTGAGGCTCGCACGGATGTATTCGATGTTGATGAGCCAGCCGCAGATGGCGATAACCGAAATGATCCAGATAACGAGCAGGATGATCTTGCCGTTATTGTCGATATCGAGCACCGTCGAAAGCACAAAGAGCAGAACCTGCACGCCTACCACGGCGGCAAAACCGCCCTTGATGTAGTACGGGTAGCGATGCTCAAACGCCACGGCATGATCGAGCAGCTCGCGACGGTACGAATCCGAATCGAGCATGACGCGCATGGCCGTGCGCAGCGAATAGCGCTGGCGCGGCAGGTCGTTGGACTCGCAGATCATGAGGCCCGTCGTGGAAAGCTGCTTGTCAAAGAGCAGGTTGAGGTTGAGCAGCAGCGGACGCAGCTGCAAGCCAATAAAGAGTGCGATGGCAAGGAACACGCCCAGGATGCACAGGTTGAACAGGTAGTTGAACGAATACATGCCACCGACGGTCTCGCGCAGCAGGTTGATGCCATAGGTGAAGGGCAGCAGCGGATGCAGCCATTGGAAGAAGCCGGGCATCATCTCGATGGGATACATGCCCGACGAGCCGGGGATCTGCACAATGACGAGGATGACGCCAATGGCTTTACCGATATGCTTAAACGTGGTGGACAGCGCATAGATGATGTTGACGTAGGTGAACGAAATAGCGATGCCGCCCAGTACAAAGAGCAGCGGATTGACGCACTGAACGCCAATGACCAGATCTCCCACCGTAACGATGATGGCCTGCAACGCACCCAGGATCACCAGCAGCAGCCAGCGGCCAAAGTAGCCCTGACGCGCCGTAAAGCTACCGATGCCCTCGCGGTCGACCTCGAGTTTATAGATAGCGATGAGCACATAGCCGCCTACCCACAGCGCCAGATTGGTGTAGAAGGGCGCGATGCCCGAGCCAAAGCTCTTGACCGGATAGATTGACTTGGACGTCAGCTCAACCGGAGATGCCATGAAATCTGCCACGTCATTGACGTCGACGTCCATGAGGTCGGCTAACTCGCCCATAGACTCAGAGGTCTGCAGCGCCGCAATGTCATTGGCGGCGGTCACGAGCTTGTCCTGAACCTTGGCAAGGGAGGCGTCGGTTTGGGACAGCGTGGTCTTTGCCTGCTTGAGCGTGGCGTCGAGCTGCGCCAGCGTGCCGCGCGCGCTCGCTATCGTGGGGGTCATACCCGACACAATGCCGGTCAAATCGCCCGAAACGGCGGCAAAGGAGTCAAGCGCGCTCGAAGCCTTCGGAAGTGCGTTCTGACCCAGATCGGTCTGAGCCTGACCGAGGTTAGCCGTACCGGTCTGAATTGCCGCGTTGAGTGCGTTGCTCGCGTTCGAGATTGCCGTAGCGTCGTTTGCCATGGCGCTCGATTGTGCAGAAAGGCCATCCTTGATGCTCTGCAGCTTCTGGTTTTGCTCGCGAAGCGAATCGATGGTCGATACAATGCGCGCGTCAATTTCCTCGGAACCTGTCGACGTGTCATTAACGAGAATCTCCAAGTGCCCGATAACGGCCTTATTGTGATCGATCGTCGCCTGGAGAGACTCGAGCGAGTTGTCGATGCGGGTGGTCGTAGATGTGACCGTACCCGTTAGCTTGCCAATCGCAGCGTTCGCGGAGGCTGACGTCTTGGTGAGTGCAAGGCTACCTTCCGAGAGTGCCTTGGAGAGCGAGGTGATAGAGTTGCCCGCCGTGGCGCGAGCCTCGCCCAGCAGGTCGTTGCCCTGGGAGATTGCCTGCGTCAGCGACGGTGCCTGACCTTGCAAGCCGGCAAGCGCCGCATCAGCCGAGGCGATAGCGCCACTCGTCTTATCGATGGCGGCATTCATATCGCCAATCGAATCGCGCACCTCACCCAAGGTGTCGGATGCCTCGGACACCGAACTTGTCAGCGAGTCCTGAGTCTGGGTTGCCTTGTCCTTTAAATCGACACCGGCATCCTTGGCGATACTGGCAACAGTCTCGCCCACCGTGGAGACAAACTCCGAGTTGATCTGCTCCTCGATGGTGTTGGCACCGGTATCGGTGACCTTGGGCGCAATGGCGCTCTTCTTCTCATTGACGTAATAGGTGAGCTTCGGCTGATGGTAATTGCCATCGAGCATCGAGACAAGATTGTCGGAGAAGTTCTTGGGGATTACGATCGCCGCGTAGTATTCCCCGCTCTCGACGCCCTCTTTGGCATCGGCAGCCGAGTCGACGAAGGTCCAGCCCAGCTGATCGTTTTCCTTGAGCTGGTCGACCACCTTATCGCCTGCATTGAGCTCGCCCACCAAGTCATTCTGGGTGCCCTGATCGTTGTTGGCGATGGCGATTTTAATGCCCTGGGTATTTCCGTACGGATCCCAGTTGGCAACGATGTTGTACCAGGCATACAGCGAGGGAATGACGCACACGCCCAAGGTAACCACCAGGGCGACGGGGTTCATAAGCAGTCGCTTAATGTCGCGCTTAAATATCGCAAAGGAGACCTTTGCGTTGGATAGTTTGCTGCCGAGACTCACGCTTGGACCATCCATCCTGTCGTTGAATCAAATCGTACTATCAAAAACCATTGTACGTAGGCGCTTTAGCGTCTCGAAGCACAATGGTATTGAGTTTTGCGGGTAGCAATATACTACGAAGATTAGTTAACGTACAGTTGTACAGTATCTCAAATTTCAGCAGGTCACAAAACCACAACCCGCACAAATTAGCAATCCGAATAGTCATCGGGGGCGTTCTTAAACGACCAGTCAAACAAGAACGTCCCCAACGACTACCCATATAAGAACGTTCCCAATGACTACTCATTTAAGTCTGTCCCCAATGAGTACCCCGCCGCAGGTTAAGCATAAGCCAGCGAGCGGGTCGCATTTGAGACAAGGTGACGTGAAACGAAAGGGCGCTGACCTTCTGGTCGCGCCCTTGAAGTTGAACGTCAGATTGTCCAAATGCGGCCCGCGCAGCGTCGGCCGGTCCGCCGTTCGGTAGAACGGCGGAACCCCCCAATTGCCGCTTAGGGGCGTTTGCAGCGTCGAGTAGTTACGCGGTTCGTAGAACCGCGTAACTACCCAATTACATAAGCTCGCAGACAGCTGCTGCGAAGGCAACGGGGTCCTCAGGGAGGATGCCCTCGACCAGCAGGGCCTGATCGTAGAGCAGGCCGGAGTACTGCTTGATCTTGTCGGCGTCGCCGGCCTTCTGGGCAGCGACGAGCTTGGCGAAGACCGGGTGTTTGGCGTTGAGCTCGAGCACGCGCTGGCTCTTGGGCATACCGTCGGGCGCGCCCTCAGGACCCTTCTGAAGCACCTTCTCCATCTCGAGCGAAAGCGGACCCTCGGTGGTGATGCAAGCGGGGGCATCGGTCAGGCGCGCGGAGACGGCAACTTTCTCGACCTTGTCACTGAGCGCCTCCTTCATAGCGCTAAAGAGGTCCTCGTTCTCCTTGGTGGCGTCCTCGGCCTCCTTCTTCTCGTCCTCGGTCGCCAGATCAAGATCGCCAGTCGCGACGTTCTTGAGCTCCAGGTGACGATCCTCGACCTCGGGCTCGGCACCGTCGGCAACGGCCTTCTCGGCAGCCTCGCGGGCGGCGTCGTCTTCGTAGATCTTAGGCATATCGGCGGCAACGTACTCACGCATAGCCTGGAACGTAAACTCATCCACATCCTGCGTCAGCAACAGCACGTCATAGCCGCGCTCGAGCACGCCCTTTACCACGGGCATCTTGGCCAAGCGCTCACGCGAGTCGCCGGCGGCGTAGTAGATGGCCTTCTGATCCTCGGGCATGCCCTTGGCATACTCGGCCAGGGTAATCATCTTCTGCTCCTTGGCAGACCAGAACAGTAGCAGGTCGGCGAGCTCATCGGCCTTCATGCCATAGCTCGAGTAGATGCCGTACTTAAGGCCGCGGCCAAAGTTCTCAAAGAACTTCTCGTAGGCCTCGCGGTCGTTGTCGCGCATGTCCTCAAGATCGGCAGTGATCTTCTTCTCGACACGCTTGGCAATGGCCTTGAGCTGACGGTTCTGTTGCAGCGTCTCACGCGAAATATTGAGCGTCACGTCGGCAGAGTCCACGACACCGCGCACAAAGTTGTAGTAGTCGGGCAGCAAGTCGTCGCACTTCTCCATAATCAGCACGTTGGAACTGTAGAGCGCCAGGCCCTTCTCGTAGTCCTTGCTGTACAGATCGAACGGGGCGCGACCCGGCACAAACAGCAGCGCATCGTACTCAAGCGTACCCTCGGCATGGAAGCTGATAGTGCGCGCGGGATCGTCAAAGTCGTGGAACGTGGACTTGTAGAACTCGTTGTAATCCTTCTGCTCAACGTCGGAGCTGCGCTTTTTCCAAATCGGCGTCATGGAGTTGATGGTCTCGAGCTCCTGGTAGTCCTCGTACTCGGGCTTGTAGTCGTCGCCGGCGTCCTCGGGCTTGGGTTTCTGGCGGCTCTTGCTCACCATCATCTGAATCGGGTAGCGCACATAGTTGCTGTACTGCTGAATCAGGCTCTTGAGGCCCCACTCGGTCAGGAAGCGATCGTAGGTCTCGGCCTCGCCGTCGGCGTCGAGCTTCTCGTTCTCGCGCAGCGTCAGGATGACATCGGTACCGTGCTCAGCACGCTCGCCATCCTCGATGGTGTAGCCCTCAAGACCGTCGGACTCCCAAACGTGGGCGGTGTCCTCGCCATAGGCGCGGCTGACAACCTTTACGTGGCTGGCAACCATAAAGGCAGAGTAGAAGCCCACGCCAAACTGACCGATGATGTCGACATCGGAACCCTGCTGCTCGGCGTTCTCAGTCTTAAACTCCTCGGAGCCGGAATGGGCGATGGTGCCCAGATTGCGCTCGAGCTCCTCGGCGGTCATGCCGATACCGTTATCCGAAATGGTGATGGTACGGGCATCTTTATCAAAGGAAACACGGATGGCCAGGTCGCCCTGGTCGAGCTTGACACTCGGATCCTGCAGGCTCTTAAAGTTGAGCTTGTCGACGGCATCGCTCGCGTTGGAGATAAGCTCGCGCAGGAAGATTTCCTTATTGGTGTAGATGGAGTTGATCATGAGGTCGAGCAGTTTTTTGCTCTCGGTCTTAAATTGACGCATGTGCAGTCCTTTCGCGCTACCCCCGTCCGCAAAAACGGCCCGGTTGCCCGAGCCGCATCGCAGACCTGCTATGTTCAGACTTAGATTTTATAACCCATTAGCGCGCATATATACATACGGAATCGAAAAACTGTATGTCCAAACGTTCTGATGCGCCAATTGCCAAAGAGTGTCCCAAACTGCCGGCAGAGACGATATGAGCAGGACATAAAACATTGAGAGCCCCTGCTGCATGAAAGACCGCGGATTAGGCCGA
>NZ_QRKJ01000016.1:0-61056 GCF_003471905.1 Collinsella sp. AM16-21
GCGCCGATGCCCCTAAAGTGGACACACATTTTGTCCTATAAGCCTTATTTTCATGTGATTGTCCTCCCTTTACTGCCCCGAAGGGCATAAAAATCCCCAGCAGTAAAATACTTTTACCACTGGGGATGATAATTTGCGGACATACACATATGCAGCATACACCTGTTTGTGAGTGCTGTTTTTGGGGATATGTCAAAATTGATAAGGCAAAAGTATTCTTAAATTGGGTACAAAAAACTAAGCCACTACAAAAGGGACTATCATAATCCTTTGTTCCCACTATTTGATTATAGTTTTATTTAAGAATACCTTGCCGCATATTTTTTACTCCTTTTCTGGACTTGAATTATTATATCACATCAGTTTTAGGAAAACAAGTATCTAAAAGAAATTTTTCTTCCCCTTATATGTAACAATCATACCGGCTTCCTAACGTTCAGAATGGTTTCTACTGTCTGCTGCGGTGTTTGGTTGGAATTGTCCAGCCAAAAGCCGATCCGTGGTGTTGTCTGCATTTTACTAAATACAAATTCAATGTATACAGAAAGAAATATATAAGGAGTGGGAGGGATTCCGCCGTAGTCGGCATTGTAGGAAAATCCAAAAGTTTAGATTTTCTCAAAATGCTTATCTTTTGGTCTTTGGTTCGGAATAGTGTAGTGCTGGCGGTCTATCTATTGTTTTCGGTTGCTTGCTTCTTTACCGTACATGAGCATTTAAGCACGGGTGATATTGTGCTTGATTTTTTCTCAGGCTCAGCATCGACCGCCCATGCCATGTTCCTGCAGGAGCTCGGAAAAGATGATCGCTATCAGTTTATCCTTGTCCAGCTTCCAGAGCCTTGTGACCCGAAACGCGACGCCTACAAGGACGGGTATGAGACTCTCTGCGACATAGGCGAAGGACGCATTCGCCGCGCAGGCGACAAAATCAAAACCGAGCTCGAGGAATCCAACCGTCAACTCAAGCTTGGCGAGGGACCCAAGCAGCTTCCCGACATCGGCTTCCGTGTGTTCGAGCTCGATGAGTCCGGCATTGAGAAGCCCGAGCCCGGTCAGCTCCTCTTCGACGTGGTCAAGCCCGATCGCTCCGATATGGATATCGTCTTCGAGATGATGCTCAAATGGGGCCTCGAGCTCACGCTGCCCGTCGAGAAGTCTGAAGCCGCGGGCTATCCCATCTGGTCCGTCGCTTGCGACGAGCTCGTCTGCTGCATGTCCCGAGGCCTCACCATTGAGGCGCTCGAGGCCATCGCCGACATGGAGCCCAGGCGCGTTCTCATCCTCGATTCCGTCCTCGACGACACCCTCAAGCTCAACGCCGTGCAGATCTTCAAGCACGCCGGCGAGCGCATGGGCTGTGAGATCGAATTGAGGACGGTCTAGCATGGCGGCGCTCGAGTTCAAGTTCTCATCCGACCAGCAGCACCAGCTGGAGGCCATCGAAGCAACCTGCGACCTGTTCCGCGGACAACAATTTATTGGCAGCGTATTCTCCGCCGATTCCGGCCGCAAAGGCCAGACGGCAATCGGCGAGCTCATGGTCGGCCACGGCAACGAGCTTCGCGTGGCGCCGGGCCAGCTCCTCGACAACCTGCACGCCGTGCAGGAGGAGGGCTGCCTCCCGGCAACCGACGTCCTCACCGATGGGCGCCTGCGAGACTTCACCGTCGAGATGGAGACCGGCACCGGCAAGACCTACGTCTACATCCGCTCCATCTACGAGCTAAACCGCCGCTACGGCATCACCAAGTTCGTTATCGTCGTGCCGAGCGTGGCCATCCGCGAGGGCGTCCTCAAGAGCCTCCAGACCACCCGCAGGCACTTCGAGACGCTCTACGACCGCACGCCGCTCGACTACTTCGTGTACGACTCGAAGGACATGGGGCCGGTGGGTAACTTCGCCACGTCGAGCTCCATCCAGGTCATGGTCATCAACATCGACGCGTTCAACAAGGGCCTCGAGAAGGATGGCACCGCGAAGGAGGGCAACCTCTTCCACCGTCCCAGCGAGAAGCTCACCGGCGGCTTCAGCCCTCGCGAGCTCGTGAGCGCCTGCAAGCCCGTCGTCATCATCGACGAGCCCCAGAGCGTCGACAACACCAAGCAGGCCAAGGCCGCCATCAAGAGCCTGAACCCGCTGTTCGTGCTGCGCTACTCGGCCACGCACAAGCAGGCCTACAACATGATCTACCGCCTCACGCCGGTCGACGCCTTCGAGCGCCACCTGGTGAAGGGCATCTGCGTGGACTCGATCAAGGCCGAGGCGAACCTCAACGGCGCGTACGTGAGGCTCGAGTCCGTCAAGTCCGACCCGTTCTCCGCCAAGGTGTCCATCGACGTGCGCCAGGCCGACGGCACGCAGAAGCGCAAGGCCGTCACGGTGAAGACCGGCAACGACCTCTACCAGAAGAGCGGCGAGAACAGCGACTACGAGAGCGGCTGGGTGGTCAACAACATCGGCGCCGCAGTGGGCGACGAGTTCATAGAGTTCCAGAACGGCGAGGTGCTCGAGCTCGGCGAGGCGCTGGGCGACGTCAACGAGGAGGTCGTCAAGCGCGCGCAGATCCGCCGCACCATCGAGGACCACCTGGCCCGCCAGTTCGAGCTGTGGCCGCGCGGCGTGAAGGTGCTCTCGCTCTTCTTCATCGACCGCGTCGACCGATACCGCGTCTACGAGCCCGAAGTCCACGGCGGCCTGTACGCCCTGATGTTTGAGGAGGAGTACGCAGGTGCCCTGAACTCGAAGGCGCCTCGTCGCATCGCAAAGGCGGCGGGGATCGGCAAGGGCACGTGGCTCGAGTGCTACGAAGCCGTCGGCGCCCCGCTGGTGCGCGACCCCCACGCCGTGCACCAGGGATACTTCGCCAAGGACAAGAAGGGCAAGTTCAAGGACTCCAAGGGAGCCGCCGGCACCGCCGACGACGCCGGGGCCTTCGAGCTCATCATGCAGAAGAAGGAGACGCTCATCTCCTTCCCGGACGGCAAGGACGCGGACAAGGACGTCTCTTTCGTCTTCAGCCACTCCGCGCTCAAGGAGGGCTGGGACAACCCCAACGTGTTCCAGATCTGCACGCTCGTCGAGACAAAGGACAACCTGACCAAGCGCCAGAAGATCGGCCGCGGTCTGCGCCTGTGCGTGAACCAGGATGGCGAGCGCCTGTACGACCCAGAGGCGAACGTGCTCACCGTCATCGCGAACGAGAGCTACGACGACTTCGCCAACGGCCTGCAGAAGGAGCTTGAGGCTGAGGACTTCAAGTTCGGCGTCATCACTCCGGAGAGCTTCACGAAGGTCACGGTCAAGGGCGATGATGGCGTCGAGGAGCGCCTGGGCTACGAGAAGTCCAAGCAGGTCTACGACCACCTCGTCGCGACCGGCATGGTCGACGACAAGGGCGCGGTGACGCCCGAGCTGAAGGCGGCCGCCGAGGAGGGCAAGGTCGAGCTCCCCGCCGAGCTCGAGCCTGCCAAGGAGCAGGTCGAGGCGATCATCATCCACAAGTCCCAGAGGGTCCAGATCCGTGACAAGGCCAAGGAGGTCTCGGTCGAGCTGCAGAAGGACGTCACGCTCGACCCTGCGTTCCAGGCCCTGTGGGACCGCATCCGCCAGCGCACGCGCTTCCAGGTCGAGGTCGACTCCGGCAAGCTCATCGAACATGCCATCGAAGCTGTCGACGGCATGCTCGCCGTGCGCCCGCCCCAGGTGACGAGCGAGCGTGCCTCGCTGGGCATCGACGACGCGGGCGTGAGCGCCGAGGGCACGGGCACCTCCGTGGTGTCCGTTTCGGGAAAGGTGAAATACGACCTTCCCGACCCGATCGCAGAGCTGCAGGACGCCGTCGGGCTCACCCGCGGCACCATCAAGGCGATCCTCGAGGGCTGCAGCCGCCTCGACGAGTTCGAGATCGACCCCGCGACCTTCCTCGCGCAGGTCGGCGACAAGATCAACCGCGTGAAGAACGACCTCATCGCCCAGGGCATCAAGTACGTGCGCCTTCCCGAGGACGAGTGGTACACCATGCGCGACCTCGAGCTTGACGACTACACGGCCTACCTTGGGCAGAACGCGTGGAAGCCGGACATGACGAGCAAGAGCCTGTACAACTACGTGGTCTACGACTCGGCGGGGGTCGAGCGCTCCTTTGCCGAGGCTCTAGACAAGCAGGAGGAGGTTCTCGTGTTCGCGAAATTGCCCTCGGCGTTCAAGATCGACACGCCGCTCGGCAGTTACAACCCCGACTGGGCGTACGTCGAGGAGGCCGACGGCGAGCGCCGCGTGTACTTCGTGACCGAGACCAAGGGCGGCAAGAACGGCGAGCCCGCCCTGCGCGACGCGGAGAAGATCAAGATCGGCTGCGCCAAGAAGCACTTCGAGGCGCTGGACCTCGGAAACGACTTCCATTACAACGTGCGCACGACCTACCAATACGAGGCGGTGAAGGCTTAGGATGTCGAAGCTGCCCGGAAAGATGACGCGAAAGCAGCACTGGGTGCCGCGGTTCTACCTGCGCCATTTCGCGGATTCCTCCGGGCAGCTTCATGCCTACAGCAGACAGAAGGGCTCCTTCTTCCGCACGAATTGCGAGAACCTTTGCAGCATGCGCGATCTTTATGAGGTCGAGCATGCCGATGCGACAGGCGATGCGACAGACAGATTCTATGCGCAGAACCTCATCGAGGTTAAGCTATCTGAGCTCGAGAGCCGCATCGCGCCGCTTTACGATCGCTTTTTGGAACGCCAGAAAGAAGACCAGTGCGAAGACGAAGGGTATTCTGATGGGAAAGCCGCCGTTTGCGAGCTGGCAGCAAATATCATCGTCCGGCACCCTATCAGTATGCGCGTCGACAAGAAATGGTCACGCGAGACTGCCGAAGAGCTGCTCAGAAACGTTCATCTGACACCCTATGAGCTCGGCTTGCTCGATTGGTCGGATTGGCGCGGGGATTCCCAAGCGGTGGTCGAGCTTGCCGCCGCCGCAACCATGCTCTTCTCCAACGATGATATTGTGCCAGTTAACCGTATTCGAAAGGCTTTTTTTGAGAAGAGCTTCTCCATCCTTAGGGCACCCGTCGGCTCAGGGTTCGTTACGACGTCGATGCCTATGTTCATCATCGGGCCCGAGGACGACTCGTACGATTTTCATCTCGCGTATATGCCGTTGAGCAGTGAGTATGCTGCGGTCTTTTCAGATGACCCTCTATTTCCGCCGTTTGCGAGACTCGGTTTTTCGGGCGTCGAGTTCATGAACCGACTTCTTCTGCTTAACTGCGAGCATTGGGATGTCGCCATATCGAGGGGAAGCGGCCCGCTCGAGCACGCGGTACGCGATTGAAGTCAAGCGAACAGTGCCGAATTCATGCACGAGATGTTCACGCGCGACGGCAGGGAGCTATCCCTCGACACAGTGATCTACGACCGCTCGAAGAAGAAGGGGCAGACGATGATCGATACCATCGACCGTGGCTGCCTCGAGGGCGGCTGCCTTGATGACGAGGACCTGCGCATCATCTTCGAGCACCTTCTGGGGAGAAGACGGCAAGGACCGGGAACATTAAAGGGTCAAGCAGCGTATTGATAAAATTGACCCCGCCAGCAATAACCGCAAAGGATAGATAGGGCTTTAAGGATGGATGCAGGAAAAGCAACGATAAGCGGCGTGTTCAACGGATCGCGCCTGCTCGAAATACCTTTTTACCAAAGGGCGTACGTCTGGGGAGAAGAGCAATGGGAGCGTTTCCTCGGCGACATGGAGTTCGTCACGGCCTCGAAGCGGCCCTATTTCCTGGGCTCCATCATCCTGAAGCAGGCCTCCTCCGGCAACACCTGGTCCGAGGTCTCCGAGGTTCGCACCGTCATCGACGGCCAGCAGCGACTCACGACCATGGTCATCTTCTTCAAGGCACTCTGTGCAAAAAACGGCACCAACAATTTGTTTGAGCGAGATTTCGTCCTGGAGACCGGCGATGTCGCCTTGCGGCACGGCAAGTACGACCGGCAGGATTTCGAAAAGGTCGTCAGCGCCACGGGCTGCGAACCCCTCGAGGGCTCCTCGGCCATCGTCCTTGCCTACAACTACTTCCTCAAGAATATCGACCCGGAGAAGGTCGACAGGAACACGATCAAGTCGAACGTCCAGTTCGTCTGCATCGATCTTACCGAGGGCGAGGACGAGCAGCAGATATTCGACACCATCAACTCGCTCGGGGTGCGCCTGACGACGGCGGAGCTCCTTAAGAACTACTTCTTCAACCGCGAGAACGAGCAGGCGTTCAAGGAGTGCTGGGAAGACGTCTTCGAGCCCACGGCTGAGAAGAGGGAGTATTGGGAGCAGGAGATCGTTACCGGGCGCATCAAGCGCACGCTCGTCGACCTCTTCTTCGACGCGTTCCTCCAGATTCTGGTCCAGGACAAGAGGCGTGGCGTCACGACCGAGGACAAGCTCTTCTATTCGCGTACTTCGAACCTCTTCCAGTCCTACAAGGATTTCATCGGCAGGTACTGCAACGGCGACAAGGTCGAGATTCTCGACAACATGAAGGCGTATGCCGAGGCGTTCGAGTCCACGTTCGACCCTGGCTACTGCGACGCGGACATCCCCTCCGCTTCCGGCGTCGAGCGCCTGAACGTGCTGATATTCGGCCTCAAGAACTCGACGCTCATCCCGTACGTGCTCTACGTTCGAAAGAACGCGGAGTCTTCGAGCGAGGAATCTAAGATCTACGCCCTGCTTGAGAGCTACATCGTCCGCCGAATGCTGGTTCAGGCGACCACGAAGAACTACAACAGGCTGTTCACCTCGCTGATCTTGAACGAGGTGAAGGACGCGGAGGCGCTGAGGAAGGCTCTCGAAGCCAATGACGAGGCGACGACGTACATGCCCGGCGACGCCGAGGTTCGAGCGGCATTCGAGGAATCGTGTCTGTACAACCTCCAGTCCAAGGGCGTCCTCTATCTGCTGGAAAGCGCCATTCGTCCGGGCATGAGCAGCACGGCCCTGCTCGGGTTCAACCAGTACACCCTCGAGCACATGATGCCCAAGAAGTGGCGCAACAAATGGGGAGCCCTCGACGATGAGGCTGCCACGCGAAGGGACCGGAAGCTCCTCACGCTCGGCAACCTCGCCATCATCACGCATTCGCTCAACGCCTCCATCCGCGATGCCGATTGGCCCACCAAGAAGCAGGGAAAGGGATACAAGGACGGCCTTGCCCTCTGCGCCGCCGGCCTTGCGACCATGGCCGGCGCCCTAGAGAAGGAGTCTTGGAACGAGGGCGATATCGCCGATCGCGCCGAATGGCTTGCGGACAAGGCGTTGGAGGTCTGGCGCTAGGCCCTACCTGCGTCCCATCTCGAAGATGCTTGCGGTGTCGGAACCCACATCGATGACGGATGGAACCGGCTCTTCCAAAAACGTAGTTCGTGGCGATGTCTCTTCCGTCGGCGCGTCAAGAGGCTCGCCGAGCGCTAGGAAGAACCTCATCACGTGCTCAATTCTCTGTTGCAGGGACTCGCTCAGCTCGCCGTAGGAGGCCGCCAGCCGCACCTCCTTGGCCAATTCCGCCATCGAGTCCCTCAGTGCCTTCTGCACGCTCACGGAGGGCCTCACCTCGACCTGGGTATCGGTGAGCTTGGCGATGATGTAGTCCTGCCTGTTCATGCCGCTCCAGGCTGCCATCTCGCATATGAGCTTGCGCTCCTCGGGCGTGCAGCGGAACGCCATCGTCTTGCTGCGCTTGCGGGCGCTGTTCTCGCACGGCATCCTTCTTACCCCCTCGCCCCGTCGAGCGCGGCGGCCATCTCGTCCTGCTTCGTGGGGAACAGGTGCGCGTAGCGGTAGGTGATGTCCACCGCCTCGTGGCCCATGCGCTCGGCGATGGCCAGCGCGGAGAAGCCCATCTCTATCAGCAGGCTCACATGGCTGTGGCGTATGTCGTGTATGCGGATGCGCTTCACGCCCGACGCCTTGCACCCGCGCTCCATCTCGTGGGCCAGGAAGTGCTTGGTCACGGCGAACAGGCGCTCGTCGGGGGCGACGTCGTCGCGCATCTCGATGAAGTCCGCCATCTCGTCGCGCAGGAAGGCGGGCATGACGATCGTGCGCACGGACTTGGGCGTCTTGGGGTCGGTCACGGTGTCAACGCCGTTGAGGCTCTGGTACGACTTGTTGATGCGCAGCCGCGAGCTCTCCAGCATGAAGTCGGACGGCGTGAGCGCCAGGAGCTCGCCGCAGCGTATGCCCGTCCAGTAAAGCAGCTCGAAGGCGTGGAATGAGAGAGGCTTGTCCATGACGGCCTCGCTGAACCTCAGGTACTCGTCCTTGGTCCAGAACTGCATCTCGCCGCCCTTCTTCGAGCCTATCTTGTCGACCCTGCGCACCGGGTTGTCGCTGAGGCCGTAGTAGCGCTCGGCGTGGTTGAAGATGGCGTTGAGCTGGTTGTTCACTGTGCGCAGGTACGTCGGTGCCCAGGGCTTCCCGTCGGCGTCCCGGTGCTCGGTGAGCTCGTTTTGCCACCTGATGACGTCGATCGGCCTCACGTCGCACATGCGCATGTCCCCGAAGAACGGCACGAGCTTGTCGTTGATGATGTACTCCTTGGTGATCCACGTGTGCTCGCGTATGCGCGGCTTCACCTCGGAGGCGTACACCTCGACGAACTCGGAGAACGTCATGTCCATGGCCCCGCCGTTAAGGCTCTTGAACTGGCTCTCCCACACTGCGGCCTCCACCTCGGAGGAGAAGCCGCGCTTCGTCTTGTGGCGCTTCGAGCCGCGGGCGTCGCGGTAGTAGCACTGCACGTAGAACGTGCCGTTGCCGTCGTCCTTGTACACGGGCATGTCAGTCCACCTCCGGGAAGTACAGGGCGTCGAAGACGTCGCTTCGAACGCGCCCGCGGATGACCACGCGCCCGCGCGCCTCCTGCTCGGCGTTTATCTTCCTGATCACCTCGTAGGCGCTGCCTTTCTTGATCCTCAGCAGCTCCGCGACCTCGTCGGCGTCCAGCATGTGCGGCCTCGGCGTCTTCGCCACCTTCTCGTCCATGGCTCCTCCAATCAATGGCGTACGGATACGTACGGTTCACAGATTCAGAGTAAACGTACATATCTGTACTGTCAATAGAATTGCGTACATTTGCGTACGCTGATAAGATGTGCTGGTACGTAATTCCAGGAGGAGGGCTCATGTCCGTAGGCGAGAACATAAGGCGGTACCGCAAGTCGCGCGGCATGACGCAGGCGCAGCTCGCCGAGGCGGTCGGCCTGACCGAGGGGGCCGTGCGCCACTACGAGAGCGGCATCCGCGCCGTGAAGCCCGAGCTGCTCGAGTCCATCTCCGCGGCGCTCGGCGTGTCCGTCAACGCCCTCAAGGATTACGGCGTCGAGACTGCGGGCGACCTCATGTCGCTGCTCGTGCGGCTCGAGGACTCCTTCGGCATCGTGCCCGCAGCCGACGGCACGGGCCTCTCCCTGAACCCCAAGGCGCCGCACGCGCCCAAAGCCGCGATGGCGATCGAACTGTGGGCAGAGAAGCGCGCGCAGCTCGAAAACGGCAAGATCGACGCCGACGAATACGAGGACTGGAAAGCCTCGCTGTAGCGGCTCTCCGCATTTCGCGATCAACGCAACCGAATCAGGACGGTGGACCAGGCGGCGAGCGCCGCTCGGGCCTGCGTAAGCTGAGTTTTTACTCCCCATTGCATGCCAAGGCATTTCCGGCGCACCTGGGGAGTAAATGACGCGGTGGCTTACACGGCGGCACGCGGCAGTACGCCGCGGCATTTCCCCTGGTTACTCCCGTTTTCATTGAGGCGGCGAGATTCTTTACTCCCCATTAACCACCTGGGAAAACGCTGTGAGAAGACCGCCGAAAAGCCTATTGAGTTCGATTTGAGTTTCACAGGCCCCGAAACGGCCCCGTTTGGCTCTCGGAGACAAAAATCGCGCGTCTACTCACTTGGGATGAATCCTTACTCCCGTTCCTCCGAATGCCGCACCGTGCCTTGCCGTCTTGAAATACGGGGAGCAAATCGCGAAATAGCAGGTGAAAGGGAGTAAAACGACAAAGAAAAAGCCTCCGTCCCAACGCGGGAACGGAGGCTAGATCATCGTATTTACTCACCAACATCGCTGGCGGCTTTGCCGTGACTCTCGTACGAAACGAAACTCAGCGGCACAGTGCGGCACTCAAAAATGCAGGTCAGAACCCTATCAGCCTACTCCCACTCGATGGTCGCGGGCGGCTTGGACGTGATGTCGTAGCACACGCGGTTGGCACCGGGAACCTCGGCAACGATGCGGCCCGAGATGCGGGCCAAGACGTCGTAGGGAAGCTTGGCCCAGTCAGCGGTCATGGCGTCGCTGGACTCGACGGCGCGCAGGATGATCGGGCGCTGATAGGTGCGCTCGTCGCCCATGACGCCAACGGACTTGATGTCGGGCAGGACCGCAAAGTACTGCCAGCAGCTGTGCTCGGAGTTGCGCTCACCGGTCTGCTCAAACAGGCGCTGGTTGTAGGCGTCGAGCTCCTCGCGCACGATGGCATCGGCATTCTTGAGGATCTCGAGCTTCTCCTTGTCGACCGCACCGATGATGCGGATGGCCAGACCCGGGCCCGGGAAGGGCTGACGGAACACGATGTGGCCCGGCAGTCCGAGCGCCAGACCAAGCGCGCGAACCTCGTCCTTAAAGAAGTGATCGAGCGGCTCAATGAGGTCGAAGTGCACGCCCTCGGGGAACGGAATCAGGTTGTGGTGGCTCTTGATGGTGGCCGTCTTGCCGCCCGTCTTGCGAGCGCCGGACTCGATGATGTCGGGGTAGATGGTGCCCTGAGCCAGGTACTTGACCGGCTTGCCATCGGTCTCGAGCTGCTGCGCCACGGCGAAGAACTCTTTCCAGAACTGCGTACCGATGATGCGACGCTTCTCCTCGGGCTCAACCACGCCGGCCAAAAGCTCGGCATAACGGTCTTCGGCATGCACATGAATGAAATCGACATCGAACTGTTTGGTGAAGACCTCCTCCACCTGCTCGGGCTCACCCTTGCGCAGCAGACCGTGGTTGATGAACACGCAGGTCATCTGCTTGCCCACGGCGCGGGCGCCCAGCGCAGCCACGACGGAGGAGTCGACGCCGCCGGACAGGGCCAGAATCACGCGGTCGTCACCGACCTTCTCGCGGAACTCGGCCGTCATGGTCTCGACCAGGTTGTCCATGCTCCAGTTGGGCTCCAAGCCGCAGATCTCAAACAGGAAGTTGCTCAGCAGCTGCTGACCGTACTCGGAGTGCTTGACCTCGGGGTGGAACTGCGTGGTGAAAATCTTGCGCTCGACGCACTCCATGGCGGCAACCGGGCACACGTCGGTGCTGGCGGTAACGGTAAAGCCCTCGGGCACCTCGGAGACGGCATCGCGGTGGCTCATCCACACGGTCTGCTCCATGGGCGTGGAGTTAAAGAGCTTGGCGCCAGCCGTGCGTGTGATGGTAGCGCGGCCGTACTCGCCCACCTCGGAGTAGCCGACCTTGCCGCCGAGCGTCACGGCCGTAATCTGATGGCCGTAGCAAAAGCCCAGGACGGGAAGGCCCAGGTCAAAGATGGCGGGGTCGATGGACGGAGCGTCCTCGGCGTACACGGAGGCCGGACCGCCGGAAAGGATGAGCGCAGAGGCGTTCATCTCGCGAATCTCATCGGCCGATATGTCGCAGGGAACAATCTCGGAATACACGTTGAGGTCGCGGACGCGACGGGCAATGAGCTGACCGTACTGCGCACCAAAGTCGAGTACGAGGACCTTTGCGGAAGCCTTTTGATCCATGGTATCCCCTCTTGTTGGCGGGGAGCCGGTGCCCACCCGCGTGAATGAACGAAAATAACCTCCATAGTGTACACGTTATATGGGGTTTCTCGTCCCTCGCAGCCATCAGCGCACGGCAAACGCACGACCAGGGCCCCTATTTGACGGCAATTGAAGTGTTACCAAACGTTACGGATGATGTAATACGTTTGAACATTGGACGCCCTGTGCCACAATACTGCCGAACGACTCCGCCTCTGCGGCGGCAAATACGATAGGAATACCAGCATGAAGCGCATCCTTCTCATCGCCACGGGCGGCACCATCGCATCGACCGAGGACGGCAACGGCCTCTCCCCCGCCCTGACCGGTGAGGAGCTCGCCCAGAGCGTCCCCGAGATCTCAGGCCTCTGCGAGCTCGACGTCGTGCAGCCCATGAACATCGACAGTACCAATATGCGTCCCAGTGACTGGATGCGTATCCGCGACGTCATCGTCGAAGGCTATGCCGACCACGACGGCTTCGTGATTCTGCACGGCACCGACACCATGAGCTATACCGCGGCAGCACTTTCCTATCTGATTCAGGACAGCCCCAAGCCCATCGTACTCACCGGCTCGCAAAAGCCCATGGGCAACCCCTTTACCGACGCCAAGCTCAATCTGTACCAGAGCCTGCTCTATGCGCTCGACGAGCACTCGCACGATGTGTCGATTGTGTTTGGTGGCGTCGCCATTGCCGGCACGCGCGCCCGCAAGCAGCGCACCATGAGCTTTAACGCGTTCATTAGCGTCAACTATCCGCCCATTGCCTACATCCGCAACGACCGCATCGTGCGCAACGGGCTCCACGGCACTCATCAGGGCGAAAACCCGGTGCGTTTCTACAACAGCATCGACCCGCGCGTGTTTGTCCTTAAGCTTACGCCCGGCGTGAACCCGGGTATCCTGGACGCCCTAGCCGATAGCTACGATGCTGTAATTCTTGAGACCTTTGGCATTGGCGGTATTCCCGAGTTTGGCGAGTCCGGCGAGTCATTCCAGGAGGCGATTTTCCGCTGGGTCGATTCGGGCCGCACCGTCGTTATGACCACGCAGGTCCCCGAAGAGGGCCTCGATCTGGGCGTTTATGAGGTCGGCCGTGCTTACGCCGATCATCCGGGCATTCTGCGCGGCGACGACATGACCACCGAGACGCTTGTGGCCAAGACCATGTGGGCACTCGGCCAGTCACGCGATGCCGCCGAAATCCAGCGCCTGTTCTACAGCCAAGTCAACCACGACCGCATCCCGATGGCGTAATTCAGTTGTCGACGGGTATCCCCTATTCGATGCCCTCGAGAAGCTCTGACACCGTCATGCCGAGTGCGGGCGCGATCTTAAATAGAACCTTGAGCGTGAAATTTGCCGTCCCATCTTCGATTCGGTCGAGGTAGGGTCGGCTGATTCCTGTCGCCACACAAAAATCAACCTTGGAGATACCAAGGTCCCTGCGTGTCTCTTCGACCCGCCTGCCAAGAATCTGTTTCGCACGTTCGTCCATGCAGCCGAGTTTGAAATGGAGCCGAACATAAACGTAAACTATAGTTTACGTTTTGCCGAATACACAGGAGTTTTCTATGTCGGGTTCTTCGGTCCGCATGTACCGAGCCACGCTTCGCACAAACAGCGCACCGCCCAAGCTCGTCGTCGTTGAAGCAGAATGCCTTTCGCCCGATGAGCGCACAGCATTTGCATTGCTATCAAGTCGCGTCGTCGCCGTTCTGGTCCCTTGCCCGGAGAAAGGAGAACTTGCTATCCAATGCCAAGCGCACAGCTGCTCGCTCAATCAGGCTGCCGTAATCGCAACCAGCCAACGCGGCCTGCCGCTCCTTTTAGAAGCCGGCATAGCACTCACCCTTCGCGGCGCCGGATACGAAAACGAGGCCGCCGCCGATGTAGTCTTTCAACCACGATCGAGCGGCGGCCTCGCAGCAGCCATTGAATATGCATGCAGGCTCGTTGCCTAAAAGGACAAGCTAGAAACCAAAGCCAAAGCCCGTTCCGGTAATCGCCGAGTACATAAAGTAAACGTTGATCACGTTGAGAAATACACCCGTGATGCAACCGTTGCGCAGGTAGCGCTCGCACACGATGCGTGCCATGGCGGCGGAGTCATCGTTGTTTTTTGCCTGGCGTCCCGCCGTAAAGTACGTCGCCACGCTCAGCAGCAGATTGAGCACCGGCAACGCCAGCAACTCGTAGCTCTTGCCCCAGCGCGTCGCCTCGCCGGCAGCATTAAACTTTGTTGCCACCTCGGGACCAATGTTGGGGATAACACACGCTGCGACCACCAGCGGAATCACCGCAAGTACGAGCAGCGCAATACCCATGTAGCCAGCTTTTTTGCCATATTTAAACATATGCGTCGTCCTTACACGTTAAAGCGGAAGTGCACGACGTCGCCATCGGCCATAACATAGTCCTTGCCCTCAATACGCAGCTTGCCGGCAGCCTTGGCGCCCTGCTCGCCACCAAGCTCGATGTAGTCGTCGTAACCAATGACCTCGGCCTTAATAAAGCCGCGCTCAAAGTCGGTGTGGATGACGCCGGCGGCCTGCGGGGCGGTCGCGCCCTGACGAACCGTCCAGGCCTTGACCTCCATCTCGCCGGCCGTAAAGAACGACTGCAGGCCAAGCAGCTTATAGGCCGCCTGTGCGAGCACGTCCAGGCCGGGCTGCTCCAAGCCCAAGCTCTCCAGGTAGTCGGCGGCGTCCTCTTGATCGAGCTCGGAAAGCTCGGCCTCGATCTTGGCGCAGATGGGCAGCGGCTTAACACCATCGATGGGCGCCAGATCGTCGTTGAGCATATCCTCGTCCACGTTGGCCACATACAGGATGGGCTTCATAGTGAGCAGGAACAGGCCCTTGGCAGCGGCGCGCTCCTCGTCGGTCATCTCCATGGACGCGGCGCGCTTGCCCTCGTTGAGCCAGGCAAGCAGACGCTTGGCGACCTCGAACTTGGGCATGAGCTCCTTGTCGCGCTTGGCCTCCTTCTCGAGCTTGGGCAGCTGCTTCTCGAGCGTGCCCATGTCGGCCAGGATGAGCTCGGTCATGATGGTATCGGCGTCACCGGCGGGATCGACGAACTCGCCCGTGCGGCCCACCTCACGCATGACGTTGGGGTCCTTAAAGTAGCGCACGACCTCGCAGATGGCGTCGGTCTCGCGAATGTTGGCCAGGAACTGGTTGCCCAAGCCCTCGCCCTCGTTGGCGCCCTTCACCAGACCTGCGATGTCGACGAACTCGACCGTCGCCGGCACAATGCGACCCGGGTTGACGATGTCGGCGAGCTTTTGCAGACGGCTATCGGGCACATCGACGATACCCACGTTGGGGTCGATCGTGGCGAACGGGTAGTTGGCGGCAAGGCCGGTCTTTTTGGTAAGCGCGGTGAACAGCGTCGACTTGCCTACGTTGGGCAGGCCCACGATACCGATGGAAAGGGACACGACAGCTCCTTTTGGTACAAGCATTTCAAACTGCATAAGTATAGCGCCGCCGCAGCATCTGGGCTAACCCGGACGCCACGGCGGCACGAATGAAGCAGAGATAGGGGTCGCTGACTAGTCCGCGAGCTTCTCCACCTGGTCGAGCATCTTATCGAGCTTGGCCTTTGCCTCGGCCTTGACCTTCTGGGCTTCTTCGTGAGCCTTCGCCTTCTGGGCGGCCTTTTCCTCGGCTTCGGGATCGACGACGACCAGATTGGACGCGTCATGCTTAACTAACTTGAGCGCATGCTCGGGGCACACCTTGACGCAGGCACCGCAGCCTAGGCAATACGTGGACTCCAGTGCAAAGCGGCCGCTTCCCACCAAATCGCAGGCAAACGTGGGGCACACGTTGACGCACTCGCCACACGACGTGCACTTGTCAAAATCGCATTCCGGCGTGCTCACCTGCATGTTCTGGGCAAGCTCGGGGTGGTTTTGCAACGTCGAGAGTACCAGCTGGCGCCCGTGCGTAAGCGTACGGCGACGTTTTGCCGTCGTGGCGCCGCACATGGTATTGAGCGTGCGCTCCAGCTGGGTAATCTGATGGCGATGGGCTTTGAGCTTCTGCGTCACCGAGGCCAGTGCCGCAGTCGCCGGGTTGAGTTTAGTCACGGTTAGGCCCGTGGTGCGGGCGATCTTTTCCATGTACTCCTTGCGCTCGTACTCGCGGCGCTTATGACATTTGAGGCTCTTGGGGTCGACCTCCAGGCCCATGCCCGTACCGGCCCACTCCTCGGCGGTGGCGATGGCCTCGCCCAGAATATCCTCGCCACCGGTGTTGCGGCACTTATCGCACACGCCCAGTGGCAGGTACACGCTCACGTTGGGATAGTCCGCCAGTACCGAGAACCAGGTCTCGGCCGTAATATCGCCCACGCAGGCGACGACGACCTCGTTTTCGCGCGGCATGCGCTTAAGGGCGCGCGTGCAGGTGACGTAGGCGGTCTCGTGGCTCGTAGCAGCAGAGACGATGTCGTCATACAGGTTTTTGGGCGCCAAGCGCGGCGAGATGATCGCCTCGGTCGGACAGGCAGCGGCGCACAGGCCGCACTTGCGACAGGAGTCGAGGATCTCGATGGCGTCTTCCTCGACCTCGATAGCGTTGACCGGGCACACGTCCATGCACGCGGTGCAGCCGCTCTTTTCGTTTTTGCAGGTCAGACACGGAATGGTGTTGCCACGCGGACGCTCCTTGTAGTCGGCAGGATTCCACTGCGGCGCCGACGGATCGAGCGCATCGGTCACGCCGCCAAGCGGGTTTTTAAGAAAGTCGAAACCCTTGCTGATCTCGATAATGTCATCAAATAGATCGTGTTCCTGCGCCATGCGCGGCCCCTCCCTGAGCAGTGCAAACAAGCAAGAGATAATGATACGCTATCGGCCCGTGCCTCGGGCAAATTACACGCGGAGCACCTTTGCGGCAAATAGCCTATGGCCTATCGCCGCCCCGATTGCACAAGGTCGATCAAGCGCCAAACTATGCCTCGCGCATGAGCTCGACGAGCTTTTGCTTGGTCACCTTGGCCTGCTCGTTGGCCATATTGCGTTCGTTTCTAAAGGCCGCATCCGCAACGCTCATCAGGTCGGCATCGGAAATCTCGCCAAGGCCCAGCTCCTCGAGCGTCGTCGGCAGACCGACGCGCTGACAAAACTCGAGCACCTGTTCAAGCTCGGGCGCACGCTCCAGACGAAGCTGGACCACCAGACCAAACGCCACGGCCTCGCCGTGCATGGCCTTGCACTCGGGCAGAATCGTCAGACCGTTGGCGATGGCATGCGCCAACGCCAAGCCACCGCTCTCAAAGCCAACGCCCGAAAGCAGGATGTTGCACTCGATCAGGCGCTCAACCGCCGGCGATGTACGCCCCTTTTTGAGATCGCGCTTGGCAGCGACGCCGCATTCCATAAGCGTATCGTAGCAGGCACGTGCCGCGACCAGTGCCAAGTGCCCCGGCGCGCCACCGTGCTCGTTCGCGCCGTGCGCCGCGGCGCACGAACGCGCCTCAAAGTACGTTGCCAGCGCGTCGCCCATACCGGCGACCGTCATGCGCAGCGGGGCCGCCGCGACCACGTTGGTATCGACCACGACCAGGTCCGGATTCTTCTCGAGCATCAGATAGCGATCGAACGACCCATCCTCGTGATACAGCACCGAAATCGCGCTGCACGGACCGTCCATCGAAGCCGCCGTGGGGCATACACACAACGGCAGCTCAGCATAAAACGCAACGGCCTTTGCGATATCGAGCATCTTGCCGCCGCCAATGCCCACCACCATGTCGCAATACTCGGCCTGGGCTTCCTTGGCCATTTCGACAACGGCATCTTCCGTACACGGACCGTTGTAAATCTTAAAGAACGGCTCGCTTAGATCTTCATCCAGAAATCCATCGACGATTTGCCTGCACAGCCGATCCTCGGTGCCCTGGTCAAACAAGACATAGGCAGCGCAGCCCAACCATGACAAATACCTGCCCTGACGCGAAAGTTCGCCCGGCCCCTGAACATACCGGCCGGGACCGCCGTAAACCATAGGAAGCGCCATACGAGAATCCGCCCTTCATCAAACAACGATTGGTGCAAAGTAACCTGACCCCTTTGCACCAACTTGGTGCGATGGGGTCAGGTTAGTTTGCACCATAGCAAAAAGGGGCAAAGCCGTCTGCTGGCTTTGCCCCTTCCTTAGCTTGATTTACTCATCCATGAGATAGTAGTGTCCCAGCGCGTCGGCACCCAGGATGGCGTTTGCGACCATCTCGGGCGTCACCTCAAATGGCATATTGCACATGGTGTCATCGGGCGCGCAGGCGGCCTCGGCAACAATCATGGCCTGCTCGCGCGTAAGCTCGGCAACGCCAAGTTCCTTCATCGTGACCGGCAGGCCCAGCTCAATGCAGAAGCCCAAGACTTCCTCGAGTTTCTCAGTCGGAGCATCCTCGAGTACCAGCTGAACGATGGTGCCAAAGGCGACCTTCTCGCCGTGATACATGCCGTGGCACTCGGGCAGCATCGTCAGGCCATTGTGGATGGCATGAGCAGCAGCAAGGCCCGAGCTCTCAAAGCCAATGCCCGAAAGCAGCGTGTTGGCCTCGATGATATGCTCGACGGCAGGCGTGAGCGCACCCTTCTCCAGCGCGACCTTGGCCTTGACGCCATCGGCCATAAGCGTCTCGTAGCAGAGCTTGGCGAGCGCCAGGCCGGCCATGCCGCCCTTACCGCCGGCGCAAGTGCCACCGTCGGCATCATGCGTCGCCTGGGCCTCAAAGTAGGTTGCGAGCGCATCGCCCATACCGGAAACCGTCAGGCGCACCGGGCTCGCCGCGATAACCGTCGTATCCATCAGGACAATGTTGGGGTTTGCCTTAAGGAACAGGTACTTATCGAACTGGCCATCGTCGGTGTAGAGCACCGAAAGCGCCGAACACGGGGCATCGGTCGAGGCGATGGTGGGGCAAATGATAACCGGGGACTCCAGGTAATAGGCGACGGCCTTCGCGGTGTCGAGGATCTTGCCGCCACCGATGCCGACGATGATGTCGCAACCGTTGTCGCGAGCGAGCGCAACCAGGCGATCGACCTCGCCCTTGGAGCACTCACCGTTAAAGTCCTCAAATAGCAGCTCGGCCTTAGCCTCGGCAAAGCCGCCCTCGATCTTGGCACCGACGCGCTTCTTGCCCGAAGGCGTCACGATGACGAGGGCCTTAGCGCCAAGCGGCTCAACATAGGAGCCGAGCTTGGCCAGCTCGTCCGGGCCCTGGATGTACTTGCTGGGGCTATTGAAAATTGCAGCCATAACTATCCCATTCTCTAAAAGAAAAAGAAAGGGGCTCCGTACGGATACGTGCGGAGCCCCTCGTTACGATAACAAGAGTCGATTAGAAATCGATGTCGGTGTCGTAGTAGCAGGCCTTGAGGATCTTCTCGAAGTCGGCAGCCTTGGTCTCACGCGGGTTCTCGGGCGTGCAGGCGTCGGTCTCGGCGTTCGCAGCGATCTCGGGCAGCTTGGCGAGGAACTCCTCCTCGGAAACCATCTGCGGGTTCTCGGCGTCGACCTTCACGCCACCATTCGCGTAATCCTTGATGGACTGCGGAATGTTGAGCTGGTCATTGAGGTCGCGAATCTTCTGGACGAGCGCAGCGATGAGCTCCTCGTTGGTCTCGCCGGGAAGGTGCAGGATCTCCTTGGCCACGTAAGCGTAACGCTCAGCAGCACGCGGGTCCTTAGAGTTCCACTGGATAACCTTGCCCAGGTACATGGCGTTAGCGGCACCGTGGATGATGTGGCCGTTCTCGAAGGCAGCACCGGTCTTGTGAGCCATGGAGTGAACGATGCCGAGCAGGCCCGAGGAGAAGGCGATACCGGCGATGCACTGGGCCTCGTGCATGTGCTGACGGGCCTCATGGTCGCCAGCATAGGACTTGGGCAGCCACTCGACGATCTCGCGGATGCCGTGCAGGGCGTTGGCGTCGGTGAACATAGAGGCGCAGGTGGAAACGTAGGCCTCCATGCAGTGGGTCAGAGCATCCATGCCGGTGTGAGCGCAAAGCTTAGCAGGCATGGTGTAGGTGAGCTCGGGGTCGACGATGGCGACATCAGGGGTGATGTTGAAGTCGGCCAGCGGGTACTTGATGCCCTTGGCGTAGTCGGTAATGACGGAGAACGCGGTGACCTCGGTAGCGGTACCGGAGGTAGAGGAGATGGCGCAGAAATGAGCCTTCTGACGCAGCTCGGGGAAGCTGAACGGCTGGATGATGTTGTCGAAGGACTCCTCGGGATACTCGTAGAAGACCCACATGGCCTTAGCGGCATCGATGGGCGAGCCGCCGCCGATGGCGATAATCCAGTCGGGCTCGAACTCGCGCATGGCCTCGGCGCCCTTCATGACCGTCTCGATGGACGGATCGGACTCGACGCCCTCGAACAGCTTGACCTCGAAACCGCCTTCCTTAAGGTCGGCCTCGACGTCCTGCAGGAACCCGCCGCGGCGCATAGAGCTGCCGCCAGAAACGATGATGGCCTTCTTGCCCTTGAGGTTCTTCACCTCATGACGAGCGCCCTCACCAAAGTACAGATCGCGAGGATTGGTAAAACGTCCCATACTGTGCCTCCTAAACAAGCCCCTCTTAGACTTGCGTATATAACGGAGCACCCGATTGGCTCCGTTAGGACCATTTTGCGCGTTGCCGGCGATGACAATGCACGATGTCTAAACGTCTCAACGCTCAGACAAACACTATTTTACCGTTCTGGTTGGTCAGTTATTCACCTAAAGCCGACAATGATGAAACGTTTTTTCTATCCCTGAAGACCCCTGTGGGGCATTCATACTCCCAAGCTGGGCAAACGTTTTATCAAGGTTGACCACATATCCCGGGCAGGACTGTGCCCCTCCAAAATGTGCCCCGTTCGCCGCCAAAAATCGACCGTTTGCGGCACCGTGATACCACTCGGTCGTCCAAGGTGCCGACATTTGTGCGACATCCGTCTTCGTGGTGCAAAGGTGCATGTCCAAGTGCGGCACCCCCGATGTGGCTCATGCGGGTAAACTAGAACTTTATATAGAGACATTTGAACCCTAACCGCAGCAAAGGAGGCCCCATGGCATTCGATCCCATACAAGAGGATTGCCATCGCCTCGTTCTTGAGGCCTTGCGCCGCGACAATATTCCACTCACCGACGGCCCCGCCGTAGAGCGTCTGATGGAACAATTCACCCGTAACCCCGCGCCGCTCATCGTGCACGACCGCGACCGAGCTGGGCATCTGATCGCCAAGGTCGTCGAGGCCGTCGATTACCGCATCCCCTTTATCCCCGACGACGTCCAAGCAGAGCAAGAAGAAGCCGCGGCCGAGAACATGCTCCGCGAGGCAGCCGCACTCGATCCGGCCAACTGGGATGCCCAGCGCATGCTGACGGCGCTCACCGCCGAATCCAACGAGGAATACGTGCAGTATCTGGTGTCCAAGTGCGACGAGGTGGAGCACGATCTGGCGCTCAAGATCGCCTCGGCGCAGGACCCCTACGAGCGCGAGGCCGCAGGCGACCTTACGTGCCGCCCCTATCTGCGCTGGCTTGCCGCCTTGGCATCGCGCGCCCTCATTAGCGGCCGCTATCGCATGTCGCTCGAAGCCGCAAACCGCAGCCTCGACTTTGCCCCCAACGATCCGGCCGGCGTCCGCCACACCGCGATGCTCGCCATGGCAAAGCTCGAATACCCCGCCGAGGAGCTCAAAAGATTTCGCTCCGCCCACTCCGTACCCTATCTCGCGAATACCCCGCTGCGCCGCCGCCCCAAAGATGCGGAGCGCGACTTGGACCCGTGGACGCTCATCGCACTGATGAGCGCAGCCTGGCGCGAGCTGGACTACGAGGGCGCCGAGCACTACCTGCGTATCCTTGCGCGCTCGTGTCCGCACGCGGCCGAGGCGCTCTACTTCCAAACCGAGTTTCCCGATGGCGTCTATGCCCGCGTCAACGTGGGTGCAGGCTCCACCGACGAGCTCGTCCTTGCACTGTCCGAGGCGACGCCGGTACTGCAGGAGGGCCTGGGCGCTCCCGACAACGCCAGCTTTGCCGCCTGGGTCGCCACCAACGACATCGTGCGTTCCCAGATCGACGAGCGCATCCTGCGCGCAGCCGAGCAGGGGCTTCCATTTAAGGGAGGAGACCTCTAATGGATCCGAGCGTCTACATCCCCGCCTACCTGGAGCGCACCTATCTGGCGTCGCACCCCGAGCTCACCGATGCAGCACGCGAGCTTGTCCATAACGACATGAGCGCGAATCCCCAAAAGTATGCGCAGTCCGAGCATGCCCAGGCGCTGCTGTCCTATGCCGGTGTTCATCGCCACCTGCTCGACGAGCTCCATCGCATCGAGGACATGGGCAGCGACGAGGAGTTCGAGCAGACGCGCAATCGCCTGTTCGACGACATGCGCGATGAGCTGCTCAAGATTGTCCGCGTCGATGCACTGGCCGTCGACGCGCAGCTGCTCGCCATCATCCTGGCCGACACGCCCGTTGACGCCTGCCTGGGCGACCTGATGAAGCTCGAGGTGACCACGGCCGATTACCTGCGGCAAAGCGTGCCCGGGTTCGATATGGAGGCCCCACACTACTGGGCCAACAAGGTTTTGACGGACGGCGTGACAGCGGCAGATCTCACCGTGAACGAGCCGGCTCTTATCGGGTGGCTCCACACGCTCGAGGCTATCTCGCAGCTGTGCATGGCGAGCGCTCGCTACCGTGCTGCCGCCGACTACGCCCGCCGCGTCCTTAAGGCAGAAGGCTATCCCACCCGAGCCGCAGGCACCGTGCTGCTCGCCCTCGCTCGCTTGGAAGATCAGGACGGCTTTTTTGCCCTAGCCCACCAGCTCGAGGAACAGATGGGGGCAGACGCACTCGAAAACTCTCCTTGGTACCTGCTCGCCCGCACGATTCTGCTGTTCAAAACAAACAAGATGCGTCCAGCGGTGCGTGCACTACGTGAGTTCGCCAACCGCTGCGAGGGCGGCGCGTTCTTCTTGCTGAATCCCATGTACCAGACACCGTACCTTCCCTGCCGGCCCGAGCCACGCGATCCCTGGGATCTTTCGCACCAGGCCGTTTGGGAAGCGGACGGCATTATCTCGGACACTCCCGACTTTGCCCCCTGGGCCAATGCCTGCGAAGACGTGTCGCAGCTTGCCCAGGAATTTGCGCGCCGCTATGGATTTTAGTGACGCACTCGACCCGACCATGTCGTTTACGTTAGGAACGGTTTCATGAACCTCCGCTCATCTCTTGCCTGCACCTCGAGCGATATCGCTCGCTGGGGACTGCGCTCCGTCCTCAAGCGCCAGGGTGGCGTACTCCCCGGCCGCATCGCCATGAAGATCGACCCCGAGCTGCTAAGCGACCTCGCGAGCCTGGTCGATCGCAGCGTGGTGATCACCGGCACCAACGGTAAGACCACCACCTCCAACCTCATCGCCGACGCCGTTGCTGCCAGCGGTGCTACCGTGGTGTGCAACCGTGCCGGCAACAATATGGAGCCTGGTGTGGTGGGTGCCCTGCTCGAGGCCCGCGGCGGCCTTAAGCACACTGACAGCGGCAAGCGCGTGGGTGTTTTTGAATGCGATGAGCTCTACACCGTGCGCGTCCTGCCCAAGCTCAAGCCGACGTACTTCGTGCTGCTCAACCTGTTCCGTGACCAGCTAGATCGCTATGGCGAGATCGATCACACCCAGGAGGTCATCGCCCACGCGTTGGAGCTTTCGCCGGCAACGACGCTCATCTACAACGCCGACGACCCGCTGTGCGCCTCGATTGCCGCGCGCGTTCCCAACGCGAGTATTGCCTTTGGCATCGATGGCGCCACGGGCACCGAGTCCGACCGCATTAGCGACTCGCGCTTTTGCTCGCAGTGCAACGCCCCGTTGGAGTACGACTACGTACAGTATGGTCAACTCGGCGCCTACCATTGCCCCTCGTGCGGCTGGGCCCGCCCTGCGCTTGTCCGTCGCGTGACGGGCGTGGAACTCGGCTGCGACGGCTACGGCTTTGACCTTGTCTTTGGACCCGATACCGACGCACCCGCAACGCACATCGCCACGCGCTACAACGGTCTGTACATGGTCTATAACGTTGCCGCCGCCTTCTTTGCCACACACGAGTTGGGCGTGAACACGGCGCTTCTACAGCCTACGCTCGATGCCTATGTGCCTGCCGGCGGTCGTATGGGGCGCTGGGATATCGCCGGCCGCACCGTCAAGGCCAACCTGGCCAAGAATCCCGTAGGCTTCGATCGACAAATCCAGTCCATCAAGACGGCAGGCGGCAGACTCTGCGCTTTCTTCCTCAATGACAACGACGCCGACGGCCACGATGTCTCATGGATCTACGACGTCGACTTCGAGCGCATCGCCGATACCCCAGGGCTTGTCGCCTTTGTCGGAGGTACGCGCGCGCACGATATGCAGGTACGCCTGAAGTACGCCGGCATCGACGCCGCCATCATCTCGGATATCGAGCAGGCGATCGGCGCCGTGGCAGACGAGGCCGCCAATGACACCTTCTACGCCGTCGCCAACTACACGGCCTTCCCGCCGCTGGTCAAGGAGCTCGACGGACTGAAGGGCGCCACTTCCGACGCTGTTGCCGGGCGCGCCGTAGCCCGTGCCGACGGCAGCGCTCTTCCTGTCGGCATCGCACCAGTCGAGCTTTCGCGCCCGCTGCGCATCGTCTACCTGTATCCCGATGCCCTTAACCTCTACGGCGACGGCGGCAATGTTATCGCGCTCGAGCGCCGTTGCGCCTGGCGTGGCATTCCCGCGCGTGTAGACGAGGTCCGTATGGGCGAGGTGCTCGACCTGACGGACGCCGACATCGTCATGATGGGCGGCGGCTCCGACCGCGACCAGCTAGCCGTGGCACACGAACTGCTCGCCCAAAAAGACAAGGTCGCGGCCTATGTTGAGGATGGCGGCTCGCTGCTTGCCATCTGTGGCAGCTATCAGCTGCTCGGCCGTTCGTACTATATGGGCGAGGATCGCATCGAGGGTCTGGGGGTCATTGCCGCCGAAACCGTACGCGGCTCCGACCGCCTGATCGGCAACGTAGCCGTCGAAACCAATCTGGCACCCGAGCCCTTTGTGGGATTCGAGAACCACGGCGGCCGCACCCTGCTCGATACAGCGGCCACGCCGCTCGGAACATCCGTCGTCACGGGCACCGGCAACAACGGCGACGATGGCTTTGAGGGCCTCATCTACAAGGGAGTCATCGGCACGTACTTACACGGGCCGGCACTGCCCAAGAACCCCGAACTCGCCGACTGGCTGATCGCGCACGCCCTCGAGCGCCGCGGCGATGCGCAGGCCACAGCCCTGCTGCCGCTCAAACCCCTCGACGACACCTACGAGTACGCCGCCCACGACGCCGCCATGAAGCTCCTCCCCTAACGCCCCAACCACCAAAAAGGGGACAGGCACCTTTGTGGTGGTTTTTCAGTTTGCCAACGATATGTGAACGGCTAAAAAAGTCTGCTATACTCTTTCCCGCTGTCCCCATCGTCTAGCGGCCAAGGACGCCACCCTTTCAAGGTGGATATCGCGGGTTCGAATCCCGCTGGGGGCACCACTGAATCTGAGAAGCCCGTTGCCCTCGCGGCGGCGGGCTTTTTGCTACCCATGCGCCGGGATTCGAACCCCGAAGGCATAAAATCACACTGTCATCCAAGGGCCCGTGGACAAAAAATAGCAAATATGAGTACTGTTACCAATTTAGTAACAGCGATTTCATGCCATCAGAAGGCGATTTGGACACAAGGCGTCCTACGGCGGAGGAATTGCAGGCGTTTATCAGCTAAGTACTTGGACATATGTTGCGTAACACTGCATATTTTGCAAAAAGATAATGCTACAGGGCTTGTGACAGTACTCATATTTGACGTTTTTTGCCCACGGCCCCTTATTGCGTGGGCGAATCAGTTGCAAAGCGGGATCCAAAGCGTCCTTCGCAAACAAAAAGCCGGGGCCCACGCGATGCGGACCCCGGCTCAATACCGTGACGATATGTCGGTTACGTTCTACACGTAGAACAGAATGTCGTCGTAGGTCGGGACCGGCCAGTAGTCGGCGGCCACGATCTCCTCCATGGCGTCCACGGCAGCACGCAGCGTATCCATAGCGGGAACGACCTCGTGCGCGTACACGTTGGCCTGCTCCTGGCCATCGAGAGCCTCGGCCTTCTGATGCACGGCGTCGAGCGCCTTGATGGAGTCGTTGATGGCGGTGATACCGTTGCAGAGCTTGTTGAGCGTGTTCTGCTCGCACTGCATGGCAGCCTCAGCACCGGCGGCACGAATAGTCTCAAGGCCCTTAGCGACCTTGGTGGCATAGGCGGTAATGACCGGGCGATAGGTACGACGCGCCTCGCGAACCATCGTGGTGGCCTCGATGTTCATGAGCTTGTTGTACTTCTCGAGCTTGCAGTCATAGCGGCACTGGGCCTCGGCCTTGGTCAGGACGCCCGTCTCCTCAAAGAGCGCAATGGCCTTATCGGAAACAAAGGCGGGAAGAGCGTCGGCCGTGGTCTTGTTGTTGGCAAGGCCGCGCTTCTCGGCCTCGATGGGCCACTCGTCGGAGTAACCGTCGCCGGAGAACAGGATGCGCTGGTGATCGGTCAGCACCTTCTTGCAGTACTCGAGCGCGGCGTCCTGGAACTTATCCTCGGGCGTACCCTCGAGTGCGTCGGCGAAGGACTTGAGCGACTTGGCCACGGCGGCATCGAGCACCAGGTTGGAGTCGGAGACGTTCTGCTCGGAGCCGCAGGCACGGAACTCGAACTTGTTGCCGGTGAAGGCGAACGGGGAGGTGCGGTTGCGGTCGGTGTTGTCCTGCATCAGTTTGGGCAGGGTATCGGCGCCCAAGTCGAGCACGCCGCGCGTGGCATGGACGGAAGCCTTGCCATCGATGATCTTCTCGACAACCTCAGTGAGCTGGTCGCCCAGGAAGATGGACATAATCGCCGGAGGAGCCTCGTTGGCGCCCAGACGATGATCGTTGCCCGCCGAGGCAACGGAGGCACGCAGGAGCTCCTGGTAGTTATCGACGGCCTCGATCACCGCGGTGAGGAAGACGATGAACTGCAGGTTGTCGAGCGGGGTGTCGCCCGGGTCGAGCAGGTTCTCGGACTCGGTGCCAAGCGACCAGTTATTGTGCTTGCCCGAACCGTTGATGCCCTCGAAGGGCTTCTCGTGCAGCAGGCAGACCAAGTCGTGGCGGGAGGCGATGAGCTTCATCTTCTCCATCATGACCAGATTCTGGTCGATGGCCTCGTTGACCTCGCCGTAGACAGGGGCGAGCTCATGCTGGCAGGGAGCGACCTCGTTGTGCTTGGTCTTGGCAGGAATGCCAAGCGCCCACAGTTCATCGTCCAGGTCCTTCATATAGGACGAGACGGTGGGGCGGATAGCGCCAAAGTAGTGCTCCTCGAGCTCCTGGCCCTTGCAGGGAGCAGCGCCAAAGAGGGTGCGACCGGTGATGACCAGGTCCCTGCGCTTGCGGTAAGCGTCCTTCTTGATCAGGAAGTACTCCTGCTCATCGCCCACGGAAGGAACGACCTTCTTGGGGGTCTTACCAAACAGCGCCAAAACGCGCTTGGACTCACGCGAGAGCGCGGTCATGGAACGCAGCAGCGGGGTCTTCTTGTCCAGGGCCTCGCCCGTGTAGGAGCAGAAAGCTGTGGGGATGCACAGGACATCGTCCTTGATAAAGGCGGGGCTGGTGGGATCCCAAGCGGTGTAGCCACGGGCCTCGAAGGTGGCACGCAGGCCGCCGTTGGGGAAGCTGGAGGCGTCCGGCTCGCCCTGGATGAGGTTCTTGCCCGTAAACTTGGTAATGGCGGTGCCGTCGTGGTTGGGCTCGAGGAAGCTATCGTGCTTCTCGGAAGTAATGCCCGAAAGCGGCTGGAACCAGTGCGCGTAGTGCGTAGCACCCTTGGAGATGGCCCAAACCTTCATGGCGTGAGCGACGGCGTTGGCCACATCCAGGTCGAGCGGCTCACCCTCCTCGAGGGTTGCGGCAAGGCGCTTCCAAATGTCCTTGGGGAGGTAGTCCTTCATGACTTCCTCAGAGAACACCATGGTCCCGAAGCGGTCAGTAAGATCGGCCATACGGAACTCCCTTCGTATCGGCACCGCGTGAGAAGCGGTGTTGATTACTAACGAACGAGTCATAGCTTAGGCTCGCCGTGTTTCCGCGACATTACCGTTGTGTTGCTGTCGCGAAACCAATCAATGAGGTTACCGCATCGCGGCAGTATTGCCACCCTTAACAGCCAATGAACTGTATAAATTGCAGACCTCCCCGCATGGTTTAAGGGTAGTCAATTTAGGACGGGGCTAAATTGACTGGTATTTCGCATCAGATACCAGTCTTTATAACCCCGCACCCAATGAGCTGCGTTGTTATAGGGAATGCCGATAGCAAGGCATCTTTGATTGGTATCCCTAAATAGCGAGTAAAACTCCACCGTGACACAGTGGTGCTGTAGAATCCTTACAATACATCGCACTAAATATCTAAAGGAGCACGATATGCGCGTCGACGAGGTTTTTAAGCAGGCAGCATCCCAGGGCACTGCACCCGTTTCGTTTGAGATGTTCCCGCCCAAGGGCGAGCTTACCCTCGACACGGCTCGCGAAGTGGCAGGCAATCTGTGCAAGCTTTCGCCGAGCTTTGTCTCGGTCACCTGCTCGGCTGGCGGCTCGGGCAACGGCGCCACCACCGCCCCCATCGCGCATATGATTACGAGCGAATTCGATACGCCCTCGGTGGCGCACCTCACCTGTGTGGGCCGTACCCACGCCGATATCGCCGCCAAGATCGATGAGTACCGCACCGCCGGCGTGGAAAACATCCTGGCCCTGCGTGGCGATCTCCCTGCCGGCGCGACCGAGGACGACAAGCCCGCCTCCGACTACGCCTACGCCCGCGACCTCATCCCCGAGCTCGTCGACGCCGGCTTTTGCGTGGGTGCCGCAGCCTACCCCGAGGGCCACATTGCCTGCGAGGATCTCAACCTCTCGGTCGAACACCTCAAGCAAAAACAGGACGCCGGCGCGAGCTTCTTTGTGACGCAGCTCTTCTTTGATAACGAGTGCTTCTATCGTTTTCGCGAGCTTGCCGACAAGGCCGGCATCACCGTGCCCATTACCGCAGGTATCATGCCGTTTATGGGCAAGTCGCAGATCAGCCGCATGGTCTTTATGTGCGGCGCGTCACTGCCCTCCCCCGTCATCAAGATTCTCGCCAAGTACGAGAACGACCCCGAGAGCCTGCAGGCAGCCGGTGTAGATTATGCCGCCCGTCAGCTTTGCGACCTTAAGGAGCACGGTGCCGCCGGTCTGCACCTGTACACTATGAACCGTCCTGCAATCGCCGCGACCATTATGGAGCGCTTGGGGTAATGGAAAAACCGCACATCGATACAACCGCTGTCGAAGTGCCGGCCGACCTTGCGTCGCCGGCGCTTTATCGTATCGATGATGCCCACCATCCCCGCGTCGATCGTGCCGAGATGCTGCGCTATCTGGGCTACGGCGGTCAGCAGATTGAGCCCGAGCTGTCGCAGCGTATTGAGCTTGTCGTTGAGCGTCTGGAACTGGACATTGAGCCCCGTGGCGTGCGCCGCGCATTTGCCATCGATGCCATGGGCGTGGACGAGCAGGGAGAGCCTTGCATTCGCTTGGTCGGCACCAACGTTGAGCTGCGCGGTCGCGACATCTATCGACATCTCAAAGACGCCCGCTTTGCCGCGCTCATGGCATGCACACTCGGCATGGACGCCGAGCGTCGTCTGCGCACCACGGGAGCCCAGCAGCCCCTGGAGGGAGCCGTGCTCGACGCCGCATGCTCTGCCTATGTAGAAGCCGCCGTCGAGCAGATGGACCAGCAGGTCAAGGCTGCGGCCGCCGCACACGGACTCGCCGGTAACTGGCGCTTCAGTCCCGGCTATGGCGACTGCCCGCTTACGGCCCAGCGCTCAATCGTGAATGCGCTCAACGCCACGCGGCTCATCGGGCTTACCGTCACGCCGACCAGCCTGCTCATGCCCACCAAGAGCGTGACCGCGGTGATTGGTCTGTTTGACGGCGAAGTCCACGACGCCCAGAGCCGCCCCACCTGCAATATCTGCCGCATGCGTGAGCACTGCCGCTTCCGCGCCGCCCACACCACCTGCTATTCCAGCCATTAGGAGCCATCGATGTTTACTCCGCTTATCACTCATGATCTGGACGGTGCCGCGCTGGCGGCGCCTGTTGATGCTGCGCGCCGCAACGGGGCTGCATACAAGACGCGCACGATCGACGACCTTCGCATTAAGGACGATCGTCTGCGCGCCGCCATCAAGGGCACCGGGCACCTGCTGTTTGACGGCGGCATGGGCACCATGTTGCAGGCCGCTGGCATGAAGGCGGGCGCCCTGCCCGAGCTGCTCAACTTTGAGGAGCCCCAGGTCATTACCGACATTCAGCGACAGTACGTCGAGGCCGGCTGCGACGTGATCACCGCCAACACCTTTGGTGCCAACGCCCACAAGCTCGACGGTACCGCCACCGTGGCAGATGTCTTTGCCGCCGCTGTCGCCTGCGCCCGCGCAGCCGGTGCCCACTACGTCGCCGGCGATATCGGCCCCATCGGCGCGCTGCTGCGCCCCCTGGGTACCCTGAGCTTCGACGAGGCCTACGACCTCTTTGCCGAGGAAGTGCGCGCCGGCGTCGCCGCGGGTGTGGACCTCTTTATTATCGAGACCATGACCGACCTTGCCGAGATCAAGGCGGCCGTCCTCGCCTGCCGCGAGAACTCCGACCTGTCCGTCTTTGCCACCATGACCTTTGAGGAAGACGGTCGCACGTTCCTGGGCACGAGTCCCGAGGTGGCCGCCATCACGCTCGACGCCATCGGCGCCGACGTTTTGGGCATCAACTGCAGCCAGGGACCGGCCGAGCTCCGAGGGCTCGCCGCACGTATGCTCACCGTTACGGACAAACCCGTTATGGTGCAGGCCAATGCGGGACTGCCCCACGTGGACGACGACGGTAATACCGTCTTTGACATCCAGGCCCCCGAATACGCCAAAGCCGTCGCCGGCATGATTGAGGACGGCGTGAGCGTCGTGGGCGGCTGCTGCGGCACCACGCCGGCGCACATGGCCGCCTTGCGCACGCTTATCGATAACCACACGCCCAGTCCGCGCCACCGCAAGCCCAGCATGTCGGTCACAAGTGCCCAGACTGTGGTGGACCTTCCCTGCGACGGCCACAAGATTGCCGTCATCGGCGAGCGCATCAATCCCACCGGCAAAAAGCGCCTGCAGCAGGCCCTGCGCGACGGCGACCTGGACTACGTCGTGAGCCAGGGCATCAGCCAGCAAGAACAGGGCGCCGACATCCTGGACGTCAACGTGGGCCTGCCCGAGATCGACGAGGTCAAGGTCATCCAGCAAGCGACCGAGCAGCTCCAAGGCTCCACGCTGCTGCCGCTGCAGATCGACTCCACCGACCCCGCCGCCGTCGAGGCCGCCGTACGCCGCTACGCCGGCAAGCCCATCATCAACTCGGTCAATGGCAAGCAGCAGATCATGGATGAGATCTTTCCGCTGGTCGCCCACTATGGAACCAACGTCGTCGGCCTTACGCTCGACGAAGGCGGCATCCCCGATACCGCCGAGGCCCGCTTTGCCATCGCCGAACGCATCGTGGCCGAGGCCGCCCGCTACGGCATCGGCCCGGACCATATCCTCATCGACTGCCTGGTCATGACCGCCTCGACCAATCAACGCCAGGCCGAGCAGATCCTACGCGCCATGTCCCTGTGCAAGGAGCGTCTGGGCGTCAAATGCGCGCTCGGCGTGTCGAACATCAGCTTTGGCCTGCCTGCCCGCCCGCTGCTGGGCTCGGTCTTTTTGGCCGCCGCTTTTGGCGCGGGCCTGGACGCCCCCATCATGAACCCGGGCTCCAAGCGCTTTATGGATACCGTCTACAGCTATCGCGTCCTGAGCGTTGAGGACGAGGGCTCGACCGGATACATCGAGCGCTATGCCGGTTGGACCGATCCGTATAAGATCGCCGCCAACCCGGCAGCAGCTCAGGCCGCATCGAGTGATGCCGCGCCCGCTGCTGGCACCGCCGGCACCGACGGCAACGACGACCCGATTCGTCGCATGGTCGTCTCGGGCCGCAAAGGCGAGATCGCTGCCGAGACCGAGCGTCTGCTGGCAGACCACGACGCCATGGACCTCATCAACAATCACTTTATCCCCGCCCTCGACGAAGTTGGCGTCCTCTTTGACCAGGGCAAGTTCTTCTTGCCGCAGCTTATGGCCTCGGCCGAAGCCGCGCGTGTGGGCTTCGACACCATCAAGCGCCTGATGCCCGCCGGCGAGATTGCCGACAAGGGCAAGATCTGCGTGGCCACCGTTAAGGGCGATATCCACGACATCGGTAAGAACATCGTCAAGATGCTGCTCGACAACTACGGCTACACCGTCTTTGATCTGGGTCGCGACGTCGATCCGCAGGAGGTGCTCAAGACCGTCAAGGAGCGTGACATTAAGCTCGTCGGCCTCTCGGCGCTTATGACTACCACGGTCGTCGCCATGGAAGAGACCATCAAGCTGCTTCATGCCGAGGTGCCGGGCGTCAAGATCATCGTGGGCGGCGCCGTGCTCACCCCCGAATACGCCAAGCAGATCGGCGCGGACTACTACGCCAAGGATGCCGCCGAAAGCGCGCGCATCGCCGAAGAGGTCTTTGGGCAGTAACACAACGGAAACAACCGAGCACCAAAACGTGCCGCATGCGCCACTTGGCACGTGCGGCACGTTAGAATAGATAAGATTATGCTCGTTTTGGCAGATAGGAGCGCAAGGATGGCGATCACGCCCGCAGAAATCGCGGAAACCCGCGGCATGGTTGAGGAGCAGAACCTCGACATCAGGACCATCACCATGGGTGTTTCGCTCATGGGTTGCGGCGACGAGAACCTCGACCGCATGTGCACGAAGATCTACGACCACGTGACGCACACGGCTGAGCATCTGGTCGAGACCGCCGAGAACCTCGAGCGCGAGTACGGTATCCCCATCGTCAACAAGCGCGTTTCCGTCACCCCGGTGGCGCAGATCGCCGCGTGCTGCAAGGATGAGGACCTCACCCCCATCGCGCACGCCCTCGACCGCGCGGCCGAGACACTCGGCATCGATTACCTGGGCGGCTTCTCCGCACTCGTCCAGAAGGGCATCGGCGACGCCGATCGCCGCGTTATCCAGTCCATCCCCCAGGCACTCGCCACCACGAGCCGCGTCTGCTCCAGCGTCAACGTCGCCAGCCTGCGCGCCGGTATCAACATGGATGCCGTGCTCATGGCCGCCCAGACCATCATCGATGCCGCTAAACTCACGGCCGACCAGGATTCCGTCGGCGCTTCCAAGTTTGTCTGCTTTGCCAACATGGTCGAGGACTCCCCGTTTATGGCGGGCGCCGTCCACGGCGGTGGCGAGGCCGACGCCGTCATCAACGTAGGCGTCTCGGGTCCCGGCGTTATGGCCGCAGCCCTGGAGACGCTGCCCGATTCCGCCTCGATGATGGAAGTCGCCGAAAAGATTAAGCAGACCGCCTTTAAGATCACCCGTGCCGGCGAGCTCATGAGCCGCGAGGCCGCCCATCGTCTGGGTGTCGAGAAGGGCATTGTCGACCTGTCGCTGGCTCCCACGCCTGCCATCGGCGACTCCGTCGCGCGCATCCTCGAGATCATCGGCGTGGGCACCTGCGGTGGCCCGGGCACGACCTGCGCGCTCGCCATGCTCAACGATGCCGTCAAGAAGGGCGGCGTCATGGCCAGCTCCAGCGTGGGCGGTCTTTCCGGCGCCTTTATCCCCGTGTCCGAGGACGCCGGCATGATCGCCGCCGTCGAAGCCGGTGCGCTTTCGCTCGAGAAGCTCGAGGCCATGACCTGCGTGTGCTCCGTTGGCCTGGACATGATCGCCATCCCCGGCGACACCCCGGTCGAGACCATCGCCGGCATCATCGCCGACGAGATGGCCATCGGCGTCATCAACAACAAGACCACGGCCGTCCGCGTGATTCCTGCCATCGGCAAGGGCGTGGGCGACTGCGTCGAGTACGGCGGCCTGTTTGGCCGTGCACCCATCATGCCGGTGAACCCCAACGCCGGCACTGTGCTTGCCCACCGCGGTGGACGCTTCCCGGCACCACTGAACTCGCTGAAGAACTAGCTGAGGGGTTCGGGCGAGGAGCCCCGGGGAGGGCAAATATATAAGGTCGCCTGCTCGGACAGTCCTGGCTCGCACGGAGAGCACATTAAGTGCTCTCCGGCTCGTGCGGAACTCGCGATCGACCTTATATATTTGCCCTCCCCGGGGCTCCCGCACAACGGGCCCTCGGTTGGGTTCTATCCCTTTGGCAGTCGCTTCGCTTCTGCCCTACTTTGCTGGTATGGCGGTTTGGCGTTGGATCGGTTCTTTCTGATATATGCTGGTTGCGGCTCTTCTTTTGGGAGGAGTCGCTTTTTTGTTGCTAGGAGGTTGGCCCGTGGTTGATGGGGAGATTCGTTCTGATCTGCTTTCTGCGGATTGGAATGGCGAATGGATGCGTCTGCAAGCTGATCGGCGGCGGGCTGATGATTCTTTTGAATGGGATAAGCGGGCTCGGCATTTTCGGCCGTTGGAGACTGCCCCGTATGCCCGGGACTTTATGAAGCTGTTGGCGTTAAAGCCTGGTGAATCGGTGCTTGATATGGGGTGTGGGGCTGGGTCGATTGCTATTCCGCTTGCTCAGGCTGGGCATCCTGTGATTGCAGCCGACTTCTCCCCCGCTATGTTGGGCACCCTTGATGCCGGCATTGAGTATTACGGGCTCGAGGGGCGCATAACGCCGCTTGAGCTTGCTTGGGATGATGATTGGGATTTGGTTGGACCGGTCGCGAAAGCGGTGGATGTTGCCTTTGCCAGTCGGTCGGTTACGACGACCAATCTAAAAGATGCGCTTGCCAAGCTTAATCGAACGGCTCGTCGGCGTTGTGCTGTCACGATGGTCGCCAACTCCAGCCCGCGCTATGATCTGCACTTGATGAACGCCATCGGCGCCTCGGTTACCTGCAGCAATGGCTTTGTGTACGCCTTTAACATTCTCATTCAGATGGGTGCCCTGCCGCAGGTCACGTACTTTGAATCGCCTCGTCGCGATACCTTCGATAGCCTTGAGGCAGGCGTGGCGGACTTTTCCCGCATGCTTGAGCATGGCAACGAGGATAAGGTCGACCGTCTGCGCGACTACATCGCCCAACACATGATCGAGAATCCCCACGCCGGTGAGCCGGGCTCCAAGGGCGTGCCGCAGGGGTGCTATATGCTCGACCATATCCGTAAGGTTCGCTGGGCGTTTATTGCATGGGAACCGGTCTCTGAATCCCGCTCGTAGCCCGTTCACAGCCCGAGCTGCCCATCACCTCGGCATCCGCATTCTTTGCGAACTGGGCAAACGCGCCCCACACCGCGCCGTTCCTGCGCTATCGTGGGACAGCTCACGTAGATTAAGGCCCCGTCGCGGGGCGCCCCATACATAGAAAGCGAGAACCCATGGCACTGACAGGAGCCCAGGTCAAGCAGCTTCGCAGCATGGCCCATCACCTCAACCCCGCCATCATCATCGGTAAGTCCGATGTCAACGAGGGCACCGTCGAGCAGACGGTCGCCTACCTGGAGAAGCACGAGCTCGTTAAGTGCTCCGTGCTCGATGGCTCCAGTCTTTCCGCCCGCGAGGCCGCCGAAGAGCTCGCTGAGCGCTGCCACGCCGAGGTCGTCCAGGTCATCGGCCGCAAGTTCTCGCTGTATCGCGAGTCCTCGCGCAAGGACATCGAGAAGATCAAGCTCGTCTAAGAGCCAATGATCCGGCGAGCCAACACATAGCAAGCTTACGGGTGCCCAAGTACTTCGGGCGCCCGTTTTTTATCGCTCGACCAGCACGCGATTGAGCCGTCCCTCCACCAAGCGCTCGTATAGACGCCGCGTCTCGGGCTCGGGCACGCCATTGACCTGCTCCCTCAGATGGTGCATATGCCCGCTGTACAGCTCGACGATATCGCGCCGCCGCCCCGCCGCACTGTAGACGCGCATGGCGCAGCGCACCATATCCTCACGCGCCGTTTCCTGCCGAAGCCCCGACTCCGCCAGCCAAATCGCCGACTGCAGGTCGTTTTCTTCTAGAGCGGCATTTGCCCCCTTAATCATGCAATCGATGTACTTTGACTGCATAATGCGCCGCATGCGCAAAAAGTAGGTTGGATTACAGCCATTGGGAACATACAGCGGTCCGGCATAAAGCTGCTCAATCTTAAGGCACAGCTCAACTAAATGGGGCCCGCGCGCACCCGTGCGATTTCCCAAAACCTCGCGGCTTATCTGGTCAAACAGCCGTACATCGGTCTTGACGTAGTCGCCGTTGAGTCCGATGCATTCATTTTGGATGAGCACACACGACTTGCCATCCGGCGTCGGTCCCAAAGCCGACCGCAAGCGCGATATCGTCGAGTACAGGTTGTTGCGGGCGCTATTGAACTCGGCATGGGGCCACAACTCCATTGCCAGCGTCTCGCGGTCGACGAGCGCATCCATGCCCAGTGCAAGCCGCTCGGCAAGCGTCGCCGCCTTCTTGCGGCGCCACATTTTGTCCGTGATGGGAAACCCGTCGCGCTCGGCGCGGAACGCACCAAACATGCGAATCTCGATATGGTCGATGGTATCAACGGCTTCAACCTCGCCAGCCTGGAACAGGCGCTCGCCCTCCCCTTCCAAATCGTCGCGCAGCGAGTACCGCGACAGCTCGCGCACGGGAAGCTTCTTGCGAATCCTGGTCGCCGGCTCGCCCAGACAATGCATGGCAAGGCGCGCAAAGAGCCGATACGATGGTTCCAGAATCCCCGCGCGATTCATGGACATCCAGGCCGCAAGATCGCTATCTCGCCCCGCGCAAGCCAAATGCAGCGCCACCATCCAGGCTTCTGCACCACCAACCTGCGTCTGGCTTATATCGAGCAACTCCGCTTCCTCGCGTACCGAAACCATCGAGGTGTTACGCAGATACGCCGCGCGCTCCAGCAGCAATGCGTTATCGCGCATGTACGCAATCGACTCCTCGGCAAGTTTGAGCACTTGGACCGCACGGAACTTTGCATTAACCGGCCGTCCCTCTGCCAGCGACTGCCAGCCTTCTAGCAACAGGCCAAACAGCTGAATCTGGTTGTCGCGCATGCGCACGGCAAAACGATCGAGCTCGTTGAACGCCGCGTCGTCGGTTACCGGCAGGCCGGAAAGGAGCCGCCGTGCCGCCAACACCATGCGCACCCAGATAGCCATCGCCTTAAGCCCACGCACGTCGAGCGCCTCCCGCACCACCGTCATCTCGTCGTCGCGCTCGTCGGTTCCCGTAAACGACCCGTCAAAGAGCTCCACCAGCATGCTATCGGCCCGTATAACAATCCCCGCGATGTCGAGCTCACAGTCGTAGGCCTTGCTCGTTTTGAGCTGCTGTAGAACGCCGCCGTCATCTCCCCGTTCGGTCAGGCATCGCTTGACCTCGATATGCGCGGACAGCATGTCGAGTGCGGTGTGGGACGTCTCTATTTCTGGCACGGCCAGGTTCGTAGGAAGCCCAAGCCCGTTGTCCCCATAGCAAACAGCCGTCAGTGTCTGGGCCACCCTCCATGAAACAGGGTCTATTTCGCAGGCCGCCCGTTCGCCCCCGCGCTCGATGACCGATGCCATATAGCGAGCGAGCTTTGTATTGGACACGCTGACCGCCGCCAGATATACGCCGAGCGCCTCAGCAGGCGTTGGCTCTGGAGCCGGATCGTCGGCATCGATCGTGCCCAGCGCTGCCCGGCAGATATCGGCCCCGTGCCCCGTCAGAGCCAGATCGACCCCATACTGCCCAGCAAGTTCAAGGACCGCTTCACGGTCCAAAAAGGCGTCCGCCAGGCCCATCGCCGCATCGCATCTACCCGCCTTAAGCAAAATCCGGGCCGCCCTCGGAACAAGCTCGGGGCGAACCTCGGCCACCAACTTGCGCAAGCGCAAGCGTCCGTTATCCTCCGTGCCCAGACACGTAAAACTCCGCTCGGCGGGATCCAAGCCAAAGATCGGGTAGTCGCGTACAAAGTAGGACTGGTCGACCATCGACAACCTCACCCCACAAGCCTCGAGTTCTGCGATATTGCCCTCGCCCATCAAAACCATGAGACATGCCACGCAAAACAGCGCATTATTGTCGAGCGAAGCCAGATCGACAAGTGCCGCGCCATATACGTTGACAATCTCGTTTTCGAGCAGACCGGCTACGTCGCCTTGGCCATACAGACCCGTCTGCAATGCCGAGACGAGCTCGGGCACGCCCTGCGTAAGCTGATAAAAGTCGAGCGATGTGCTGATCGAAAACGCCGATGCCCACGCCGAATACTCATAGGCATGCACCTTGAGCATCTGCGCATTGATCTTAACCGAATCGCCCAGCCCATGAATCAGCTGACGATTTGAAGGACGGCAGGAGATAAAGACCCCTATCCCCATAGCGCGCAGGCCGCGAATCCTGTCGATGAGGTCTTCGGTATCGTGCTGATCGAGGTTTGGCACATTATCAATCGCGATAAGGGAGTGCGGTTTGTCTTTGAGTTCTTCGGTAACCACCTCGAGCTGCATAAACACCTCGCGCCCAATGGCGCGATCGGCCTCGATAATCCGCACGGGGCCTCGCGTCGGGTCGCATTTAACCTCATGGGTGTACTGCAGCAGCACCGAGGTCTTCCCAAACCCGTCGGGCGCATAAAGAACCACGATGCCGGCTTTTCGGCCCTTGGCGATAAGCTCATTCATCAAGCGTTCGCGTCGCACCATATAGCCTCCGCCCAGCGGCATCAGCTCGAGGTCGTCTATACCGCTCAAATCGTTTACCATGCCCGCTCCTCAACTCGACCGTATGGACACTGTAACCGCAAGACCATACAAGCCGCGCTATGAATAGAGCGACCTTGCGTTTTAGGTTGTCTTTTGGTACGCAAGCGGCAAGTTTTTGTACAGCGAGGGCCGATTGTTATTAATCCCCCGACTAATCGGTCTTTAAGCAGGTAAATGAGCTTGTCAGCTTGTCCCATCTAAGCGGCAGTGTAACGCAAATGAACAAGGTTCAGCTATGTCATTCAACTCGCCTAGCACCCGCTACCGTCTACGACCTTTTGGTGGCATTTTTGCATAGAATCTGGTATGGAATGAATCAAACTGTTGGGCATCCGGCATTCGTCAAGCTTGCGGCAAGATTTTGGTCAAGCGGGCGGAGAGGGATAACAAAAAGGCCCCCGCAAAGCGGAGGCCTTAGGCAAGGCTATGTCGAGATGCAGGATTCGCGCTACTCGCAGAGCGAAAGGGCGGCCTCGTCGGCAACGACAACGCAGTTGGTGTGCAGCTGCAGGATCGAAGCCGGGCACGCGGGCGTAACCGGACCATAGCACATGTCATGCACGGCCTGAGCCTTGGCCTCGCCGTTGGCGACGACTAGGATCATGCGGGCATACATGATGGTCTGGGTACCCATGGTGTAGGCCTGACGGGGAACATCGTCGATGCTGTCGAACAGGCGGCTGTTGGCCTGAATGGTGCTCTCGGTGAGGTCGACGCAGTGCGTGCCCTTGGAAAAGTGGTCATCGGGCTCGTTGAAACCGATGTGGCCGTTGTTGCCAATGCCGAGCAGCTGCAGATCCGGGTAACCGGCGGCGGCGACGATCTTGTCGTACTCAGAGCAGGCAGCGGCGGCGTCGGGGTTGGAACCGTCGGGCACATGCGTGTTGTTCAGGTCGATGTTGATGTGATCGAAGAAGTTCTCACGCATGAAGTAGTGATAGCTCTGGGGATCGTCGTGCGAAAGGCCGCGATACTCGTCCAGGTTGTAGGTGCTGACCTCGGCAAAGTCGACGTCGCCCTTCTCGTACCAAGCAGCGAGCTGCTTGTAGGCACCGATCGGGGTGGAGCCGGTGGCAAGACCCAGCACGCAATCGGGCTTGAGGATAACCTGCGCCGAGATGATATTGGCGGCCTTGCGGCTCATATCCTCGTAGTCTTTAGCTTTAATGATCTTCATTACGCGTCCTTTCTCGTACAAGAGAGGCAAGGCTCCCCTTACAAGCACTTGCCCGCGGCCCGCGTCGGCCGCAACCAACGTGTGCGGCCACCAGGGCGAGGTCGCGTAATGTATGTGTCTCGTGTCTAGCCGCGTCGAGGCCCCTGCCCGTCCACGGTGACCCGAAGCCTTTTAGCTTCGGACAAATCCCATCTTGCCACGGAGGGCGTCCTCTTTCAAGGGCGCCCTCCGTAAACGTGTTTGAATTGTAGGCTAATGGCCACGTGCACTTGCTAGCGCTCGCGAGCAACGATGAGCTGGTCCATCTCTTCGACATGCGCACCAACGGAGCCCTTGATACTCGAGAACTCAACGGAGTTGCACACCAAGATGGGAACCGTCACATCATAGCCCTCGGCAGCAATTGCCTCACGATCGAACTCAATGAGTACATCGCCCTTGTGGACGATGTCACCCACTTGCGCATGTACGGTAAAGTGCTTGCCCTCGAGCTGAACAGTGTCCAAGCCAACGTGGATGAGCACGTCCAAGCCATCGACCGTGTTAAGCGCAACGGCGTGTCCCGTGGGAAAAATAGCCTCGACCTTGGCGTCTGCTGGCGCAATCACGCGCGTACCCGTAGGCTGAATCGCCACGCCCTGGCCCAACAGGCCGGTGGCAAATGTCTGGTCATTGACCTCGGACAACGAAATGACGTCGCCCGAGATGGGAGCATCCAGCGTAAGGACTCGACCACGCATACCAAAAGACCTTAGGACTTTAGTGAACATGCTCCCCCTCGGACATACCAATCGACCAAAATAGCCTTAACAGTTTACCACTTGGCACTCGTTTTTGACCATTAGGGAAGTTCGCGCTTGACAACCTCGACGATGTCGTCGACAACGCGCTGGGTCAGCTCGTGCGTCTCGGCCTCGGCCATAACGCGGACCAGCGGCTCGGTACCGCTCGGACGCACCAGAATGCGGCCGCGACCATTGAGCTCCTTCTCGGCGGCAGCGACGGCATCCCAGATAGGCTGGCAATCGTCCAGACCAGCCTTGTTGTCGGAATGCACGTTGACGAGTACCTGCGGGTACTTCTTCATGATGCCGGCAAGATCGGTGAGGGTACGACCGGTGCGCTTGAGCACGGCCAATAGCTGCAGTGCCGTCACCAGACCGTCGCCGGTGGTGTTGTGCTCCAGGAAGATGATGTGGCCGGACTGCTCGCCGCCGATGACGGCGCCATCCGCGAGCATACGCTCCAGAACGTAGCGGTCGCCCACGGCGGTCTGAACCATCTCGAAGCCCTGCTCCTTCATAGCGATGGAGAAGCCCAGGTTGCACATGACGGTCGAGACGATCTCGGAGTTGGCGAGCTTGCCGCGAGCGGCCAGATCGGAGCCGCAGATAGCCAGGATGTAGTCGCCGTCGATCTCGTTGCCCTCACTGTCCACGAACAGTACGCGGTCGGCGTCGCCGTCGTGGGCCAGACCGATGTCAGCATGGGTGCGCAGCACGAGCTCGCGCAGAGGCTCGAGGTGCGTAGAGCCGCACTCGACATTGATGTCGGTGCCGCAGTAATCGGTGTTGATGGCATGGACCGTGGCACCCAGGCGCTGCAGCGCGGCGGGCGTAGTCTGGCAGGAAGCACCGTGACCGCAGTCGACGGCAACAACCAGGCCATCGAGCTTAAGGCCGTCGAGCGTGCTGATGGCATGATCGACATAGGCCTTGCGGGCGTCTTTCATCTTGATGATGTGACCCACACCGGCGCCGGTCGGCAGCGTGTCGGCAGCCATGGCCTCCTCGGACATGACCCAGGCGCTGATCTCTTCCTCGACAGCATCGGGAAGCTTCATGCCCTTGCGGCTAAAGAACTTGATGCCGTTGAACTCCGGCGGATTATGCGAAGCGGAGATGACGATGCCGCCGTCGAGCTCGTTTTGGACGGTGAGCAGCGCCACGGCCGGCGTAGGGATAACGCCGCAGCAATGCGGACGGCCGCCCTCTGCCATAATGCCAGCGGTCAGAGCACTCTCGAGCATGGTACCCGAAAGACGCGTGTCGCGGCCGATGCAGATGTCCGGGCCAAGGAACTTGGTCGCCGCGCGGCCCAGGCGAAACGCGAGGTCGCACGAGAGGTCGGCATTGGCGACGCCACGGACGCCGTCGGTACCGAAGATGTTCTGGGGCATAGGATCGCTCCTTCCCTAGCAGGCGATATACAACCGCCCACCCTAGTCGAAAAAGAAAAGCGGGACCCGCCGAGGAATCGGCAGGCCCCGCTTGTACATTGTATCTCGAAAGGAGATAAAACCTTAGCGCTTGGAGAACTGGGGAGCGCGGCGGGCCTTCTTGAGGCCGTACTTCTTGCGCTCGACCACGCGAGCATCGCGCGTAAGGAAACCGGCCTTCTTGAGGTCAGCACGGTAGTCGCCAGCGTTCAGAAGAGCGCGAGCGATGCCCAGACGCAGAGCGCCGGACTGACCGGAGATGCCGCCGCCATCGCACAGAGCGATAACGTCGAACTGACCGGCGGTGTCGGTCACCTTGAAGGGAGCAAGGGCGTTCTCAACGAGCTGATGACGGCCGAAATACTGCTCGGCGTCACGCTTGTTGATGGTCACCTTGCCGGTGCCGGGGACGAGACGGACGCGGGCGACGGCGTTCTTACGACGGCCGGTACCCTGGTAGACAACGGTGTTCTCAGCCATCTTTAAGCCTCCAGCTCAATCTTCGTGGGGTTCTGGGCAGCATGCGGATGCTCGGCACCAGCGTAGACCTTAAGCTTGGTCATCTGGGCACGGCCGAGGGTGGTCTTGGGCAGCATACCGCGAACGGCGCGCTCGATGACCTTCTCCGGGTGCTTCTCCATAGCCTGGCGGAAGCTCTCAGCCTTGAGGCCGCCGTTGTAGCCGCTGTGGCGATAATAGGTCTTCGTGTCGGCCTTGTTACCGGTAAGCTGGACCTTATCGGCGTTGATGACGACAACGAAGTCGCCGCAGTCGCTGTTGGGCGTGAACTGGGGCTTGTTCTTACCGCGCAGGATCATTGCGATCTGGGTGGCAAGACGGCCCAGGACAGCACCATCGGCGTCGACGAGAACCCAGTTGCGCTGGACCTCGCCCTGCTTGGCGTAGTGAGTCGATTTCGAAATCACTTAGACTCCTCCATGTACAGTACGTGTTGTTACAGAGATTCACGGGGCTCTGCAAGTAACCCGTCCATATTACCCCGCTCGCCGTACGAGTCAACAGGTATTTTGGCTCCGACCAGAGTTTCTGCACATGTCATCCACGAGCCGTGATTTTTCCAACTCTTTAGCTGTTGTCATTTTTTGAGGGTTCGCCGTCGCTAGCGCTCAACGAACTCTTGGATTTCCGCGAGCAGGCGCTTTGCCTCCTGACGGCCCTGGATATACAGGTCCAAAAGCTTTGCCGGATCGTGCTCGACATGGCCGACCTCGACCGGCTTTTGCGGAGCGACGACCAACGCACGGCCCTCGCGCTCATACTTCCACAGGTGCATGCGCTGTATGTTGTAACGGTCGTGGCGCGTCTCGATAGCCTCGAGCAGGTAGGGGTAGTCGGCATAGCGGGCGCGCGCGGCAGGCATAAACTCGTAGGGCTTTTTCTCGTACGAGCGGTCCTGCGTGACAATAACAACCGCGCGCTCGAAGCCGGCCTCCTCGAGCACATGCTCGATAGGAACCGAATCGGCCACGCCGCCGTCGACGTATTTGTGCCCGTCAATCTCGACCGGCGGCGTCACCAGCGGCAGCGAGGTCGAGGCGCGCACGGCGTCGAGATCGAGCACGGCGCTTTTGACCGGGAGGTACGTGGCGGTTCCAAAGAGCATGTCCGTCGCGACGGCGTACATCTCAATGGGGCTCGCGTCGAAGGTCTCGTTGTCAAAGGGATCCAGGCGGTCCTGGACATCGTTGAAGATAAAGTCGTAACCCACAATGGAGCCCGTGGACGCAAACGATGCGGCGCCCATGAAGCGGTTGTCGTTGCAGAAAGCCAGGTTGATGCGGTTGGCACGGCCGATCTGGTGCGACTTGTAGTTCACGCCGTTGAGGGCGCCGGCCGATACGCCATATACCGCCGGAATCTCGACGCCGGCCTCCATGAGAACGTCGAGCACGCCGGCGGTAAACTGCCCACGAAAACTGCCACCCTCCAAGACGAGCGCGACCTTGCCGGCGTTCTTTGCCTTATCTTCTGCAGTCATATTGACCTCCTGCGATTGCGTTTTGGCTTTCTTCTACCCAGTTTTGGAATGGAGGGCGCGCAGGTTTTTCGAGGCGGCAGGTGCAGCGGAAAGTGCGTCCCAGTTTGAGGCGGGATTACGGGATGCGCTTTCCGCTTGGACCGCCGTTGGGAAAGCGCGACCCGTTCTGAGCGCGGATTCCGGGATGGGCTTTCCGCCTGGGCTGCCATTGGGAAAGCGCGTCCCACTCTGCGTCACTGAGGCGTTTTCTTTACGCCCGCGCCCTGCATAGAGTTCGATTCTCCGCGGGTGGGGGAATCCGTTGGTGCTGGGCATGGCTAGCTGAAATACCATCGGCAGCACATCTGTTTTGGGTTGGGGCTTTGCGCGGAGAATCCGCGTGTTTGCTTCGCGAACACGCACCGGCTTCGGCCGCCTGCCGGCGTCCTCGCCCGCGGGCCAAAAACGCTTACGCGTTTTCTTTACGCTCGCGCCCTGCACAGAGTTCGATTCTCCGCGGTACGGGCTAGAAATGAAAAGGCAGGTAGATACGAATATCTACCTGCCTGTAACTATTGGTGGAGGCGCGGAGAATCGAACTCCGGTCCACGAAAGCCCCCTGATTGGCATCTCCAAGCTCAGTCGCTGGTTTAGTCTCGGACGCTTTGCGCGCAGCGACACGCTCGTGACGTCCTAACCGGTTCGGTCTTAGCCCACGCCATACCGATTACGTGCGCAGGAGCATTCCCCTAAGATGACGTCGCGCCGGTGTCGGGGAAATCACCGGGTTGACGCGCCGCTATAAACTAAGCAGCGAGAGCCATAGGCTCAAAAGAAGAGTTGTTGTCAATTCAATTTGACGGTACCCCTGTTTAACGAGGCGAGGAGACCTCGGCTTGCTTCCTCTCTCAGAGCTATCGTGTCGAAACCAGTCGCCCCCGAATGTCGGGAAAGTCTGGATGGCATTGGGTACGAGCACCCAACGCCCGTCGACTTTTCAAGGAACATGCGGGGCGAGCCCCGCTTGTGGAGTGTTATCTTACCACGTTCTGAAAGCGGACAGCTGTTCTATGCACGAGCTGTGAAGACCCCAATGTGCGCCGCACTTCGCACTTTTGTTACCGATCGCGTCACGTATATTTTCGCCAAGCAAAATTGACCCGTCGAAAGGACCGTTATGGATACCAAGCAGCAACTCGTCGATGCCCTCGCAGGCCTGGGCTCAACCATTACCGAAGCTATGGATGTCATCGAGGGTTTTGTCCCCTGCGGACATCCCGCCCTCACGGTATCGAACGCACTCGTCGCGCTGGACGTTGACGATGATGCAGCTCTCGCCCAGCAGCTTGAGACCGTCGAGGGCTTTATCGACCACGTGAGTGAGAACCGCGGCGTGGCCGCCTACCACGGTATCGAGGTCGAGCTCGCGGGTCCCAAGGCCGATCTGTTCGCAGCAATCCGCGAGGTAGGCGCCCTTATGCAGACCGCAGGCGTCAAGAACACCCAGGTCAACGAGTGGGTCTACCGCAGTCTGGCAGCACTCGACAGCTCCGACGAAAAGGCAGCCGAGCAGCTCGCAGAAAGTCCCGCCATCAAGGCCGAGCTTTTGTAAATAGCAGACGCGGGCCCCTTGGCGCATCGTCGTCCAAGAGGCCCGCAAACAGTTCGCGTCAACCGATTGCCGCGCCGCCGCATTCGGCCAAGGCAAGAATCGGCATCATTTGACGAGGTGTCTTTGCTGCAAGATCGGCATGTTCGAGCAGTTTTCGATCGTTGGTCACCAAGTAATCGACCTGGGCGCGTTTGCATGCGGCGAGTACCAAGTTGTCCTCGTAATCGCGATGGAGCGCTAAGTATTTGTCGGCCAGCCAAAGGTCCGACGCATCTGCACCCACGGCCGTGGCGTTTTCGGTCATGTTCCGAACAAACGCCAGCGCCGCATCGCCAATCGCGCGGGCAGAAGCCTCGCCGAGCGCTCCCCCGCTGGCAAGAACGCTGCGCTTCAGTTCGTGCTGTACAACATACAGTACGTCCTTGGCGATATGCACCGGAAAGAACAGCAATGCCCCCGCCTCCGTCGCCTGCCCAATAAACGCACGCGCGGCAAGCGACTCGGCATGGTCGACGCAAAACGAATCAACCCATACGTTGGCATCCACCATTATTTTGAGGGGAGCCCCGCTCACAGGATCATCCCCTTTTGGCGATAGCGCTCGTCCATGGCTTCGGAATAGATTGTGTCCCAATCGCGATTGTCGGATACGGGCGACGTAGCGATGCCCAGGTCCGCGTAAAGCTGATCCGCCGCCGCCCATGATGCGGCGAACGGAGTATCGTGCGCGACGGTCTGCCGCCGGTCGTCGACGGCCGCAAGCACTTCCTCGCACTGCCCGCCACCCTGCGCGACCTTGGCCACCACCTTTTTGATGAGCTCGGGCAGTGACCCGCCCGAAAGCCGCAACGCTTCCTCCGCATGGTCCTTGACCTGGCGATCCACGCGAACGTTCACCTGCGCCATGCCGCTAACAGCACCCATGTCGATCTCGCTCCCTTCAATTGCTAGCCTTGCTAGCAACACTATATAGAGAAGCTAGCAAATGTTCAAACGCAAAAGGCCTGCGCCCGGACGACACCGATGCCGTCTGGGCGCAGGCCAGATAACGTGGGCAAACACGTCTGCTAACGCAGGTACGCTTTTGAGTTGCCCAAGCTATAGGCGATTGTCGAGCCGTTGTGCAGCAGTGACGACGTCTGCGGAGTGATCATGCCGGTAATGCCCAGCGCCAACAGCGCCGAGTTGGTGAGCATCACCTTGGAATACGAACTCGTCAGACGGTCGATAAGCCCCTGACTCATGCGGCGCAGGCGCACGATCGCGGCAAGATCCGTATCGGTCAGGATGATATCGGCGACCTCCTTGGCGATGTCGCTTCCGCCGCCCATGGCCAGACCCACATCGGCCAGGCCCAGCGCCGGCGAATCGTTGACGCCGTCGCCCACCATGGCAACGTGGTGCCCCTCGCGCTTAATCCGCTCCACATACGCGTACTTGTCCTCGGGCAGCAGCTCGGCCTTAAACTCGTCGACGCCCGCCTCTCGCGCAATGCGCTCGGCCGTGCGCTCGGAGTCGCCCGTGAGCATAACGACATGCTTGACGCCCAGCGCATGCAGGTCGGCGATGGCCTCACGGACCCCGGCCTTGAGCGGATCCTCGATGCCGAGCACGCCGACGACCTTGCCATCGACCGCCAGATACAGCGGCGACAGGCCCTGCATCTGGGACCCTATGCGCTCCTTAATGTCGGAATCGAGCTGCGCGCTCTCGTCCTCAAATACAAAGTGCGCGGAACCGATGATGGCGCGACGCCCCTCGATGGACGAAGCGATGCCGTGCGCCACGATGTACTCGACGGCGGCATGGCGCTCGCGGTGCTCGAGCCCGCGCTCACGGGCAGCGTTAACCACGGCGCGCGCCACCGGATGCGGGAAATGCTCCTCCAGGCAGGCAGAAAGGCGCAGGACCTCGTCCTCACTCCAGCCATCGGTGGTGAGCACGCAGGCAAGACGCGGCTGTGCCTCGGTGAGCGTGCCGGTCTTATCAAACACAATGGTGTCGGCCTTGGCAAACGACTCAAAGTACTTGGCGCCCTTGACCATGACGCCCATCTTGGCAGCATCGCTCATGGCAGTCATGACGGCAACGGAACCCGTGAGTTTGAGTGCGCACGAGTAGTCGACCATCAGTGCCGCCGAGGTCTTGATAAGGCTGCGCGTGGTAAGCGCGACCAGACCCGCAAGCAGGAAGTTCCACGGAACGATCTTGTTGGCGAGGTCTTCCATGTGCGACTGGCCCTCGGACTTGAGCGAGTCGGCCGTCTGCACGAGCGAGACGATCGAGCGCAGCTTGGTCTGCGCCGTGTTGGCGCGCACGCGCACCAAGATGCTGCCGTCTTCCACGACGGTACCGGCGAACACGTCGTCGCCCACGCTGCGCTCGACGGCCAGCGGCTCGCCGGTCAGGGTCGCCTGGTTGACCATAGCGCTCCCCTGCTCGACAACACCGTCGATGCAGATGGACATGCCAGTGCGCACGGCGACCAGATCGCCGGGCTCAAGCTCGGTGGCGGCAACGCTTACCTCGGTGTCACCAACCACTTTTTGCGCCTTGTCGGGCACATCGAGCAGCGAGTTGATGAGCTCGTTTTCGCTCATGGCGCGGGTGTAGTCCTCGAGCAGCTCGCCCACGTTGAGCAGGAACATCGTCTGGCCCGCGGTGTCGACGTCACGTTTGACAAACGAGATACCGATGGCCGAAGCGTCGAGCACGGGAACGGTCAGGCGCGGCTGCGCGAGCTCACGGAGGGCGGCGCGCAAAAATGCCATGTAACCGGCCACGACAAACACCGCACGCAGTGGCGTGGGCAAAAACCAGCGACGTGCGTAATGGGCACCGACGAGTGTCGCCAGGTCCATAACGAGTTTGTGCTTGCGCGGCTCAAGCTGCATCACGTAACCCGTCTTTGCGTCGGCAATGGCCTGAGCGTCGAGCGCACCGACGGCGGCCAGCACGGCATCGCGACGTGGCTCGTCGTATTCGAGCGCCATCTGGCCGATGCGGCCGTAGACGCACACCTTGCGCACACCGTCGATTTCGCCGCTGAGCTTTAGAAGCGCATCGAGATCGCTCTCTGGCACAGGACCCGCCAACTGAAGGCGGGTCCTGCCGGGGATCTCGCTGATAATCGAGAATCTCATAGTTTGTGCCTGGGAGCGCTACTCGGCTGCGTTGTCCGCGGTGGCCTCGCTCTGGGTGATGTAGGCCGCCTCGGCAACCATGTCGTCGACATTAGCCTTGGCCTGCTCGACCATGTCCTGGTAGCCGTTCTTGATACGCATGCCGCACGCGATACCCTGCACGCAGGCATTCTTTACCGGAGCGCTGGTGAGCAGCTTGATGCCGGCCGTACCGAGCAGAAAACCGCCACCGACAAGCAGGGTGTTAAACGTCGACTTCTTCATGTTGCTTCTCCCTTTTGCCGCATTGGACGCGGCATGGTGCCTCAGCACCCGAGTAAACAAGTTTGCTCGAGCACGCTTTTGAAATATCTCAATTTTATCTAACTATCTAGGTCAGCCATGGCTAACCTTTTGAAAATTAACGATGCGGAGTAACCGATTGTCAATGTGACAAAGGGACTGTCCCTTTGCCCCTTCTTACAACTGCCAGGTAGCTGCTTCCTTTTGCAGCGCCACCATGCGGGCGAATTCTCCACCTGCCGCCTTGAGTTGCGCCGGAGCGCCCTGCTCGGCTACCACGCCATCCTTGAGCACAACGATCTTGTCGGCATTTTCCACCGTGCGCATACGGTGGGCAATCACGATAACCGTCTTGCCTGCAAGCAGGCGGGAGAGCGCCTGCTGCACCACGGTCTCGTTCTCCACATCCAAGCTCGCCGTCGCTTCGTCCAGCAACACGATCGGCGCGTCTTTGAGCAGCGCACGGGCGATGGAGATACGCTGGCGCTCACCACCGGAGAGCTTGGAGCCGTTCTCGCCAATCATAGTGTCATATCCCTGCGGCATGCGGCTTACGAACTCGTCGCAGTTGGCGGCACGCGCGGCGGCAAGCACTTCCTCATCGGTGGCATCGCGACGGCCAAGACGAATGTTTCCCATCACCGTATCGTCAAAGAGCAGCACATCTTGGAACACAATGGCGTAGTCGCGCAGCAGCACCTCGGGGTCCACGTTCGCAACATCCACGCCACCCACGGTGACCGTGCCTTCGGTGGCGTCCCAAAAGCGCGCGGCCAGGCGGCTCACCGTGGACTTACCGGAGCCCGAAGGACCGACCAGCGCCGTGACCTCGCCCTCCTTGGCGGTAAAGCTCACGTCGGTCAAGACCTTCTCGCCGGCACGGCCGTCCTCGCCCGCACCATAGCTAAATGCCACGTGATCGAACACCACGTCATGGCCCACGGGCTCAAACTTCTCGCTGCCCCGCGCTATGGGTTCCTCCATGATGGAGCGCATGCGCTTGGCCGACGACTCGGCGGCAAACAGCTCGGTCATCAGCATCAGCGCCTGATCAAAGGGCGCATAGATGCGGCTCACCATAAGCAGGAAGGCAAACATCACCAAAAAGTCGACCTGGCCGGAGGCGACCATCGCGGCGCCCGTGACCAACGTAGTGGCAATCCCCAGGCGCAGGATGGCAAAAGCGGAATTGACCAAAAGCCCGCTAGCGAGCTCGCCTGTGGTGGTCTCGCGCTCCTCGGCGTCGATGACGGCATTGAGTCCCTCGAGATAATGGGCCTCCTGGTTGGTAGCGCGAATCTCGCGCACACAGTCGAGTGTCTCCTGGATCGCCTCGGTGACCTTGACCTTCTCGGCACGCACGCGGTCGAACACCGGGGCCATGGGGCCGCGCGTTAGATACAGCACGGCAAAGGCCACGGGCACGCTCCAGAACGCCGCTATCGCCAGCTGCCAGCAAAAGAACAGCGATGATATGAACACGATGGCGCTTGCGATGATGGCGCCCCAGAGCTCTCCCAGCACATGACTGTAAGCATGCTCCATGGTCTGAACGTCGCCCATGATGGTCTCGGTCAAATCGGCCAGATCACGACGACCAAAAAACGACAGCGGCAGTTTGCGCAAGCGCTCGGCGATCTCCATGCGCTGTTTGCCGCACTCCTCGTAAAAGATGCAGTACGTGTAATAGTACTGCTGCCAATTAGAGGCAAAGAGCAGCGCAAAAAAGATAACAAGACCACCCACAATGGGCAGTGCGCCCGGCAGATCGGCCCCGCTGGCAAGATGCTCGACAAAACCGGCCATGACCAGGAACAATAAGCCCATGCCGGCCATGGTAATGAGATTGGTGAGCGTGGTCCAGAAAATGCCGCGTTTTACGCCGGCGACGCCTTTATCGGATAGGAAATACTTCTTTTGGAATGAGGCGAACATTTAGGCCTCGCCTCCCTTCGTGACGGCGGCATCCGCGGTCGCTGCAGTGATTTTCCAGCTCGCGGCCTGTTCGTATTCAGCCCACATCTTGGCGTATAGACCCTTTTGGGACAGCAGCTCGGCATGGGTGCCGGCCTCCTGCACGCTACCTTGGTTGAGCACCACGATCTTGTCGGCCCCCACCACGGTCGAAAGCCGGTGCGCGATCATAATGACCGTGCGACCCGCCGCCAGCTTGCTAAAGGCGCGCTGGATGAGCGCCTCGTTCTCGGGGTCGGCAAACGCCGTGGCCTCATCGAGCACCACGATAGGCGCGTCTTTAAGGATCGCGCGGGCGAGTGCCACGCGCTGGACCTCGCCGCCCGAAAGATATGCTCCGCCGGGGCCGAGCATGGTATTGATGCCCTGTGGAAGCTTGGCCACGATATCGTCGCACTGGGCCGCGGAGAGGGCCGCGCGCACTTCGTCGTCAGTGGCCGTGGGCTTGGAGGCGCGCACGTTGTCGGCAAGTGTTTGTCGGAACAGCTGGTTGGTCTGAAACACGAAGGCAACCTGGTCCATAAGCTCGTGGGGATCCATGTCGCGAACGTCTACGCCGCCTACGAGCACGCGACCCGCGGAAACATCCCAAAAACGCGGGATCAGGCTTGCGCAGGTTGACTTACCGCCGCCCGAGGGACCAACCAACGCAAGGGTGCTACCTGCGGGAACGCTAAAGCTCACATGATCGACGGCAGGCGCTTCGGCACCCTCGTAGGTAAAGCTCACGTCCTCAAAGCGCACATCGCTACCAACAGGATGCTTGGGCTGGGCAGGCACGGAGAGCTGCTTGGAATCCATAACGCTTCGGATACGCGCCAGCGAATCGGCACTCATCTGAGACGCCTCGCCCACAAACATAAGCTTGGTCATGGCCGTCGGCACCACGGCCGAAAAGATCGCGTAAAACGTGAAGTTGGTCATAAAGCGTGCAAAGTCCGTCTCGCCCGGCACCAACAGCAACGCCACGGGCAAAAGGAATGCCACAAGACCATTGAGCGCGGTAAGGTTGAGCACCTGTGGACCTCGGCAGAACGTGCCCGCATAGCTTTGCGCCATGTCGGCGTATTCGGCGATCGCATCGTGGAAGGCCTTAAAGGAGTAGACCGTCTGCTGGAATACCTTGACCACGGGGATACCGCGTACGTATTCGGTGCCGGTCTTGTTCATCTTGACCAGCGCGCCCATGTAGGCCTTCATAAACTCGCCGCCCTTGCCGCCCATCATGGCGGCCATGGCGCCAAGCGAAACGACGACCGAGATAAGGCATGCCGCGCCCAAGCGCCAATCGAGGGCGAAAAGCAGCACGAGCAGACCTGCGACCATGGCGGTGGCGCCGGCGATATCGGGCAGCATGTGCGCGAGCAGTGTCTCGGTTGAGGCGGCGCATCCGTCTACGATACGGCGCAGCTCACCGGTGGCGTGCGTGTCAAAGTAGCCGAGCGGCAGCTTAAGCAGATGCTCGCTCGTAGCCTTGCGGATATTGGACGCGCAACGAAACGCGGATAGGTGTGTGCACATGAGCCCCACGAAATAAATCACGATGCTCACCAGGGCAAAACCGACGGCCCACCAACCATACATCGCGATATCGCAGGCTTCGCTCCAGTTAGGTGCCACGGCGATCAGATCGCGCGCGACAAGCCAAATGCACACGTACGGGCCAAAGCTCAGCAGCTGCGAGAGCGCCGAGAGGGCCATGCCCAAATATGTTAGGAATTTACGGTCGCCGGCATATGCAAGCAGCTCGCCGATACCGCCGCCTTCCTTTTTTGATCCCTTTGCCATGAGATTCCTTTCTAACGGCTTGAGAGTTAACCGTAATGAACTTATCATTGATGTGTTAGCCATGGCTCACAATCGAGCTAGGCGTGGACGTTTCTGCAAAGGAAAGGGACGCTTTTGCAAATACGGCGGGCAGCGACCGACATAACCGAGCTCTACGCACCGCAGTTTGAGCAGTTTGGCCTGGAGCTTACCGGCAAGGGCGCCGTCTTTACCGGCGAGGTGGCAAACGATCGGGCGCACGGACGCGCATGGATCATGCCTCTCTCCCCCGCCTGCATCGTTATGGAGCATTTCATTACCCCGATGCACGATATGTACCTGGCCGAATACACACCCGAACCGTACGCCTGCGTGAGCGAGGTCAGCGCGCCCACACTTATATGCATGCCCGAGGCTGGCATAACGCCTGCGAACCTTAAACCCTTGCATGGACCGTGGCCGAACAGCGCGGTGTGCAGCTTTATCCAAGATATCTGCGGCGAGGAACTAAGTCCGCTGTTTGCAGGGCAGCTTTATCACTCGCGCTCGGTGCTCTTTTTGCCCGGGTATTTTGACGAGCTGGAGCATCGGTATCCCACTGAGTTCGCGGGAGTCTTTGAGGCGTTTGCCGAGTCGTGGCACGAGGAGGCGACGTCTGCCATCTGCCACACGCTGCGCCGGATTAACGAGGACCGCGCCCGCACCGTAGGCGGACACGTCTATATGCAAGGCATCGTGGAGACCATGGTCGCGGAGCTCGCCTGTTCGCGCGCGGCCCACAAGCAGGCGCGGCGGGCGGCAGACACACGCGCCAGCGTGACCATTGCCGAGGAGGCGACGAGCCTTGTAGAACACTCGCTCGACAAGGGCAAACATGTGGGTATCAACGAGGTGGCCGAGAGGCTCTACACAAGCCGCTCCAAGCTATGCGCCACCTTTAAGGCCCAAACTGGCGAGTCCCTGGGCGCCTACATCCGCAGACGCCGTATGGAGCGAGCACAGGACCTTTTGGCCGATAGCGCGCTCACGATAGCGCAGGTGGCAGAGCGTCTCGGCTACCCTCAGCAGGCCGCCTTCGCCCAAGCCTTCAAGCAACACACCGGCACCACCCCCACCGCTTGGCGCTCCCAACATATATAAAGAATGAAGGCGCCAACGGCACCCTCATTCACCAAATTCCATTCAGCCCCGCCTGACCCGAACGGCCGAGTCGTTGCAGGACCCGGGAGCCCCGGCAGGGCGGGTGCTTGCTCAAAATGAGTTCCGCACGCAAAGAAGGCCACTTAATGTGGCCTTCGTCTTGCGCAGGACTGTTTGAAATTTTGAGGAAGCACCCGCCCTGCCGGGGCTCCCGGGTTCCCGCTTACGAGAGCGACGTTCTCAGCAACTCGTTGAAGAGCTTCGGGTTGCCCTTGCCGCGGCTTGCCTTCATGCACTGACCCACCAAAAAGCCGATGACCTTCTGGTTGCCGTCACGATACTGCTGTGCCTGCTCGGCACAGTTTGCCAACACCTCGTCCACGATCGGCTGCAACGCGCCGGCATCGCTCACCTGACGCATACCGCGCTCGTCGACAATCTTGTTGGGGTCGTCGCCGGTCTGGGCCATGGCCTCAAAGACCTCGTGTGCCTGGTTGGAGCTGATGGCATCGGTCGCCAGCAGCTTGGCGAGGGCTGCCACCTGAGCCGGTGCAATACCGGACTCGGCCAGCGAGACGCCCGCACCCTTAAGGTAGGCGATCATCTCGTTGACCAGCAAGTTTGCAACCGTCTGGGCTTCCTTGCCAGCCATACCGGCAGCGGCCGCCTCAAAGAAATCGGCAAACTCCGGGTCGCCGGCGATCTGCTCGGCATCGGCCGCCTTAATGCCAAAGTCGGCCTCAAAGCGGGCGCGCTTGGCATCGGGCAGCTCGGGAATCTCACCACGGCAGCGGTCGATGAATTCGTCGTCCAGATCGAACGGCGCCAGGTCGGGATCGGGGAACAGGCGGTAGTCGTCAGCCGTCTCCTTGACGCGCATGACCACGGTGCGCTTGCGGCTGGGCTCCCAGTGGCGGGTCTCCTGGTAGATGATGCCGCCCTCCTCGAGCACTTCGGCCTGGCGGCAGATCTCGTAGGCAAGGCCGTCGTGCAGGCTCTTAAACGAGTTGAGGTTCTTGAGCTCGGTCTTGGTACCCAGCTTGGTCTCGCCGCGGCGGCGCAGCGACACGTTGCCGTCGCAGCGCATGGAGCCCTTCTCCATGGAGCAATCCGAAATGCCCAGCGTCACAAAGATGCGACGGAGCTTTTCCATAAACAGGCGCGCTTCCTCGGGCGTGCGCAGATCGGGCTCGGTGACAAGCTCAATGAGCGGCGTGCCGCAGCGGTTGTAGTCGACGAGCGACTCGGCAGCGGCGGTAATGCGGCCCTCGGCACCGCCCACGTGGACCATCTTGGCGGCGTCCTCCTCCATGTGGATGCGCAGGATGCGAATGGGCACCGTGTAAGAACCGTCCTCGCGGCGCTCGGGCATCTGCAGGTTGGACGCATCATAGCTGGCCAGATGACCGGCGCGCTGATTGCCCTCGCGCATGGTCGACGTCATGGACGTGGACAGGCCCTCGGCGTTGGCCGAGGCGCTCGCCAGGCTCTGGGCCTCGGCCTCGCCAAACGCGCAGTCGGGGCGCTCGGCGGCACCGCGACCGGTCACGTCCAGGTCCAGGTGACCGTACATGGCAAAAGCGACCGGACCCTGCGTAGTCTGGAAGTTCTTGGCCATATCGGGATAGAAGTAGTGCTTGCGGTAGAACATCGAGTGGCGCTGAATCTCGCAGTTGGTGGCGAGGCCGGCCTTGACGATGCTCTCGATGGCGCGCTTGTTGGGCACCGGCAGGGCGCCGGGCAGGCCCAGGCACACCGGGCACACGTTGGCGTTGGGCTCGTCATCGTGGCTGAGCTTGCAGTTGCAGAACATCTTGGTATCGAGTGCGGTGAGCTCGGTATGGATCTCCAGGCCGATCACGGCCTCCCAATCCTGCAGGACCTCGGAAAGCTCCTTCATTACAGCTCGCCTCCCTTCCCGGCAAAATCGGGCGCGACAGAAAGCGCGGGCGCACCCGTGGCGGCATCGGCAAAGCCGCGCTCCAGGGCGCGGGCAAACGTGAGCAGCTGACGGTCCTTAAAGGCAGGCCCCACCAGCTGAGCAGATACGGGCAGTTTGCTGTCCTCGCCCAGGCCCAGCGGCACCGAGATACCACCGTTGCCGCAAATGTTGAGCGAGATGGTGTACAGGTCCGAAAGGTACATCTGTGTGGGGTCGCTGATCTCGCCAAACTTAAAGGCCGTGCGCGGCGAGGCGGGCATGAGGATGGTATCCACCTTGGCATACGCGGCGTCGTAGTCCTGCGTGATGAGCGTGCGGGCCTTCTGCGCGGCGTAGTAATACTTGTCGTACACGCCCGAGCTCAGCAGGTAGGCGCCGAGCATCTGACGGCGCTTGGCCTCGGCGCCAAAGCCGTGGGCGCGCGAAAGCGAGCTCTGGTCGGACAGGTTGGCGCAGCCCTCCTCCTGATAGCCGTAGCGAATGCCGTCGAAGCGGGCCAAGTTGGAGAACGCCTCGGCCGGGCCGATGACGTAGTAGGCGGCGATGGCGGCGTCCAGGTGCGGCAGGTCGACCTCGACCAGCTCGGCGCCCTGGTTCTGCAGCTCCTGGGCGGCGCGCTGAACAGCGGCCTTGACCTCGGGCGTCAGGCCCTCAGCCTCCATAAACGCGGGGATGACGCCCACGCGTTTGCCCTCGATGCTGTCGTTGAGATGCTCGGTAAAGTCGACGGCGCAATCCTGGCTGGTGCAGTCGTACGGATCGTGGCCCGCGCCGGTAAGCGCGTTCATAGCCAGCGCGACGTCCTCGACCGTGCGGCCAAAGGGGCCCACCTGGTCGAGCGACGAGCCAAAGGCAACCACGCCGTAACGGCTCACTGCGCCATACGTGGGCTTAAAGCCCACCACGCCGCACAGCGACGCCGGCTGGCGAATGGAGCCACCGGTGTCCGAGCCCAGCGAGAGCGCGACCTCGCCCGCGGCGACGGCTGCAGCGGAGCCGCCCGAAGAGCCGCCGGGCACGCGCTCGGTATCCCAGGGGTTGTTGGTGCGGTGGAACGCCGAGCTCTCGGTGGAGCTGCCAAAGGCAAACTCGTCCATGTTGGCCTTACCCATGGGCAGGCAGCCGGCGTCGAGCATGCGCTGGACGCAGGTGGCGGTGTAGACGCTCTGGTAGTTCTCGAGCATGCGGGAAGCGCAGGTGGTGCGCGTGCCCACGAGGTTCATGTTGTCCTTGATGGCCAGCGGCACGCCCGCGAGCGGGGGCAGCGGCTTGCCTGCGGCACGGTCGGCATCCACGCGCGCGGCGGCCTCGAGCGCAAGCTCGGGCGACACCTGCAGGAATGCCTGGACCCCGCCCTCGCGCGCCTCAATGGCGGCGAGAGAGGCCTGGGCCACCTCGGTAGCGGTAAAGTCGCCGGCGGCAACGCCCGCGGCGATCTGGGCGGCGGTAAGGGAATCGAAGCTCTGCGCCATTACTCGCTCTCCCCCTCTCCCAAAATGGACGGCACGCGGAAGTAGCGGTCGCGCGCGCTGCCGGCGTTTTCGAGCGCAACGTCGAGCGGCAGGTCGCGCTCGGGCTCGCGCAGGTCGTCGCCCATCACGTTGGACAGGCTTCCGATGGGATGGAACGTGGGCTCCACGTCGGGCAAGTCATATTGCAGGACGGGCTCGAGCATCTGGACGGCGTCGTTCATGTAGGACGTCATCTGGGTGAGCTCGTCATCGGTCAGTGCGATCTTTGCGTACTCGGCGATGCCGCGCACGTCTTTCTCGCTGAGTGCCATAGGCGCTCCCTTCCGCATAACAGTTAAACCGCTCTAGTATACAAGGCAACGCCGGCTTGGAGCAGGCGCTTTACCCAAATGCAGCGAAAACGTAACGAGGACGGCGGACTGGCAGGCGGCGGGCTGGCGGTTCTGCAGCGAAACCGCACCGTCCATAGCGAAAACCGTCTCGCCCACAACGAAAAGCATCACAACATTCGATGTTTTTCGTCAAAATCGCGATTTTCATCGAATGTTGTGATGGTTTGGAAGTCCCGACCACCACAAAGGTGCCTGTCCCCATTGTGGTGGTTCTGAAGAATGTCTTATGCCGAGGCCTTGGCCTTGCGGCGCTTGCGGACCGCGTGAATCACGATGTCCAGCAGCAACAGCACAATGGCCACGACCACAATGAGCACGGCAAACTCGCGCTTGCCCCAGTGGCGGCCGGCCAGCGACTTTTGCTTGTCGACGTCCTTCTTGTTGTACTTGGTGCGCACGCAATGCACCAGCAGGCGATGGTCGTTCACGCCGTAGGGTGTGCAGGTGACGAGCGTCACCTTGTCGGCGCCCGGCTCGATGGTCAGCGACTCCATCTCCTCGGGCAGCACGACCTCGGAGTCCACCATCTTATAGGCGAGCGTCTTGTTCATGGTGTGCAGCAGCACCAGGTCGCCCGGCTCCAACGAATGGATGTCGTCGAACATGCTCAGGTTGCGCATGCCCGAGTGCGCGGTGAGCACGCAATGCGTCGAGGTGCCGCCCACCGGCAGGCTCGTGCCCTCTAGGTGGCCGACGCCCGCCATAAGGACCTCCTCGCTCGTGCCGTGGTAGATAGGCATGCTCACGTCAATGGAGGGAATCTCGACCCAGCTCATCATGGGGTCGCGGTCAAAGATGAGCTGCTGGGCGTAGGGCTCAATCTGGTCGGCGGGAAGCTCGGTGGCCTCGCCGGCAAGTTGCTCGTTATAAGAGCGCGCCTGGAGCAAGATGCGCTCGCGCTCCTCCTCCGAGAGCGCATCCACGGTGCTAGACACGGTGCTGATCTGGTTGAACACGCCCGAGGCCTCGAGCCGGTCCAAGATCCACGGCCAGGTCATAAGGCCCACGCCAATAAGGATGATAACGATGGTGATGAGCCGGTCGGCCCAACGCGGCAGTCGCTTGCGACGGCGCTTAGGCTTTGGTTGAGGTTTGGGCTGAGGGCTTGAGCCGCCGTTGTCCGCGGCGTTACTGCTCTTCATATGTTTGGCGCCCTGCACCATCGCCGGTCACTCCTCTACAACTCAAGTTGTCTGAACAAATAATAGCCGATTAGCGAGCTCGTACGCCGGACAACGCAGCTAGACTGCACCGTCCGGGCCACGTAACCCCACTCAACCAATCAAGCCATATGTTGCTTTCATCGTCTCGAGCAACTGCACCATCGTTACGCCCGCAACCCCGATCTGTTTCAGATTGACGTCGCCTACCTCACAATCTTTGACAAACGCAAGCATATCGTCCTTCAGTTCTCCGCCCAGGTCGACACCTTCCGACTCGCCAAGCAGCTGAGCAAGCCTCAGCGCATCGCGTTTATGCTTTTTTACCTTCCTCGAATCAACGTTCTCCCCCGCTTCCCTTCTAGCTTTTAGGTCGAGATACGCCTTCGCTTTGAATGGGACAATGTATTCCGTACCCAGAACCGAAACGCCGCCTACGGTCCGAATTCCCTGAAGGAACAAGCTGTAGTAAGCATCGTCCAACAAAATTGCCGACAGACTGCTTATGTTTTCATCAACGTGAATTGGCACCACATCAATCCCCTCACGACCCTTTAGAAAGTCGGGGCACTTCGCGAAGAGTTCGATCATATGGGGGTAACCCGGCCTCTTAGGCTCTGTAAACCGATAAAAACATGAGCCTTTACCTTCACCCCAGCCGCAGCGGTAGCCGCCATCACGCACCAAAGTCCATATGGCTTCCGCCGTCTGAGGCAACCGGTCATCGGCGACAATTACCACATCAAAATCGTGAGTCGCCCTGAACGAAAGCCCCGCCTCCGCGAGCAAAATGTCGCATGCCGTGCCGCCGATAAGGGCATACGATCCTGCAGCTTCTTGCATATGCTGCTGAAATTCTTGGAGACCTTCTACAGCGCTTCTTGCCATGGATATTCCTTTCCAAACATGCGATCGACTTCGAGCTGAATTCGCTCATCGTCGATTGCCGCCAAAGATAGCGCAAGCGAAATGTCGTCGACACGGGAGGAGCCGGCAAACACGGGCGCATAGCGCCACACTTGGATTATCGCCGTTTCGTTATCCGGCAACTCCCCGTCTGCGACTTCGAGGTCGCTCAGTTGACGCCATGCACTTCTTAAGACGGCCTTTTGTTCCATGCCCGGCGCAGCGAGCATCGAACGCGCAGCGAGCGCCGTCTCCCCGGCGTCAACAAGATAGTCGATCTGCTGCGTCTTCCTTGCAAAAAAGACATTCGAGACAGGCGAGGAGAGCTCTGCCATGTGCTCGCTGAGCAGAAGATCAACGGCAGCAGGGAACACGAAGACACGTCGCTCGCGACGCTCGCGTCTCGCGAGCCCCCTGTCAACAAGCTCGGTTATGGCCTCACTCGCGCGGCTTGCCGAGATCCCAAGCGCACGACAAAGGTCATAGGGACGATATGGCTCCTGGGCTGCTCCCCAGATTGCGGCAGCCTGCGCGTTGGGTGACATCTTGGTCGCGTGATTGCGAAACCGGACACTGCCCCTCTCCGTACAGGCCGTGCCCATAAATGGAAGAAAAGCCTGTCTGCCGGGGCAAACAAACGGAATCCCTTGTGCGACCAATGCTTTGCGCTGACGTGCATCGGCATCAGGAAACGAAACGACAACAGGAGTCTCCGCACGCAAGGCTAGCTGACTATAGACCCTCTTAGCCTCGGGAAGCCCGACGCCAGTAGGCAAACTTGCAAGCAAAAACGAAAAACCGTTTGCGTCAACAGCGCGGACCTCAATCGCCCGCAGATACAGCGGCAAGCGTGCGGATCCAGGCCAAGTTCTGGCCTTGGCGGAGAGGCCTAGTGCTTCTTGTAAGTAGATTAGCGCTTCGTTCATTTCCATTATTTTCGTTCGATTCCAGTTTATATTGGAATTATACATAATTTTCGGAATTAACGAGATTCCGTTCGCGCCTAAGCCGGTTGATTTCCGATCTCAGCCGAACACATTGAGCAAATAGGCCATTC